>JAGTRX010000204.1 GCA_018262285.1 Pseudomonadota bacterium | reverse complement strand
CGATCGTCTGGGCGGCCACCTGGTTTCCGGCCATGTTGACGGCGTTGGTGAGGTGCTGCGTTTCGATCTCATCGGAGACAATCGCCTATTGGAGATTCGCGCCCCGCATGCGCTTTCCAAATACATTGCCCGCAAGGGTTCGGTGACCGTCGATGGTTGCAGTCTGACCACCAACGAAGTTGAGGGTGACAATTTCACCATTAACCTGATTCCGCATACGCTGGCAGTGAGCACGCTGAAACACCTCAAGCCGGGCAGTCGGGTCAATCTGGAAGTGGATTTGATTGCGCGCTATTGCGAGAGAATGTTGGTTTGGGAAAGCGAAACGGATAAGTCCGGCTGAACCTCCTTTCATCGTTTCCAAAAGTCAGCTTTTCCGGCAAGGAGCGGTGAAAATTGTTATAGTCACCGGTTGCCCAACCGCTCCGAGTGATCATGGACGAAATCCGCATTCGCGGTGCACGCACGCACAATCTCAAGAATATCAGTCTCGATCTGCCCCGTAATCGCTTGACCGTGATTACCGGTATTTCCGGTTCAGGCAAGTCTTCGCTGGCTTTCGATACGCTCTATGCCGAGGGGCAGCGCCGCTATGTTGAGTCGCTGTCGGCCTACGCCCGCCAGTTTTTGCAATTGATGGAAAAGCCCGATGTTGATCTGATCGAGGGCTTGTCGCCCGCCATTGCCATCGAGCAGAAGTCGACTAACCATAACCCGCGTTCGACCGTGGGCACGGTGACTGAAATCCACGATTATCTGCGCCTGCTGTATGCCCGTGCCGGCACGCCCTATTGCCCGGAACACCAGTTGCCCTTGCAGATGCAGACGGTGTCGCAGATGGTGGATCATGTGCTGGCGCTGCCAGCAGAAACCCGGCTGATGATCCTGGCGCCGGTCATTGCCGAGCGCAAGGGCGAACAGGCGGATTTGTTCGACGAATTGCGGGCGCAGGGCTTTGCGCGGGTGCGGGTTGACGGCAAGATCCATGAACTCGACGCCCTGCCCAAACTGGCCAAAACCCAAAAACACAGCGTTGATGTCGTTGTCGATCGCCTCAAAGTGCGCGACGACATGCGCCAGCGCCTGGCGGAATCGTTCGAAACCGCTTTGCGCCATGCTGATGGAAGGGCAATCGCGCTGGAAATGGAAAGTGGCAGCGAGCACCTCTTTTCCGCCCGCTTTGCCTGTCCGGCTTGTTCCTATAGCCTGTCGGAGCTCGAGCCGCGTCTTTTTTCATTCAACAACCCGATGGGGGCTTGCCCGAAATGCGATGGCTTGGGCGTTATCCAGTTTTTCGATCCCAAGCGCGTGGTTGTGCATCCCCAGCTTTCGCTTGCTGCTGGTGCCATTCGGGGCTGGGATAAACGCAATCAGTTCTATTTCCAGCTGCTGGCATCGCTCGCCCAGCATTATGGCTTCGATGTCGAAACGCCATTCCAGGCGCTGCCGGAAGAGACGCAGCAGGTCGTTTTGCACGGCTCCGGCCGCCAGGTCATCCGTTTTCAATACCTTAATGAAAAAGGCAAGAGCTTCGATCGCGACCATACCTTCGAAGGCATCATTCCCAATCTGGAGCGACGCTACCGCGAAACCGATTCGGCCATGGTGCGCGAGGAGCTGTCCAAGTACATCAGCAACACCTCTTGCCCGCATTGTGCCGGAACACGGTTGCGCACCGAGGCGCGCCATGTGCGTGTTGGCGACAAGACCCTGCACGACGTCAACCGCCTGCCGCTCGGCGAAGCACGTCGCTATTTCCAGAATCTGCAGTTGAGTGGAAACAAGGCGCAAGTGGCAGACAAAATCCTGCAGGAAATCATGGCGCGCCTGTCCTTCCTGATTAACGTTGGCCTCGATTACCTGTGCCTGGAACGTTCGGCGGAAACGCTCTCCGGTGGCGAGTCGCAGCGTATCCGTCTGGCCTCGCAAATTGGTTCCGGCCTCACTGGTGTGATGTATGTGCTCGACGAGCCTTCTATCGGTCTGCACCAGCGTGACAATGCCCGCTTGTTGCAAACGCTCTGCCAGTTGCGCGACATCGGCAACACCGTCATTGTCGTCGAGCATGACGAAGAAGCTATGCGCGCTGCCGATTACATTGTCGATGTCGGGCCAGGCGCTGGTGTGCATGGCGGCCACATCGTGGCGGAAGGAACGGCAGCGCAAATTGCTACCAATCCGGCCTCGATGACTGGCGCTTACCTGTCCGGTCAGAAGAAGATTGCCGTGCCGGAAAAGCGACGCGCTTACGATAAGGCCAACACTTGCAAGATCGTCGGTGCTAGCGGTAATAATCTGAAAAACATCAACGTCGATATTCCTTGTGGCCTATTCACCTGCATCACCGGCGTTTCCGGTTCCGGCAAATCGACGCTGATCAACGACACTCTGTATGCCAGAGCCGCCAAGCATCTTTACGGTTCCAACACCGAACCGGCGGCGCATGAAGAAATTATCGGACTGGATGCTTTCGACAAGGTCATTAGTGTCGACCAGTCGCCCATTGGCCGCACACCGCGCTCTAATCCTGCTACCTATACCGGCTTGATGACGCCGATTCGAGATCTCTTTGCCGGCGTGCCGGAAGCCAGGTCGCGTGGCTACGGTCCGGGGCGCTTTTCCTTCAACGTCAAGGGTGGACGCTGCGAAGCCTGTCAGGGCGATGGCTTGATCAAGGTCGAAATGCATTTTTTGCCGGACATCTACGTCCCCTGCGATGTCTGTCACGGCCAGCGCTACAACCGGGAAACTCTGGAAATCCGCTTCAAAGGCAAGAATATTCAGGAAATCCTCGGCATGACGGTTGAACAGGCGCGCGAATTTTTCGATGCGGTGCCGGTGGTCGCGCGCAAATTGCAAACCTTGATCGATGTTGGTCTTTCCTACATTACCTTAGGGCAAAGCGCCACGACGCTTTCCGGTGGCGAGGCGCAGCGCGTCAAATTGGCGCTGGAGCTCTCCAAACGCGATACCGGCCGAACTCTTTATATTCTGGACGAACCCACCACCGGCCTGCATTTTCAGGATATCGAAATGCTGCTGACGGTATTGCACCGCCTGGCTGATCACGGCAATACGATTGTTGTCATTGAACACAACCTTGATGTGATCAAGACAGCCGATTGGCTGATCGACCTCGGTCCCGAAGGTGGCGGTGGCGGTGGCGAGATCGTGGCGCAGGGTACGCCGGAAATTATTGCAGCATGCAAAAGCAGCCATACCGGGCGCTTTTTACGCCCCCTGCTGCAGCGCTGAATTGAAATGGTGCGCTCTTCTATTCCACTTTTTCTGCGAATCAACTAAACTGAACCTATACACGCTTGGTAGATCGACTTATTCGGGCGTCTGTATTTTTTCTAATTATTCCAGGAGGCCACAATGTTTCCGTTCGGTATTTTTCCGTTCAATGTTATGCCCACCGCCAATCCCTGGTGGCCCGTACAGGTTGCGCAAACGCAAGGCGATATGCAGAAAATGCAGGATGCCATGCCGCCTTACATGAAGGCCTATGTTGATGCCTATTCGGCCTGGATGGCGATGCTGACCAAGTCGAATCCCTGGATGGCTTCCTTGAACCAGAAAGTGGAAAAGTAATCCCGGATTTTGATCGGTCGGGGTGAAAAAGCCCGGAGGATGCGACTTTGAGGGCTAAAACATCTACTGGAATGGCGCGGCTAGTCCGCGCTTTTTGCTGTTCAATGCAAGGCTTTGCCGCTGCCTGGAAAAACGAGGCAGCATTTCGCCAAGAGCTTGTTCTCGCTGCCTTGATATTGCCGCCAGGCCTGTGGTTCGCCA
>JAGTRX010000203.1 GCA_018262285.1 Pseudomonadota bacterium | reverse complement strand
CTGATCATGGAAGCGCTGGCCCAGGCGGCCGGCATCCTGTCGTTCAAGACCATGGGCGAAATGCCGAGCGAGGATTCGGTTTTCTACTTTGTCGGTATTGATGAGGCGCGCTTCAAGAAACCGGTCATGCCGGGTGACCAGTTGCACTTGCACGTCACCATCGAGCGCCAGATGCGCGGCATCTGGAAATATAACGCAGAAGCCAAGGTTGATGGCGAAGTGGTGGCCAGCGCCAAACTCATGTGCGCCAAACGGGAAATTCAGGAATGATCCATCCGACCGCGATCATTGATCCGGGCGCCCGTATTGGCGCCAATGTCAGTATCGGTGCTTATTCCATCATCGGCGCGCAGGTCGAGATTGGCGACAATACCTGGGTGGGGCCGCATGTGGTGATCACCGGTCACACGCGTATTGGGCGCGATAACCGCATTTACCAGTTTTCCTCATTGGGCGAAGTGCCGCAGGACAAAAAATATGCTGGTGAAGATACGCGTCTGGAAATCGGCGACCGCAATACCGTTCGCGAGTATTGCACCTTCAATCTCGGTACGGCACAGGATGCCGGCGTGACCCGTATCGGCAACGACAACTGGATCATGGCCTATGTTCACATCGCACATGATTGCCAGGTCGGCAACCACACTACCTTTGCCAACAATGCTCAACTTGCGGGTCATGTCCACATTGATGACTGGGCAATTCTTGGCGGTTATACCGGCGTGCACCAGTTTTGCCGGGTTGGTGCGCATGTCATGACAGCAGTGGGAACCGTTGTTTTGCAGGATATTCCGCCCTATCTGATGGCGGCGGGGAATACTGCGCAACCCTATGGTATCAATGTCGAGGGTCTGAAGCGGCGTGGTTTTACCTCGGAATCACTGTCTGCCTTGAAGCGCGCCTACCGCACCCTCTACAAATCCGGTTTGATGCTGGAGGAAGCCAAGGCCAAACTGGTTGAGGATGCCAAAACTGCGCCGGACGTCAGGCTATTCGTCGATTTTCTGGAAAATTCCAAGCGCGGCATTATCAGATGAAACGAGTCTGCATCGCTATGGTCGCCGGGGAGGCTTCCGGTGATTTGCTGGCCAGCCACCTGATTGCGGCGCTCAAGGCACGTCTGCCGGAGGCCCAGTTTTTCGGCATTGGCGGCCCGAAAATGCAGGCAGAGGGCTTCGATGCCTGGTGGCCGGCTGAAGCCTTGGCTGTGCGTGGCTATGTAGAGGTACTCAAGCATTATCGTTCCATTTCCAATATTCGCAGCCAACTCAAGAAACGTTTGCTGACAGAATGTCCGGATGTCTTCATTGGCGTCGATGCGCCGGACTTCAATCTGGGCCTGGAGACCGATCTCAAACGGCGCGGCATTGCCACCATTCACTATGTTAGCCCCTCCATTTGGGCATGGCGCGGTGGACGGATTGGCAAAATCAAAAAAGCGGTGAGCCGGGTGCTGGCGCTTTTTCCCATGGAACCACCGCTCTACCAAAAAGAAGGCATTCCTGTCACCTATGTCGGGCATCCTCTGGCAGATGTGATTCCGATGGAAACCAAAAGACTGGAAGTGCGCGAAAAGCTCAATTTGCCGCGCACCATCCCGATCATCGCTCTGCTGCCGGGCAGTCGGCAATCCGAATTGCAGTACATGGCGGATGATTTTGTGAAGACGGCCAAGATCATCCATGAACGTCTGCCTGACGCGCTGTTTATTGTGCCGCTGGCAACACGCGAGACCCGGCTCTTGTTCGAGGCTGCCATGCGGCGGCAGGATATTGGAGAGATTCCCTTCCGCTTGTTGTTCGGACACGCCCAGGATGCGGCGGGCGCGGCTGACGTGGTGTTGGTGGCGAGTGGTACTGCCACCCTTGAAGTGGCGCTCATCAAGCGGCCGATGGTGATTACCTACAAAATGTCGCCCACCTCACACTGGTTGATGAAACGTATGGGCTATCTGCCCTATGTTGGTCTGCCCAATATTCTGGCTGGTCGATTTGTTGTTCCTGAAATCCTGCAGGATGAGGCGACGCCGGAAAGATTGGCGGAAGCGCTGATCAAGCTTTACGAAGACCGGGAAGGCGCTGCCGCGCTCAATGAAGTCTTTGCCGATATACACCGGCAGTTGAAGCAGGATACGGCAGAAAAGGCGGCGCAGGCCATTATCGAATGTCTGCGCTGATTTATCCGCCGGCGACGGCTTGTGGCATCGACGAGGCGGGCAGGGGGCCGCTGGCCGGGTCGGTGGTGGCAGCGGCCGTCATTCTCGATCCAACCCGGCCAATTGCCGGGCTCAACGATTCCAAGAAACTTTCGGCAAAGAAACGTGATTTCCTTGCTGACGAAATCCGCCAGCACGCCATTGCCTGGGCGGTGGCCGAGGCCAGTGTCGAAGAAATCGACCAGATCAATATCCTGCAGGCCAGTCTGCTTGCCATGCGCCGTGCCGTCGACAAACTGAGCGTCCGCCCGCAGAGTGCTCTGGTCGATGGCAACAAATGCCCATGTCTCGAAATTCCCGTCGAAGCTATTATTAAGGGTGACGGCTCGATTGCGAGTATCGCCGCCGCTTCCATATTGGCCAAAACGACGCGCGACGCCCAGATGCTGGTGCTGCACGAACGTTATCCGCAATACGGCTTCGACCGCCATATGGGCTATCCAACCGCAGCCCATTTCGCCGCACTGCAAGCGTATGGTGTCAGCCCCATCCATCGCCGTAGTTTCAAACCGGTGGCTGAACTTCTTGAGCGGATTGAGGTTAGCGTTTGAGTGAAACGGTTCCGACGGCTGCCAGAATAAGCAGAGCCGCCAGTATTTCCTGCCAACCCAGTGTCTCACCCAGCATGAGTATGCCGCCAGCAACGCCAATAAGCGGGGTGACCAGCGATGAAAGAGAAGATACGGTAACAGGTACCATGAGCACAATGCGATTCCACGCCCAGTAGCAGAACATGAAGGCGATGAAAACGTTGTAAACTAGCCCGAAGGCGGGCCAGAAGCTGGGGACAACGAGGCGCGAGCTTTCCAGCGGGATGGCAATGAAGAGCAGGGGAACGCCTCCCAGCAGCATCATCCAGCCAGTAAGGGCAGTGGTCGGCATGGCAATTGGCAGTCGTTTGAGCAGGACGACGCCCAACGCCCAGCACCAAGCGGCCAGAATCATGCAGGCGACGCCAAGCGGCGCTTGTAGCATGCCTTGCAGGCTGCCACCCATGAGGGCAACAATGCCAGCCAGGCCGAGAAGCAGGGCGACAAGGCGGCGGCTTGTGATTTTTTCACCCAGTATCCAGACCGAAAGGAGGCTGCTCCATAGCGGCATGGTGTAGCCGAGCAGGGCGGCGCGTCCGGAAGGCAGAAGCATGACGCCATAAACGGCGGGGACGTTCCAGCCGATAATATTGAAGAGCGACAGGCTCATCAGCGATTTCCACTGACCCTTTGGCACGGTGATGTTGTTTCCGCCAGTACGGCAGATGGCCAGCAAGCCCGCCCCGCCGAGCAGCAGGCAACTGGCGCGGAAATAGAGTGGAGGAATTTCGGATAGCACCATCTTCATGATGGGCCAGTTAATGCCCCAGAAGAGGGAAATAGCCGCCAGCAGCAGGAGCCCCTGGCGTGGCAGACGTTCGAGATTACCGGACATGATTAGGCACAGTATCTGGCATATCCGGAACAAAAGAAGTTTGAATGTGGAATTTTGCCTAGGAGTTCATTGCCGCCAGTTTGCTGCGCAAAAGGGCGAATATCTGCGTGCGGCCATGTTCACGGGCGATTTGCAGGGGCGCCTTGCCTTCTGATTCAGCTGTGAGATCAACG
>JAGTRX010000202.1 GCA_018262285.1 Pseudomonadota bacterium | reverse complement strand
GGTCGAACCGCCCGCAACAAAGCGGCCTTTTTTCTCGTTGCGCTTGATGGCGTGCTGGATGCCTTCCCAGTCGAAACCGCCGTGCTCGACAAATTTGCCATCTTCCGAGGCAATCAGCGCCCGTTTCAAATGCACGGAAATCTGCGCGTAAGGCGCCCACTGTTTTTTCAATTGCGCCTGCGGCTGCTTGACGCGCAATTCGGAGAGACGAATGGCCATAAAGCTGGTGGTATCCGGATTGAACCACTTCCAATACAGCACCCAGCCGAACAACCACAGATGGTAAAGAAGGAGCGCCAAAACCAGAAACAACAGGCCACGCTTGAACCAGCGCAAACAGCGGATCATTTGGCAGTCAACTGGTCGCGCAGATCAGCGAGCACCGGCGCGGTTTCAGGCCGCACATCGCGCCACAGGGCAAAGGCTTCTGCCGCCTGCTCAACCAGCATACCGAGACCGTCGGCGCGCAGTGCTGCGCCCATACGGCGCGCCTGCGCCATAAAGAGCGTCTCGCCCTGTCCGTACATCATGTCGTAAGCCAGACTGCCGGGGGCGAAAATGCCGGGCGGTAGCGGCAATGTTTCGCCAGACAGACTGGCCGAAGTGGCATTGATGATGACATCGAATTCCTGCCCGGCCAGATCGGCAAAATCACCGGTAGCCACTTCGCCCAGATCGGCCACTCCGGCCGCCAACTTGGCAGCAATTTCAGGAAAAATATTGACCATGACGAAACGGCCTGGCCGTGCCGCCAATAAAGGCGCCAAAGCACCGCGCGCCGCGCCGCCGGCACCGAGCAACAACAGCCGGCGACCGGCTAGAGACTGTCCGAGATTGATGGTGATGTCGCGCAACAAGCCGGCACCATCGGTGTTGTCGCCCAGAATATCATCACCGAAAACCAGGGTATTCACCGCCCCCGCACGTTCGGCACGCGACGTCAGGCGCTGGCAGAGCCGAAAGGCTTCTTCCTTGAACGGCACAGTGACATTGGCACCCCTGCCACCTGCCGCCCGAAATTCGGCGACTGCCGCAGCAAAACCATCCAGCGGCGCCAAGATAGCTTCGTAACTCAGACTCTGGCCAGTCTGCGCCGCAAATCGGGCATGAATGGTCGGCGACTTGGAATGGGCAATGGGATTGCCAAAAACGGCGTAACGCTCCACTTACTTGGCCTCTACCGTATCGCTTTGGGTAAAGGACCAGCGGCGGGTAATTTCCAGAATGTCAGTATCGCGCCGGATATCAGGTGGAAAAGCTGAATAAGGCGAACCCATCAAGACGATGCGGCGGGCGGCGTCATCGAGAATCTTGTAGCCGGAAGATCGGTTGATTTCGATACCCCTGACTTCGCCTTCGGCATCGATGCGCACTGTCAAGACCAGAGCCCCGTAGAGTTTGCCACGCGCCGCTTCCGGGTAGTTAAGCGTTCCCAGCCGCTCAACTTTGGCGCGCCAATCTTCGATATAGCGGGCAAAGCGGTATTCTTCCGCCCGCACACCGATGCTGCGCTTCCTGGGTCGCTTGTTGTATTCCTCGACCGATTTGCTGATTTCGCCTTCCAGACGCGCCATGGCACGCGCCGCATCCGCCAGATCCTGGCCGCTGCTGGGAACTTGCGGCTCACTCTGACCTTGACCAGTATTGCTTCCCGCCGCCACGCTTCGCTTGCTTCTGGCCTGGGTGACAAGCAACTGCTGTTGCGATTCCAGTTCCTGGGCGCGCCGCTTGAGATTTTCAACATCGTCGCCGCTGCTCTGCTCATCGCTGGGCGGCAAGGGCGTTTTGGTGCGGCGATTTTCGTCGGTATCGCCACCACCATCCAGATTGACCTGCGCCAGGGCTTGCGGGTCAACCGGCTTCTGCGCCGAGCGGGCGTTGACCAGAATGATGTCGAGCGCCTTTTCCTGCATGAAGCGCGAGGCTTCGGGAAACTGGAAATGCAGCATCAGCAGGCCGGCATGCACCACCAATGAGATGGTGATGCCGATGGCCAGCGGCGGAATACGCGAAAGCAAGGAGGGGTTGGACAATTCGCGGTTCTGGCGACGACGTTTTCTGGCCATGACTAGTCCTCGACCTCCATATCTTCGGGTTCTGCGGCCACCACCTCGGCCACTGCCAGCAGTTGCTGGTAGTGACAATCTGCCTCCAGATCAAGAAGATCAACGGCATTTACCCCCAGCCGCAGACGCTGCCCGGTCGGCAACCCGGCCGGCAAGGAAGGCACACGCAAGACAAGGGGCAGGTGATCAAGCTTGACCGTTCCGTCACGCCGCACGGTAGCATCAATCTCCGCCACGTTTTCCTGGCGCAGCCAATAGAGGCTCCAGTAGCGCTCCAGGCGGCGCTGGAAATCGGCATACGCCGCATAGGTCAGCTCGAAATCCCGCAGGACGGCGAACAGCTCGGCCGACTTGGCAGCAAAAGGTGGCGCTTCGCCTGACAGGCAGGCGATCAATTGCCACTGGTTGACCAGATCGCAGTAGCGCCGCAGCGGCGAGGTCATCCAGGCGTATTGCGGCACGCCCAGGCCATCGTGCGGCAGCGGCGAAGTCGTCATGCGCGCCTTGCCCTGGGTTTGCGCCCGATACAGGCAGGCGACTTTCTTTTCGGCCAGCAGACCGCCCCAGGTCGAATTGGCGACGATCATCAGTTCCGCCACCAGTTTATCGAGCGGGCTGCCGCGTTGACGCTCGCTGATGTGAACGCGACATTGGTCAGGATCAGCCAGATCGCCGTCGATAGCAAAGTTGTAATCGTTGATGCCCTGCGTCGCCGAGGGTTTGCCACGCCGGCCTTCGCAGGCATTGGCAAAGTGCCAGAGATGCAGCAGTTCATCGCGGAAACGGAATTCCGGCAAACCGGCAGCAATGGTTTGTTCGTTGAACAGCGGTTCGATGTCGTGATGGCGCAGGTTGGCGGCAATGTGCACGATTTCGAGGCGCGATTCGTGACTGACAATTTCAAACTGTTCATTGACCGTCAGGTAGAGCGACACCGCCGGGCAATCGACACCACCATCAAGCGTATAGCGCGCCACCACGGCATCGGGCAGCATGGTGATCTTGTTGCCCGGCATATAGACCGTCGACAAGCGAGCGCGGGCAATACCATCGAGGGGTGAACCGTGCGTTATGCCCAAGCCGGGCGCGGCGATGTGAATGCCGATGCGGCTGCCGATACCGGGCAGCGGCGTTACCGACAAGGCATCATCGATTTCGGTGGTATGAGCATCGTCGATGGAAAAAGCCGCCACTTCGGCGCGCGGCAAATCGGCGCGCATTTGCGGCACTTCAATCACCGGGAAAGACGTCCCCTTGGGAAACTGTTCGCGCAGAAAACGCCGGTAATGCACAAAATAGGGAGACTTTACAGCACCGCAGCGAAAAAGCAGGCGTGCCGCCGATTCGCCGGTTTGTTCGCAAGCCGCTTCCAGCGCCTTGGTTTCCGGCCGGTTGCGATCCGGCGTAGTAAGGAATTGATCGGTCAAGGCCGCCAGTTCCGGCGGCAGGCGACCTGCTTTTAGTTCTTCGACCCAATGTTCAATCGCGAGCGTTTGCTGACGCTTTTTTTCAAGACCGGCCAGAGCAGCTTTGAGAATGTCGGCAGGGGCCTTTTTGTAGCGACCTTTGCCCTTACGGTGGAAATAGACAGGCGCCGCATGGAGGGTGAGCAGCACCGCCGTAGCTTCGACCGGCGCGGGAGGGTGGCCATAGTAATCACGGGCAATATCCAGAAACGAAAACTCGCCTTCATTGACACACTCCCACAAAAAATCCGGTTCCATCTCCCTGGCCTGCGGCTCGGCCGC
>JAGTRX010000094.1 GCA_018262285.1 Pseudomonadota bacterium | reverse complement strand
GTTCCTCGTAGGTGTAGAGATGGGCCGAAAACGCTATCTTGTGTGAGCGCAGAAATTTGGTGGCCGGGGTTTCCGGAGCGTGCTCGATCTTGCTCATGTCAATAACTCCGGCAATAGCTCAAACGAAGCGAACAATCTTAACCCTGCTTTTCGCATGGCCTCATAGCGCTTCGCATTGAATCCGTGCATGGGTTGGCCAGGGCACTCGCTTGCCGCCACTTTACACATTAGCGCCATCAGCGACGCAGATGTTTAATGATTTCCTCAAGAGAGGCGCCAGTAAGGATCACTCCGTTGACATCGGCGACTGGCATCTTGATCTTCGTGTGATCCAAACCTGCCTTCTTGACCTTTTCTATCATCTCGGCGGTATTCACATCGCCTTGGTTTAACGTTATTGGAATTTCCTCAAGCTCAATGCCCATTTCCGTAAGCCCACTCCTCAGCGGGGTACAGTCGCATTCATTGCCCTCCGCGTAGACCTGTACGCGGTTGTGCTTCGGATCGAAAGTACCCGAAGGCGGCAAATCGACTGGCAAGGCTGTCGACTGTGAGCTTCCCTGTCGCCCATGCTCGACATGCCCCTCATACATGGCGATAGCTTGTTTAAAAACCGAAGAAAAAATGCCGAAGGTGAACACCAAGCAGCAAATCCCAGCCGCCGCCGCCAAACCGCCCGCTCTTGGTGACTGGGGGCCATAGTCGTTAGCCCCTCGGTTACCGGGAACAACGGCCAGAAGGATGCTGTACAGTGCATTCACATAGGGAATCAATGAGACCAGAGCCAACCAGCCACTCCAACCGATATCGTGATTGCGCAGCACCATCAGCCGAATAGAATATACAAAGCTGAGTAAAATCGCTCCCAACCCCAATAACCAACTACCAGTCTTAACCGCCGTAAAGACGCCGCCAGCAATGATGAACCAACAAAAGACAGAGGCCCATAAATAGGAAAGGCGACCAAAACGCCCCTCAAAACTGAGGCTCAACCAATTCGGCCCCTCCTCGGCATATTCGGCTTCTCGCGCCCTCGCCCTAGATAACACTCCCACTGCCGACATGTCACTGACCGCCCCATTTTGGCCAATTCTGCGCGTTTCCGTGGCCGCTTCTTGCTGGGCAGCAGCAAAACGTGGCATGTCTGTGGAACAGGTTCGGCACAACGTTCGCTTTGGTTGTCGCTCACCACACTTCGGACAAACCACTTCCTCGACTATCGGTTCTACCAAAGCTATCGGCGGTGGTGAAGGAAACTTAACGGCGGTTTGATGCTTTACAGGCTCAGATAATTGGCCAGCAATAGCTTGATCAGTAGCACTTGTCGAGGATTGAGCTTCTGTCGGCCGGGGTGGCGCCTTAAAAGCAGGTCGCGTTGACGGAATCTTTGAAGAAGCCGGTTGAGTCATTTTTTCTGTTACCGGTTTTGCAGTTCCTCCCGATGTCGGCTCCGGCTCATCGTCGAAAATCAGGGTGGGAAAAGGCGAGCTGCTCTCCACCTTCAATGGCGGATCAATATCGACAATAATGCCGCGCTTGGCGAGGTGATCGAGGTATCGCTGCGCTTCCTCGGCATTCAAGTCCTTTTTGAGAACACGCGGCCTGCCACAAAACAACCTGTCAGCCTGCTCTGACCCTAAACCCAGCATGGACAGCAACTTTTCCTTGGCCTTGGCTGGATCATGGCCGGGAACAATTTTCCCGCTAAAAATAATTTTGTGCATGATCGTTCAATAAATCGGACTGGACTCAATCAGAATTCTACAACTCATTGTTGCCATTGGGTTCCTTCTTTTCCCCAAAACATGATGCAATGCAATATTCTCAAGCTGGGTAAAAATATACAGCGCCAATCAATCCACCTGCCAAAATCCCTGGCGAATGGACAAGGAGTACGGCACAGGCAATAATCCGCAATCGCGTCCGGTAGCGTTTGCAAGAGACTACCCCTTAACCTGAATTTGCAGCCCCTCATGTAAACTCTATTCCGTCATGTTTTTCGCAATCCCACTCAACAACAAGCCGGACTGGCACCATCCACCGCTCATCACCATTCTGCTGGTGCTGATCAATTTCATTGTTTTCTTTGGGCCACAACGCATCGAAACGAATGCACAGGAAAATGCCGCCAGGTTCTACGCCGCTTCCAAGATTCTCCCCAACATCGAATTCCCCCGCTTTGCCCAATACCTTCGGGAGTCTGGAAATACTAAAAAGGCAAGGATGGCCGATGCGGTTGAGCGGGCGATAAATAACGGGGATATTGATGGCCCATTGCAGGCCATGGAGCATGACCAGGATTTTCAGCGCCTGCTTGCCGCAGGAAAGATCGTCAAAGCTGACGACGAACACTATGAAGAGTGGAAACAACAGCGCACAAAATATGAAGCGCTCAAAGGCAGCCCTTTTACCGAGCGCTGGGCATCCAATCCCTCGGACTGGAATCCGGTTTCACTGATCACTTCGGTCTTTCTGCATGGCAGTACAGGCCACCTCATTGGTAACATGATTTTTCTCTGCCTGTTCGGCTTTACCGTCGAACAGACCCTTGGCGGCAAGCGCTATCTGGCGCTCTATCTGCTGGCCGGCGCTTGCGGCGACCTGGGCGATCTGCTCGCACGATTGGGTTCCACCTCTATTGGCTTGGGCGCTTCAGGCGCCATTTCCGGCTTGATGGCGTCTTATGCCGTTCTATACGGCCGGCAACGTATCCGGTTCTTCTATCAACTCCTCTTTTATTTCGACTACGTCAAAGCGCCTGCCATCATTTTGCTGCCGGTCTGGATTGCCCACGAATTCCTTCAGCAAGCCCTTAACCCGGAAGGAGGAGTGGCGTACATGGCGCATGCCGGCGGTTTGCTCTCCGGAGCCGCACTCACCTATTTTTTCAAGAAACGCAGCCCGGACAAAAATCTGGCACCCCCGACCACTATCGAAACCGAAAATCCGGTCGATGTCTTGCAACAACGTGCCAGCGCTGCGCTTAAAGCCCTAAAACTGGACGAAGCCCGTGACCTATATCGGAAGCTGGCCAAGTTGGCGCCCAAAAACAGCGAATTTGTCAGCACTTATTTCAATTTGGCGAAAAGAACACCGGCAGACGAGCATTTCCATCGCGCCTTCCGTTACGTTACCGCCTTTTCCGCTGACGATCCGGAATCCTCAAAGTGGATTTACGACTGTTATCAAACTTATGTCAGCACGGCCAAGCCGCCGCGTCTTGGCGCGGAAATGACAGCAAGACTGGCTTTCCGTTTCGCGCGCGAAGGCCGTCTTCAGGAGGCGGATCGCCTTTTGCGTGTTTTGATTTCGCGTGAACCGACGCACGGCGAAGCACCCAACATCCTGCTGGCGCTACTCACATCCTGCCTGAAACAGGGGAGCCGCCCCAAAGCGCTGGAGTACAAAAAAGCGCTCGACGACAGACACGGCGACACCCCGCAAGCCCGCATGGCAGAAGACATTTTGCGCCAGCAAGTTTGAAATCAGCCGGCAGCCCCCTGACGGATGGCATCCAGGGCGCGTAGATAAGGTGCAACCTCGGAAACAACCATCGCATGCCCGGGAAATCGCTCACAGAGCGCTCCCAGTATCTGACGCGCGATATCGTCGCGCCGGAAGACCTCGCTCTGGATTCTTGCGGTCAAAAAATGGATGGGCGCAATATCGGCATTTCCAGGATATTTCTGCTCGAACCCGTCCATCAAGGCAAGCGCCGCTTCGTATTGGCGGCAACGATGCGTTTCCACGGCCAGTTTCAAGAACTCTTCCGGATGAACCGGCTTGAATGCGGGCTCAATCTCCCGCATGCGCCTGAACAGGGCAACGGCGGAATCCCCCTGTTTTTTCTGCAGCAAGAGCGAGAGATATTTTCGGCCGTGATTGACAGCACGATCATTCTTTTCGGCCATCAACAATAGCTTGTGATAGCGCTCCTGAACTTTCAGATCCTCAGGTTCTGCCAGATGTTGTTCATGCGCCGCTGCCAGCGCGGCATCGATATCGCCATTGGCAATGAGTTGGGCAATCAGATCACCGCCGGCGTCATCCTGAACGGCAGCACCACTCGCTTCGCTATGCACCCGATCAACCTGGACGCCGAGCTCCCAGTGGTACTGGTAGAGCACATAGCCCATCATGGCGAACATGACATAAATGAAATACAGGAAGCTGAAATCGATAATCGGCAGCGCATACCAACCCCTTAGCAATGGTGCCAGCAGCGGAAGTATCGCACTCGTCCCGCCGGAAAGCAGGGTCAAAAAAACAAACAGGGCGGCATAAGGCTTGCCGACACCCCGAATAATCCTGACCCAAAGCGCCGGATTGAGGCCGGAAAAGAAGCTATTGGTCACCGAAAGCGCCATGACGGCCGCCGGCAGGGTAACTGATGCAAAGGCCCAGACCAGATAACCCAAAACGACGCTAATGCTGCCGACAATATTGACGACAATCCCCCAGACGATCATGACGCCCAGCAGCTTCCAGGGCAGATTGACACGCTGGGGATCGCTCGGCATCAGCGCCTGCTCATCCTCGCCCAGATACCCTCTTGACATGGCATCCATTTTGACAAAGGCGCGCCGGACACCGGCCAGCATTATCAGACATTGCACCAGAAGATGATCAAAGGGAGAAGGCAGCGGCAGGAAGAAAGCCAGCAGGCTGGAGAGCGAGAGCAATATGAGTGTGATCAGATTGCTTGTTTGCAAAGGAAACAGAAAGAATTTGGGCAAGCGCTCCCAGAACGGGGTAATTTTGGGCGCAACATGGCAGCGGCTTTGATCTTTCGGGTTCGAGGCAAAGCGCCCACTTGAAAGCGCAACTGCCGTTTCCTCGATCCGCATCCGGCGCGATTCGATAGCCGCTTCCTGTTGTGCCGCAGCAAAGCGTGGCATGTCGGTCGAGCAGGCACGACACAAGGTTCGCTTGGGTTGTGCTTCACCGCACTTTGGGCAAATGACCTCCTTCAGCTCTGGCTCAAGCAATGTTATGGGCGCTGCTGCAAGCGAGGCAGTTGTCGGCGCGGCTGGTGAAACAACAGCATCAACGACTTTGACCGGCAGCGGAACGGGCTTGGCGCACGGCTCGGCAGTCGTGGAAGGAACAGCCGACTTTGGCGCTTCCTCAACCGGCGCTTCAGGCTCTGCGTCAATAATCAGGGTAGGAAAGGACGAATTGCTGGCAGCCTTCAAGGGCGGGTCAATATCGACAGCAATACCGCGTTTGGCGAGATGATCCAGATAACGCTTGGCCTCCTCGGCGCTCAGCTCCTTTTTCAGGACACGCGGCTTGCCGCAAAACAGCCTCTCGGCCTGATCTGGCGGCAGACCCAGCATGGAGAGCAATTTGTCGCGCACCATGGCCGGATCATGGCCAGGAAGAATTTTTCCTGAAAAAACAATTTTGTGCATTGCAGTTCACACGACTAAAATTAACCCGGACGGCATTCTACAAAATTTATCGCCAAAGCGGCCACCAGCCGAGAAAATTTTGATGCGGCGCAAAATTACGCATTTAGCCGCGCGGATGATGTGCCGCGTGCAGCGTCTTCAGCCGTTCGCGGGCAACGTGGGTATATATCTGCGTCGTTGAAATATCAGCATGACCCAACAGCAGTTGCACGACGCGCAAGTCAGCACCGTGATTAAGCAAATGGGTGGCAAAGGCATGACGCAGAACATGCGGTGACAGTCGGTGCGGATCAATGCCGGCATTGAGGGCATGACGTTTGATCAGACACCAGAACATCTGGCGTGTCATTGCTCCACCCCGCCGGGTCACAAACAAGGCATCGCTTTGCTGGCCATGCAAAAGTTCAGCGCGCGCTGCGTTGCGATAACGCTCGATCCAGTCGAGCGCTTCCTCGCCCAGCGGCACCAGTCTTTCCTTGCTGCCTTTGCCCATCACCCGCACGACGCCCTCGTTCATGCCGACTTCGTGCAGTTTGATATTGACCAGTTCAGAAACCCGCAGGCCGGTGGCGTAGAGCATTTCGAGCATGGCGCGGTCACGCAGACCCAGGGGGGTTTCGATGTCTGGTGCCGCCAGTAAATCTTCAACCTGCTTTTCCGACATGACCTTGGGCAAGCGCGCCGGCAGATGCGGGTTGACCAGTTTGAGGGTGGGGTCGACCGCAATACGCCCGCGCCCGAGATGCCAGCGGTAAAAGCGACGCAGACTGGACAGATAACGCGACTGCGAAGTGGCGCGTTTCTTGTCACCCGCCACCTTGGCAATATAGGCGACCAATGCTTCTGCTTCAGCCGCCAGCAAGCTGCCACGGCCAGTCGCTGCCAGCCAGCCAGCAAAATGGGTCAGATCAGCTCGGTAGCTTTCCAGGGTCGCTTTGGCCAAGCCATCTTCAAGCCAGAGCGCATCACAAAAGGCGTCGATTTCGTCACGATCGCCAGGAGCGGGATCAGGAATTTCGCTCATGCGCCAGTAACCAGCGTTTCACATCGAGCAGAAAACCGCCATCGTGGCGGGCAAAGCCGCCCAGTCCGCCATTGGCGGCAACAACCCGGTGACACGGCACGATAATGGGCAGCGGATTGGCGCCGCAGGCCTGGCCAACCGCACGCGGTGCGCTCGCCAAGGTTTGCGCAAGGTCGCCGTAGGTGCGCGTTTGCCCCGGCGCAATGGCCGCGATCTGCGCCCATACCCGGCGCTGGAATGGCGTTCCTTGTGACTTCAGGGGTAAATCAAAAACAAAATCCGGATCATCGAGCCAGGCACGCAATTGTCTGACTATTTCTTTAGCGAGAGGAGATTGGGGGGCGACTTCCGTCTGTGGCTCCAGAAAATGAATGGCCTCAACCCATTCGTCGTCGCAGGTAACGCCCAGACAAAACCCGGGCGCCGCAACAATGCCGGAAAAATTCACGGGCATGGCGCCAGTTCAATGACGGCCGTCGATTCAATTCCCGGTAGCAGGCTGGCCAGCGGCCGGCAGCGGCCGTCGATGCAAAACTCTTGCAAAGGCGCACCGGGGGAATGGGTGATCAGCAGGCGCGGCAACCGCTGCGGCAATGCCGTGCTGACCGCAAGTTGCGAACTGTCAGCACGCTTGGTCGGTGCGGCGCCAGAAACCAGCCGCTGGCCTTCGATGCGCCAGTGCGCTTCCTGCCGGCTTCGATCAACGTTGTCGGTCGTCGCCAGCGTAAAGCTGCTGATTTGAATTGCTGCCAGCAAAGTGCCGGCAGAAATACAAAGACCGCTCACCGCGAATCAGCCGCGCACATGACCATCGCCCAGCACCACCCATTTCTGGCAGGTCAGCCCTTCCAAGCCGACTGGGCCGCGAGCATGGATTTTGTCGGTGGAAATGCCGATTTCGGCGCCCAGGCCATATTCAAAGCCATCGGCAAAACGGGTGGAGGCATTGACCATGACCGAACTGGAATCGACCTCGCGCAGGAAACGCATGGCGCGGGTGTGATTTTCGGTGACGATAGCGTCGGTGTGGTGCGAGGAGTAGGTGTTGATGTGCTCGATAGCCTCGTCAATGCCAGCCACCACCTTGATTGAAATGATCGGCGCCAGATATTCAGCGAAGTAATCCTCTTCGGTCGCCGCCTGAGCCTGCGGCACCAGCGCCTGCGTTTCAGCACAGCCGCGAATTTCGACGCCCTTGCCGGTCAGCATGGCGGCAATTGCAGGCAACAGCGCTGCCGCCACCGGGCGCGCCAACAGCAGAGATTCGGCCGTATTGCAGGTGCCGTAGCGCTGGGTCTTGGCGTTTTCGACAATTTTCAAGGCTTTGTCGGCATCGGCGTCTTCGTCAATGTAGACATGGCAATTGCCGTCCAGGTGCTGGATCATCGGCACGCGCGCTTCGGCGAGCAGACGGGCGATCAAGCCCTTGCCGCCGCGCGGCACGATCACATCGACAAATTCACGCATGGTGATCAATTCGCCAACGGCGGCACGATCGGTGGTGTCAATCACCTGCACACAATCGGCCGGCAACCCGGCCGCTTCCAGCCCCTCGGCAATCAATTTGGCAATGGCGCGATTACAGCCGATGGCTTCCGAACCACCACGCAGAATGGCAGCGTTACCCGATTTGAGGCATAGCGCCGCCGCATCGGCCGTCACATTCGGCCGCGCTTCGTAAATAATACCGACAACGCCAAGCGGCACGCGCATGCGGCCAACCTGAATGCCGGTCGGCTGGTAGCGCAAGTCGGTGATCTCGCCGATGGGTTCCGGCAAAGCGGCAACCTGCTCGATGCCTTCCGCCATTTTATCGACACCTTTTTCCGTCAGCGCCAGACGATCGACCAGCGCTGGTTCCAGCCCAGCGGCACGGGCAGCCTCCAGATCCAGCAGGTTGGCCGCCAGCAAAGCCGTCTTTTCGCGGCGGATAGCCGTGGCAATGGCCAGCAGCGCCGCGTTCTTTTCTGCGCTGGAAGCCCTTGCCAGGCGGCGCGAAGCAACGCGTGCCTGCCGACCGACCTTCTGCATGTAGTGTTTGATATCCATCATTCGATTGCTCCAGGAAACTCGTCCATTATACGTAAGCACTTTGGCAGATCACCAACATCCGGCAATCCCTTTGCTGACATGGCTTATTTGCATTTTGCCTGCTGCGGCGCAATAAATTAACCAATATTTTGCCCATAAAATGGTGATCATCTGCCATTCCAAAACCCCCGTCAACAAAGGACATTTCCTTTGCTATCATGCACATCGCAGCAAATACGGGGCTTGACAAAGGGTTGACTAAGCGAACCTTACGCCCTAAACTGCGTTCTTGTTGCATTGCAGCAATCACGTAAATCCGCACGACGCACATCAAGGCCAGCTTGAGCAGGCCACCTAAAATCGCAGTCAAAGTCGTCCGGAAACGCATCTGCCAAAACCGGTAAATGCACCCCCCGTAACCGCCCGCCGCACCAACCTAAAAAGTTAGCGCGACGGCAACAGTGAAGGAGAGAGCATGACGAACACTCTGATTCTGAACCACCCCCTAGCCCGCACGACCGAGGCCGCTTTACGCACCCTGCAGAACATTTTGATGCTGGTCGGCGCATTTTTCGTTCTGGCCACTGCCTACGTCTACATCGGCAAGCCTGACCTCACTCAACTCATCGGCACTGTTGTTCCAGGCCTTGCCCACGCATCCGAAGCCGAAGAAATCACGGCGGAAGAGCCCGAGACCACTCCGGGAAAAATGGATACCCGCCTACAGGCCGCACTTGAGTATTCTGCCCGCCGTTATCGGGTTTCCCCGCAGGCGCTGACCCCGATTTTCAAGGCAGCACAAGAAAATGCCCAGGAACACGGTCTTGATCCGCTATTGATCATTTCGGTCATCGCCGTCGAGTCCAGCTTCAACCCGCTGTCCGAAAGCAATATGGGCGCCCAGGGTTTGATGCAGGTCATCCCGCGTTACCACAAGGAAAAATTGCCTACCGACGCCGGCGAAGCCCCGCTGTTCGACCCGGTCATCAATGTTGCTGTTGGCTCCAAGGTACTGAAAGAATATGTCCGTCGCCATGGCAGCGTCACCGCCGGATTGTTGCAATTCAACGGCTCGCTCAATGATCCCTCACAGAGCTACGCCAAGAAGGTTCTGGCTGTAAAAGAGCGTATGGAAAGCGCCACACGGCGCGGCAACACCACCGCCTGATTTTTCGAAGCCTTGATTGCCGGCTCTGTCGTCAGGCAGAACCGGCTTTTTTCGCTATAGATCAGCCATTGAACGCACTGCATCCGCCCAACAATTGGGTGTCTCGAACAGGCGCACCCGTTCCAGGCGCAAGTGGTTGCCATAACGATCCCGATACGCGGGTTCGAGCAGACTGAAGGCCTTCTGCGCCATGTTTTCCGCCGTTGGCACACAATCAAGCACCACTGTTTTGTGGCCGGGCAGGGTCGCCAGAAAATCAAGCACCACCTGATCGCCAGCAAAAACCAGAAAAGCATGATCCCAGGCATCGACCAGCACAGTGCGGGCGATTTCCTTGACCTGGGAAAAATCCATCACCATGCCGTTGGCCGCATCCCCGGCCTTGTCAATAATTTCGCCAGAAAGCGTAATTTCGATGGCGTAGCGGTGCCCGTGCAAATGACGGCACTGGCTTTTATGATCCGGGATGCGGTGACCCGCGTCGAATTCGAGGCGGCGGGTAATCAACATGTGAAAA
>JAGTRX010000201.1 GCA_018262285.1 Pseudomonadota bacterium | reverse complement strand
CAACACGCCACGATCTCGACCATGGCCACCATGGCCGAATTTCGCGATGTCGACACCGGCGAGCATGTGGCACGCGTAGCACGCTCCACCACCGAAATCGCCCTGGCCCTTTCCCACCGCGGCTATTCCAGTGACCTCGACGAGGCTTTCATCGAACAGATCGGTCTGGCCAGCATCCTGCACGACATTGGCAAAATCGCGATCCCGGAAACCATCCTGCTCAAACCCGGCCCGCTCGATCTGGCGGAACGGCTGGTCATGCAGGAGCATGTGACGCTGGGGCGCGATCTGTTGCACAAGGCCGCCAGCCGCTCCGACAATGGCGCGCTGCTGCTGCGGGCTGCCGAAATTGCCTGCCACCACCATGAAAAATTTGACGGCTCCGGCTACCCCGCCGGTCTCAGCGGTCATCAGATTCCGCTCTCAGCCAGAATCGTCGCACTGGTCGACGTTTTCGACGCCCTGACCAGCATCCGCCCCTACAAGGGCGCCTGGCCTGTCGAACAGGCTCTGGAATTCATCCGCTCCCAGTCCGGCCAGCATTTCGACCCGGTCATTGTCGAGGAATTTCTACGGCTGGAAGAACAGCGAAAATCGGCCAAGCTATTCGAATGGGAGCCTTCGATGTCAGTCGGCCATCCCGATCTCGATCTCGATCATCAGCGCCTGATCGCCATCATCAATCGTCTGGGTAATACAGAAAGCCACAACAACCGCCAGGTCATCGAGTTCATCCTGGACGATCTGGTCCATTACACCGAATTCCATTTCAGGCGCGAAGAAATCCTCATGGAAACGCACGAATTTCCCGATCTTGAGCACCATTGCCGCCTGCATCGCGGCTTCTGCCGCAAGATCGAGGAACTGCGCTGGGAATACTTCCAGGGCATCCGCGACAAACCGGGACAGGAAATCCTGCACTTCCTCACCGGCTGGCTAAGCCAGCACATTCTGGAAGAGGACATGTCCTTCCGGTCATGCCTCAAGCCCCCTGAAACCATTCTTTCATAAGTTCAGCGAGATCCTTATGTTCCTTCAACGCATGAAAGTCTGGCAACGCCTGACCCTACTGGCCGGCAGCGGCATGCTGGCTCTCATCATCCTGATGGCCTTATCGGTCAGCGCCCTGCGGGAAATGCAATCGGATATTGCCGACATGGCCGATCGCACCCAGGCGTTGCGCCAGTCGCAACGCATCATCGTCCGTGCGCAGGATGTCCGCTCCCAGATCATGCTGGCCCTGCAACACAATCCGGCGAACAGCGATGTTGTCAAACTGCACGATCATGCGCTCTCCAGACATCTTGAGGCGCTGGCAAAATCCCGGCAGGAACTGACGGAAAGCCTGGACACGCTGAAAAAACTGACGGCCAGTGCCGATACGGAAACCCGGCAGCGACTGGAAACGCTCGATAAAACCGTCGCCCATTTTCTCTCCGAGGGCATTGAACCCGCTTTGCAAAAACTCAACGCCGAACGCTATACCGAAGCCAATATTGCCCTGCTCAAGCAAACCAATCCAAGCTTCGATGGTTTACGCCAAGCGGCCGTCGCTGTAAACGATCGGGTCTCGATTTCAGCGGAACAGCAAGTCAAGCATGCTATCGAGCAATCCACCCAAAATAGCTGGCTCACCCTTATCATCGGCTTGTTCGCAACTTGCACCGCACTCTTGCTCGGCATCCTGGTCACTCGCAGTCTGGTGCGGCAACTCGGCGGCGAACCTTTTGCTGCCATCGGACACATGCATCAGGTAGCTACCGGCGATCTGACCATTCGTGTCCACAACGCCGTTGAGGGCAGTCTGCTCAGCGAGTTGAATCAACTCACTCACGGCCTGCATGGCATTGTCCGCCAGGTTCACCAGCAAGCGACCGAAGTCGATCGCCATGCCGGTGAAATAGCCGTTGCGGCGAGGCAAGTCGCCCAGGCTTCCGAAAGCGAAGCGGATGCCACGTCCAGCATGGCTGCCGCGCTCGAACAACTCACCGTCAGCGTCAACCACATCGCCGACATGGTCAAGGAAACCGAAACGCTGGCGGGGCAAACCCACAGCCTTGCCCTGGCCGGCGAACATCAGGTGCAGGATGCCGCCAGGGAAATGCAACAGATTGCCAGGGATGTGCGTTCGGCCTGGGAACAAGTGTCCTCGCTCGATACCAGCGCCAACCAGATTTCCAATATCGCCAGGGTCATCAAAGAAATCGCCAGCCAGACCAATCTGCTGGCGCTCAATGCCGCAATCGAAGCAGCAAGGGCGGGTGAAACCGGCCGCGGTTTCGCCGTCGTCGCCGATGAGGTGCGCAAGCTGGCCGAACGCACCACCTCGGCTACCGGCGATATCGACACCATGATTTCCAGTATTCAGGAAAAAACCGGCACCATCGCCAACAGCATGAATGAAATGCTGCCGCAGGTGGAACGCGGAACACTGTCCGCACAGCAGGCCACCACGTCACTGGAGCAGATCAGCAGTGCTGCCGAACGCATTCTGTTCAGCACCCGTGATTCAGTAAATGCCACCGAAGAGCAAAAAGCCGCTTCAACCTCGATTGCGCAACGGGTGGAACAAATCGCCCAGATGGTGGACGAAACCAGCAGCGCCATGAAAAACACCAGCGACAACGCCCAGAACACCGAAAAGCTGGCCGGCAATCTTCGACAGATGGTCGAGCATTTCAAGGTGTAATATCTTTACCGTAACAACCTCAACCAATCCAGGAGCCAAATCATGCCTCTCTTCCCGTGGGACGACAAACTGAAGACCAATCACCCCAATATCGACACCGACCACAAGAAACTGGTCGATCTGGTCAACAAGCTTTACGACGCCATGCTGGCTGGTAAAGGCAAGGATGCCTGTGGTCAGGTGCTCAACGAATTGATCAATTACACCAAGACCCATTTCGCCATGGAAGAACGCCTGATGGCCACCCACAATTACGCCAAAACGGCAGAACACAAATCGGAACATGCCAAACTGATCAAGGAAGTCAGCGACTTCAAAGTCAAGTTCGACGCCGGCTCGCTGACCATCACGGCCTCATTGCTTTCATTCCTGCGCGACTGGCTGATCAACCACATCTCCAAATCGGACAAAGCCCTGGCTGATAGCCTCGCCGGCCGCTGATTCCGGAACACAGCGAGCCCCCTCGGCAGCCTTGACCGAGGGAACTCGCGCCCCTTTCTCAAGCTGGGCATTCGCTCTTTTCCCCGAGATGCACTGTTTCATTCAACATTGAAGCAGGGTATGCTCATGCCCTTCCGGAGTGCATTCATCTTCCGGGAACCAATAATGGCTTGTAGGGGAAAACGGCATGAACCTCGAAAAAATAATCTTCGGCTTTTTCATTATCCTGGCCTGCACGCTCAATTTCGGTTTTTTCATTGGCGACATCGCCCGGCCGGAACTGCACGATTCGATCAGTCTGTTTGCCGCTGTCGTCGTCAACATGATTGCCACCGTTCTCAAATTTGGTGATCGCACCCATATCGGCGCCACCCACCTAGCCACCAGCCTGGTTGCCGTCATCCAGTTGCTGGCGGCGTCGACGGTATGGATCTGGGTTGTTCATTTCCAGAACCAGCCCATGACCGCTCATTCGACTTCGGTCGTGGTTTCACTTTCTGGCGGGGCTCTCCTGGCCAACCTCATCTCGGTCATCCTCCTCATCGGTGAAACCCTGCGCCAGAGTCGCTAATCAGGAACAGCCTGCATGGGCGACATCCTTCTCCTGGCGCTAAGGCGGCTACGAACACCCTTCGTCGCGCTCATCTTGAGTTACGCCATTTGCGTGCTCGGCCTCTCCCTGATGCCTGGCCGCGAGGTTGCGGGGC
>JAGTRX010000200.1 GCA_018262285.1 Pseudomonadota bacterium | reverse complement strand
CTTAAGCCTTGCCCCGTCTATCCCTGATAGGAGAAAAAAATGGCGGCAATTACCGCAAGCATGGTGGCTGAACTGCGCGCAAAGACTGACGCGCCGATGATGGAATGCAAGAAGGCCTTGACCGAAGCCGATGGTGACATGGGCAAGGCCGAAGAGATCCTGCGCGTCAAGTTGGGCAACAAGGCCAGCAAGGCGGCGACCCGCGTTGCGGCCGAAGGCATTGTTGGTATTTTTATTTCCGGTGATGCCAAAACTGGTGCGATTATCGAAGTCAATAGTGAAACCGACTTTGTCGCCAAGAATGACGATTTTATCAAGCTGGCCAAGGATTGCTCTGAACTGGTCGCAACCAAGAATCCGGCCGATGTAGCCGCACTGTCTGCCCTGCCGCTGGGCGAAGGTACGGTCGAATCGACCCGCTCGGCCTTGGTTGGCAAGATTGGCGAAAATATGTCCATTCGTCGTTTTGCCCGCGTTGAAGCCAAGGGCAAGCTCGTTTCCTACATTCACGGTGGTGCCAAGATTGGCGTGCTGCTGGATCTGGTGGGTGGCGATGACCAACTGGGCAAGGATCTGGCCATGCACATTGCCGCTTCCAAGCCGAAGTCTCTCGATGCCAGCGGTGTGCCGGCCGATTTGCTCGAAACCGAACGCCGTATCGCCATCGAAAAGGCGCGTGAAGCGGGCAAGCCCGAAGCAATGCTGGACAAAATTGCTGAAGGGACTGTTCAGAAATACCTGAAGGAAGTGACCCTGCTCGGTCAGATTTTCGTCAAGGCCGAGGATGGCAAGCAGACTATTGAGCAATTGCTGAAGGCCAAGGGCGCTTCTGTTGCTGGTTTTACGCTCTATATGGTGGGAGAGGGCATCGAGAAGAAAGTGACCGACTTTGCTGCCGAAGTGGCGGCTCAAGCCGCTGCCGCGCAAAAGTAAGGATCTGTCATGACCACGCCTAGATACAAGCGAATTCTTCTTAAACTTTCAGGCGAAGCCCTGATGGGGTCGGATCCTTACGGAATCAATCCGACGACTATTTCCGGGATTGTTTCTGAAATAAGAGAAGTCGCTGAACTGGGCGTGGAAATTGGCGTCGTCATTGGCGGCGGTAATATTTTCCGGGGCATGGCGGGGACGTCGACCGGCATGGATCGGGCTACAGCGGACTACATGGGCATGCTTGCGACGGTGATGAATGCCATGGCGCTGGCGGATGCCATGCGTCAGGCCGGTCTCAATGCCCGTGTTCAGTCGGCGCTCAATATCGAGCAGGTAGTCGAGCCCTATATTCGTGGCAAGGCCATTCGCTACCTGGAAGAAGGCAAGGTGGTGATTTTTGGTGCGGGTACCGGCAATCCGTTTTTTACCACCGATACCGCAGCGGCTCTGCGCGGCTCCGAAATCGGCGCCGAGATTGTCTTGAAAGCCACCAAGGTCGATGGCATCTATTCGGCTGATCCGATGAAGAATCCGGATGCCACGCGCTATGATCGCATCAGCTTTAACGAGGCCATGACAGCCAACTTGGCGGTCATGGATGCGACGGCCTTTGCGCTGTGCCGCGACCAAAGATTGCCAATCAATGTGTTTTCCATTTTCAAGCGCGGCGCCCTCAAACGGGTTGTTTGCGGCGAAAATGAAGGAACGCTGGTTTACTGTTGAGGAGATGGGGATGATTCCTGAACTGAAAAAGAATGCTGAACAAAAAATGCAGAAGTCGCTGGAAGTGCTGAAAGCCGATCTTGGCAAAATCCGCACCGGGCGCGCCCATACCGGCCTTCTCGATCATATCCAGGTCGACTACTACGGTTCCATGATGGCGATCAATCAGGTGGCCAACCTGACCCTGATCGATGCGCGCACCATCGGCGTGCAGCCGTGGGAAAAGAACATGGTGGCCAAGGTGGAAAAAGCCATTCGTGATTCCGATCTGGGGCTCAACCCCTCGACGCAGGGCGATATTATCCGCATCGGGATGCCGGCGTTGACCGAAGAGCGTCGTCGCGATCTGACCAAGGTCGTTAAACACGAAGGCGAGAACGCCAAGGTCGCCATCCGCAATTTACGCCGCGATGCCAATACGCATTTGAAGGACGCCCTCAAGAAGCACGAAATTCCTGAGGATGACGAGCGCAAGGCGCAGGACGAGATTCAGAAACTGACGGACAGGTACATTGTTGAAGTGGACAAAATTCTGGCTCAAAAAGAGGCCGAATTGATGCAGGTCTAGGCCGGCATGTCGCAAAAGCCCGGTTTCGCCAGTTCGACCCGCGATGTGCCTGAATCTGGGGCAGTTCCCAAGCATATTGCAATCATTATGGACGGTAACGGGCGCTGGGCAAAAAAACGTCACTTGCCCCGTTTCGCCGGTCACAAGAAGGGCGTCGAGACGGTTCGTGACGTCATCAAAACCTGTCTTGAGCGCGGCGTTTCCTATCTGACCCTGTTTGCCTTCAGTTCGGAAAACTGGCGGCGCCCCGAAGAAGAAGTCAGCCTCCTCATGCAATTGTTCGTCAGAGCCTTGCAGCACGAGGTGAGTCGCTTGCGCAAAAATGGCGTTCGCCTGCGCGTGGTCGGCGATCTTTCCCGTTTCGATACGCAGTTGCAGAAGCTGATCGCGGCAGCAGAAGCCGAGACGGCCAGTAACAACGCTTTGCATCTCACTATTGCCGCTAATTACGGCGGACGCTGGGACATCCTGCAGGCGATGAATCGGATGCTGACGGCTGCGCCGGACAAATCGGCGGGCTGGAGCGAGGCCGATCTTGAAGCGCATTTGTGCATGAGTTTTGCCCCCGAGCCGGATCTTTTCATCCGTACCGGCGGCGAAAAGCGCATCAGCAATTTTCTGCTCTGGCAGTTGGCCTACAGCGAACTTTATTTTACCGATACCCTGTGGCCGGAATTCGACGAAGCGGCGATGCTGGCAGCGATTGAATCTTTTCAGCAAAGGGAACGCCGCTTCGGGCGCACCAGCGAACAGGTGGCGCAAGAAAATACTGCCAGGGTAAATAAACCGGAATCAAATGCTTAAGACCAGAATCATCACGGCGATTGTCATGCTCGCCATCCTTGTTCCGGCGCTTTTCTGGATGCCGCAACTGGGCTGGGCGGTTTTTGTGGCTGTGGTTGCCGGGGTTGGTGGCTGGGAGTGGGCGGGATTTATGCGACTCACACCGCGCCAACGCGTTTTTGCGGGTGTTGGTTTGACAGCGATATGCCTTGCGCTGCTCCTGGTTCTGCCAGAAATGTTTGGTGTTGCATCAAGCACCTCATTGCGGCTGGCGCTGCCGCTCTACCTTGTTGCCGGCGGTTTCTGGCTGCTTTTGGTGCCTTTCTGGCTGCATTGCAAGTGGCGCTTGCCGACAGGCGTCCTCGGTCTGCTGATCGGGCTGGTTTTGATTTTGCCGGCCTGGGCGGCACTGGTGCAGTTGCGCCTGCTGGGGGCTTGGCAATTGCTGGCCATCATGGCTTTTGTCTGGGTTGCTGATTGCGCTGCCTACCTGTTTGGCCGCCTGTTCGGTCGCCACAAACTGGCTATCAACATCAGTCCTGGCAAGACCTGGGAAGGCGCCATTGGCGCCGCACTTGCCGTACTGGTTTACGGCTTGGTGATGCGGCCGGTTTTTAAGCTGGATGCGCCGGATTTGGGGTTCTGGATCATTGGCCTGTCGGCGCTCACCGCTTTGAGTATTGTCGGCGATTTGTTCGAGTCGCTCTTGAAACGTCAGGTTGGCCTGAAAGACAGCAGCAATGTTCTTCCCGGCCACGGCGGTGTGCTTGATCGCATCGACAGTCTGACTTCGACATTGCCAGTTCTGATGTTTATTTATTTACTCTTTCTCC
>JAGTRX010000025.1 GCA_018262285.1 Pseudomonadota bacterium | reverse complement strand
CGGAGCTGACGGCCGAGGAAAAAAACAAAGCTGCCGATCATCCCGGAATTAAACGGGCGCTGGCTTTTTTTCGTCTCGATATGCGAACGGAGGGTGTGCGCGAGTGGAATTATTCACTACGTGGCATGAATGACCGCGAGTTACTGGCGAGCGCTGAACTGGCGCACCGCAACCACATTTACGATCGTGCCATCAATACGGCCGATAGAACCCGCAGCGAACACGATTACAAGCTGCGCTATCTGGCGCCCTATGTTGATCAGGTTCGGCCGGCGGCGAAGAATCAAGCACTTGACGATGCCTGGGTTTATGGCCTGATGCGGCAGGAAAGCCGCTTTATCACTAATGCCAAATCCTCGGTTGGCGCTTCTGGCCTGATGCAGTTGATGCCGGCGACGGCGCGCTGGGTCGCCAAAAAGATCGGGCTGAAGGATTACCACCATGGCCGGGTCAACGACACGGAAGTCAATTTGCTGCTCGGCACCAGCTACATGCGCATGGTGCTGGAGGGGCTGGACAATCATCCTGTGCTGGCTTCTGCCGCTTACAATGCCGGTCCTGGCCGCGCCCGCAGGTGGCAGGATATGCGGCCGATGGAAGGCGCCATTTACGCCGAAACCATTCCCTTTAGCGAAACGCGCGACTACGTCAAAAAGGTGATGAGCAACGCGGTTTACTACTCTCTGCAATTCAACGGCAAGCCGGATTCATTGAAGGCGAGATTGGGAACGATTGCGCCACGCGGCAGCGCAGCAAAGGTTGAGGAGTTGCCGTGAAAAAGATTCTTCTGCTCGGTGGCAGTGGCTTTGTCGGTTCTGCCCTGGCCAGCCGGCTTTCGGTCGATGGCTGGCAAGTTTTGATCCCGAGCCGTCGCCGCGAACGCAATAAAGCGCTGGCCATGCTGCCACGCGTTGATGTCGTCGAGGCGGACATTTTCAACGAGGCGACACTGACGGCGCTGGCGCAGGGCTGCGATGCAGTCATCAATCTGGTCGGCATTCTGCACAGCAGTAGCATGAAATCGCCATACAGCGCCGATTTTGCCCGTGCCCACGTCGAGTTGCCGAAAAAAATCATCGCTGCCTGCAAGGCGGCCGGGGTGCGCCGTTTGCTGCATATGAGTGCGCTTAAGGCCAATTTGAAAGGGCCTTCGGAATATCTCGCTTCCAAGGGCGACGGCGAAGACATTGTTTTGCAGGCCAGCAAAGACCTCAATGTGACGGTATTTCGTCCCTCGGTCATTTTTGGTGCGGGTGACGAGTTTCTCAATACATTTGTCAGTGTTCACCAACTGGCGCCGTTCTTCCCGCTTGGTTTCGGGCAGTCGAAATTGCAGCCAGTGTGGATCTCCGATGTCGCTGACGCGTTTGCCACTTGTCTGGAGGACGGCAATACCTTCGGCCAGGCCTACGATCTGTGCGGCCCCAAGGTTTATACCCTGCGCGAATTGGTTGAATATGCCGCCAGACTGTGCGGTCGGCGCGCGCCGGTCATTCCCTTGTGCCGCGGTCTGGCTCGGATTCAGGCCGGCTTGATGTGGCTGGCGCCGAAGCCCTTACTGTCGCCGGATAATTTGCGCTCATTGCAGGTCGATAGTGTCTGCGGCGAGGATTGCAAATGCTTTCCTGGCTGGAAGCCGACGGCGCTGGAAACCGTGGCGCCGACCTATATCCAGTCCGGAAAATCGCGGCTTCAAATCCTGCGTGAACTGGCTGGACGATAACACCGGAAAGCTATGGAAATCTACCGGGTTGGTGGTGCGGTACGTGACGAATTGCTGGGTCGGCAGGTGGCTGACCACGACTACGTTGTCGTTGGTGCTACGCCGCAGGAAATGATCGCCCAGGGCTTCAAGCCGGTCGGCAAGGACTTCCCGGTTTTCCTGCATCCAAAAACCCACGCTGAATACGCGCTGGCGCGTACCGAGCGCAAAACTGCGCCGGGTTATCACGGCTTCGCTTTCCACGCTGCGCCGGAAGTGACGCTGGAAGAAGACCTGGCGCGGCGCGATCTCACCATCAATGCGCTGGCATGCGCTGCGGATGGAACCCTGATCGACCCCTATGGCGGGCAGGCCGATCTTGCCGCCAAAGTATTACGCCATGTCAGCCCGGCCTTTGCCGAAGACCCGGTGCGTATCCTGCGCTTGGTGCGTTTTGCCGCCCGCTTTGCCGATTTTTCGGTGGCGCCGGAAACCTTGGCGCTGATGCGCGGCATGGTCGTTGCCGGCGAGGTCGATCATCTGGTGCCGGAACGGGTCTGGCAGGAATTCGCCAAGGGGCTGATGGAAGACAAGCCTTCGCGCATGATTGTCCTGTTACGCGACTGCGGCGCGCTAGTGCGCTTGTTGCCGGAACTTGATCGCTTGTTCGGTGTGCCGCAGCGCGCCGATTATCATCCGGAAATCGATGCCGGCATCCATTCGCTCATGGTGCTTGATCAGGCGGCGCGTCTGGGTTATGCGTTGCCAGTACGCTGGGCGGCGCTGTTGCACGATCTGGGCAAGGCGACTACGCCGGAGAATATTCTTCCCCGCCATCACGGTCACGAGGAACGAGGCTTAGGCCTGGTCGCTGAAGTGTGCGCTCGCCTCAAGGTGCCGACAGATTGCCGCGATCTGGCGCTGATGACCGCAAAACACCACGGCAATATGCGTCGCGCCGAACGTGGCTGCGACAGCGCGTTGCGACCCGAAACGATACTCAGCATCCTGGAACAAACGGATGCTTTGCGCCGGCCAGAGCGTTTTGCGCAGCTCTTGCAGGCTTGCGAATGCGATCACAGGGGACGCCTGGGCATGGAGGAACGGCCTTATCCGGCCGGAAAAATCTGGCAAAAGGCACTGGCGGCAGCAAAAGCTGTCGATGCGGGTGCCATCGCTGCGGCAGCGTCTGACCCGGCAGAAATTGCGCTGCGCGTTCGCGCCGCCCGGGTAGCAGCGGTCGAGGGATCGCTGGAGACAGCTTGAGGTTGGCGAAGCATCTGGGTTAGTGCTTATGCCCCAATCCCAGATAGCTATCAATGACACGCTGGTCGCGTGACAGTTCATCGCTCGGGCCATAAAGCGAGACTTCGCCGGTTTCCAGCACATAGGCGTAATCGGCGATTTGCAGGGCAGCGCGGGCATTTTGCTCGATGAGCAGGATGGCGACGCCACTTTCCTTCAATTCGGCAATAACCCGGAAAATGTCGCGGATAATCATCGGCGCCAGACCCAGCGAAGGTTCATCGAGCATTAGCAGGCGCGGCTTGGCCATCAGGGCGCGACCCATGGCGAGCATCTGGCGCTCGCCGCCGGAGAGCGTACCGGCATGCTGATCACGGCGTTCCTCCAGGCGCGGGAAAAGGGTGAAAACCTCTTCCATGGTTTCAAGATGGTCGCGGTGGCCGCAGCGGTAGCGGTCGAAAGCGCCGAGCACAAGGTTGTCTTCGACGCTCATTTCGGCAAACAGTTCGCGCTTTTCCGGCACCAGGGTCACCCCTTGCCGAACCAGAAATTCGACTTCGCGCTCGCGGCCGCGCTGGGCGTGACCCATAAATAAAATTTCGCCAGAGGCAACCGGCAACAGTCCCATGAGCGCTGCCAGCAGTGTGGTTTTGCCGGCGCCATTTGGGCCGATGACGGTAACGATTTCGCCGCGCCGCAGCGAAAGGCTGACTTGTGAGAGGGCTTCGACCTTGCCGTAAGCGACACAAAGATTGCGCACTTCAAGAATGGGAGAATGATCAGGATGGTGGCGCAGCATCAGTCGAGCCCTCCGAGGTAGGCTTCCAGCACTTTGGGATCCTGCTGGATATCCTGTGGCAGGCCCTCGGCCAGTTTCTCGCCGAACTCCATGACCACGACGCGGTCGGCCAGTCCCATGACGAAATCCATGTCATGTTCAACCAGCAAAATGCCCATGCCCTCGTCCAGAAGCTTCCTGAGTAATTCCGCCAAGGCCTGTTTTTCGAGATGGCGCAGGCCGGCGGCGGGTTCGTCGAGCAGCAGCAAACAGGGGTCGGAAGCCAGCGCCCGGGCAATTTCGACAATGCGTTGTTTGCCCAGCGCCAGACTGCCGACGGGGTCGAACAGATGCTCGGTCAGGCCGACGCGTTCGATCTGGCGGGCAGCTTCGGCCAGCAGTGCTGCTTCCTCCTGCCGGTTCAGGCGCAGGGCGGCGGCCAGAACACCACGGCGGCCGCGCAAGTGAGCGCCGATAGCGACGTTTTCGAGCACGCTCATTTGCCCCAGTAAGCGCACATGCTGGAAAGTCCGGCTCATGCCGCGCCGGGAAATTTGGCGGGAGGTAAAGCTTTCGATGCGTTCGCCGAGGAACTTGATTTCACCTGAACTGGCCGGGCTGACGCCGGAAATGCAGTTGAAAAGGGTGCTCTTGCCGGCGCCGTTGGGGCCAATCAAGGCCATGATTTCGCCGGCTTTGACCTCAAGGCTCATTTTCTGGTTGGCGGCGAGGCCGCCGAAATATTTACTGACATCCTGCACTTGCAGCAGAACGGTTCCGGCTGCGGGCAAAGTGCGGCGTGGTAGTGGCGCTGCCGGCGCCAGCGCTCGCGGTTTGGCCCGGTTTGGCATCAGGCGCTGTGCCAGCATCGGCACCAGTGACCATAAACCATTGCGGGCGCGTTGCAAAATGAGCACCAGGGCAATGCCGAAAAAGATGATTTCAAAATTGCCACTCTGGCCGAACAGTTTGGGCAACCAATCCTGCAGAACCTGCTTCAACACGGTGACGATCAGAGCACCGGCGACAGCCCCCCAGACATGGCCGATACCGCCGACGACAGCAATGAAGAGAAACTCGATGCCCTGCGTAAGCGAGAAGGGCGTGGGATTGACGAAGCGCTGCAAGTGAGCATAGAGCCAGCCTGAAATGGCCGCCAGCAGGGCGGCGATAAGAAAGATGGCGATTTTGGTGCGCGGTGTGTTGACGCCAAAAGATTCGGCCATGACGATGCCGCCCTTCAGGGTACAGATGGCACGACCAGCACGTGAATTGAGCAGATTGCGCACCGCCAGCATGGCGAGCAGCAGAGCGGCCCAGATCAGGTAGTAGTAATCGCGCTCGGATTTGAGTTCCCAGCCAAAAAGATTGAGGACGGGGATGCCCGAGATGCCAGTATTGCCGCCGAGCATTTCAAGATTACCGAAGAGGTAGTAGAGGCTGATGCCCCAGGCCATGGTGGCGAGCGGTAAAAAGTGGCCACCCATGCGCAGGGTGATGGCGCCGATCAGTCCGGCAACGACAGTGGTCAGCGCCAGGCCGATAAGCAGATTGAGCCAGGGTGAAAAGCCGTGCACTGTCGAAAGATAGGCGGTGGTATAAGCGCCGAGTCCGACAAAGGCAGCCTGGCCGAAAGAGGTCAGGCCGCCGACGCCGGTGATTAGCACCAGACCAAGAGCAACGATGGCGTACATGCCGATGTAGTTGGCAAGAGTGACGGTAAAATCAGGCAGCAGGGCGGGAGCGACCAGAACCGCTAGTACGAATAAGGCGACGGGCAGATGGCGATTCATTCGTCGTCCTCCTCGACATGGCGGGAAGCGAAGGAACGCCAGAGCAAAACGGGAATGATGAGAGTGAAAACGATGACTTCCTTGAAGGCGCTGGCCCAATAGGAAGAATAGGATTCGAGCAGCCCGACCAGCAGTGCGCCGAGGGCTGCGACCGGATAGGAGGCCAGGCCACCAATAATGGCGCCGACAAAGCCCTTGAGTCCGATCAGGAAACCGGAGTCGTAGTAAATGGTGGTGATGGGGGCGATGAGAATGCCGGAGAAAGCACCAATGGCGGCAGCCAGGGTGAAAGATAGTTTGCCGGCCATGCTGGCGGAAATGCCCATCAGGCGGGCGCCGGTGCGATTCATGGCGGTGGCGCGCAGAGCTTTGCCATAAATGGTGCGCTCAAAAAAGAAATAGAGCGCAACGATGAGAATGCCAGAGGCCAGAAGGACGAGCAGGGTTTGTCCTTGCAGGGGGGCGCCGGCAATTTCGAAACTGGTTTCGGTAAAGGCCGGTGTGCGCCAGCCTTCAGCGCCGAAGAAGAGCAGACCGAGTCCGGTCAGCGCCAGATGCACGGCCACTGCGACGATGAGCAGTACCAGGGACGAGGCACTGGCCAAGGGCTGGAAGGCGATGCGGTAAATCATGGGGCCGAGCGGGACGACCAGCAGCATGGAGATGCCGACCATCGCCCACAGGGGCAAAGTGCTGGGCGGTACCGCCCAGAGCAGGCCGGCGCAGGCGAGCGGAAAGCCGACGTTGCCGAGAATCATGGGGGGGAGTTTGGTGTAGCGGCGCTCGCGCAACAGCGTGATGCCGTCGAGCAGTGTCACTGTGCTGCCAACGATCAGGAGCAGCCAGACCGTCCCCGGAATTTTGCCGGCTTGCAGGGCGGCCAGAGTGAGGGCACCAAAGGCGATAAATTCACCCTGCGGGATGAAAATAACGCGGGTCACGGTGAATATCAGCACCAGCGCCAGGGCAAGCAAGGCGTAGATGGCACCGTTGGTGATGCCATCCTGGCCTAAGAGAAGAAATACCTGAGGATCCATGATTTTTTGTTTGATGCCTGTTTCAATCGAGATGGCTTGCGCGACGGCGGCTTGGCTGGCGCCGCTAACGCATGTCGGCCTCGGGAAGGCGCGATTATCTCAGGACTGAGGCCTTATGGGGCAAAAAAGCGGCACAAGCGTTAGAGAACGAGCCCGTGCCGCCGAATGCACAATTATTATTTAACGAGTTTCCAGGTGCCATTCTCCACCTTGACCATGACGCGGGCGCGCTGGTCAAAGCCGAGGTGATCCTGGGCGCTTAGGTTGAAAATGCCATGGCTGCCAACCAGATCCTTGGTGCTTTCGAGCGCGTCGCGCAAGGCTTTGCGGAATTCTTTAGTGCCAGGCTGGGCTTTTTTCAGTGCCACCGGAATGGCGTTGGACAGCAGCAGGCCGGCATCCCAGGCGTAAGCGCCAAAAGATGAGACGCTGCCTTTGCCATGCGCGGCCTCATATTTGTTGATGTATTCGAGCGCCACTTTCTTGATCGGGTTGCTGTCGGCTAATTGTGCTGCGACCAGAATGGGGCCGGTGGGTAGGAGTGTTCCCTCACAATCCTTGCCGCAAACGCGCAGGAAGTCGGCATTGGCGATGCCGTGGGTTTGATAGATGGTGCCCTTGTAACCCTTTTCCTTGAGCGATTTTTGCGGCAGGGCGGCAGGCGTGCCGGCACCACCAATCAACACGGCGTCCGCCTTGGCTCCAATAATTTTGAGCACCTGGCCGGTCACCGAGGTGTCGGAGCGATTGAAGCGCTCATTAGCGACCACCTTGAGTTTACGCAATTCGGCAATCTTGTTGAATTCGGTCCACCAGCCTTCGCCGTAAGCGTCGGCAAAGCCAATATAAGCAACCGTCTTGACGTTGTTGTCGACCATGTGCTGGACAATGGCCGTGGCCATTTGGGCGTCGTTCTGCGGTGTCTTGAACACCCAGGCACGCTTGGTATCCATCGGCTCGACAATGCGCACGCCAGCAGCGAGTGCGATCATCGGTGTTTCGCCTTCGGCAGCGACGTCGATCATGGCCAGCGAGTTGGGCGTCGTGCTGGAGCCAATAATGATGTCGACCTTGTTTTCCGAAACCAGCTTGCGGGCATTCTTGACGGCGGTGGTGGTGTCGGAAGCATCGTCAAGCAGATGGTAATTGATCTTTTTGCCGCCGATGGTCGTCGGCAGCAGGGCAATGGTGTTCTTTTCCGGGATGCCGAGAGAAGCGGCCGGACCCGAAGCGGAAACGGTGATGCCGACGTTGATTTGTGCCAGAGCAAAGGCAGTATGTGCCGTCAACAACACGGCGAAGAGGATTTTTTTCATGTGATTCCCTTCCTTGAAGATAAAAAACGCGAGGCGTGTTTCCCTCAAAACACGCCTCGCGGTTGGTGACTACGACAATTACTTGATCAGTTTCCAGCTGCCGTTTTCTATTTTGACCATGACGCGGGCGCGTTGGTCAAAACCGAGGTGATCGGTCGGGCTCATATTGTAAACACCATGGGCACCGATAACGTTCTTGGTGTTTTCCAGAGCATCGCGCAGAGCCTTGCGAAATTCCTTGGTGCCGGGTTGTGCCTTTTTCAGTGCGACCGGAATGGCGTTGCCGAGCAGCAGGCTGGCATCCCAGACGTGAGCGCCAAAAGTGGAGACGCTGCCCTTGCCATGAATGGCCTCATATTTGGTGACGTATTCGAGAGCTACTTTCTTGACCGGATTGCTGTCGGGTAGCTGCGCAGCAACCAGGATGGGGCCGGCGGGCAGGAAAGTGCCTTCGCAATCTTTGCCACAAACGCGCAGAAAGTCGGAGTTGGCGATGCCGTGGGTTTGATAGATGACTCCCTTGTAACCCTTTTCCTTCAGTGATTTTTGCGGCAGGGCGGCCGGGGTGCCAGAGCCGCCAATCAGGATGGCATCGGGCTTGGCCGCCATGATTTTGAGAATCTGGCCGGTTACCGAGGTGTCGGTGCGGTTGAAGCGCTCGCTGGTGAGCACTTTGAGTTTGCGCAGTTCGGCGATCTTGTTGAATTCGTTCCACCAGCCTTCGCCGTAGGCATCTGAAAAGCCGATGTAAGCCACAGTCTTGATGTTGTTGTCGACCATGTGCTGGACGATGGCGGTGGCCATGTGCGGGTCGTTCTGGGCGTTCTTGAAAACCCAGTAGCGCTTGGCATCCATAGGCTCGACGATGCGGGCGGCGGCGGCCATGGCGATCATCGGTGTTTCGCCTTCGGCGGCGGCGTCGATCATGGCCAGTGAGTTGGGGGACGTGGTGGAGCCTACAATGGCATCGACCTTGTGTTCCGAAATCAGCTTCTTGGTGTTCTTGACGGCGGTGGTGGTGTCGGAGGCGTCATCGAGAATGATGTAATTGATTTTCTGGCCGGCGACGGTGGTGGGCAAAAAGGCAAAGCTGTTTTTTTCCGGGATGCCGAGCGAAGCGGCAGGACCCGAGGCGGAAACGGTGACGCCGATGTTGATGTCCGCTAAAACGGCGGTGGAAAGGGCGGTCAGCAGGGCAGCGAGCAGGGCTTTTTTCATTCGATAGTCTCCAAAGGTGATGCGTGGCGATGAAAAGATTTGCCGAAGCACGACATTATCGCAAGTTGGGGCAATGATGGGTGATAAAATGCGGCCTGATTTTCGATTGTCCAGTATTGACGAGGGTTCTGGCATGTTTTCTGGCATTGTGGCGGCCGTTGGCCGTATTACCGAAGTGACGCCGCGTAGCGTTGGTTTTCGCCTGACCGTTGAAGCGGGCGAACTGGGTCTGGAAGATGTTGGTTCTGGCGACTCAATTGCCTGTGCCGGGGTTTGCCTGACGGTGGTTGAAATCGATGGCAACAAATTCATGGTCGATGTCTCCGGCGAAACAGTCTCCTGTACGGCCGGTCTGGGCGCTCCGGGTGAAATCAATCTGGAAAAGGCCTTGCGCCTGTCTGATCGTCTGGGTGGCCACCTGGTTTCCGGGCATGTCGATGGCGTTGGCGAAGTGCTGCGCTTCGACCTCATCGGTGATAATCGCCTGCTCGAAATCCGCGCCCCGCATGCGCTCTCAAAATACATTGCGCGCAAGGGCTCGGTGACGGTCGATGGCTGCAGCCTGACGACCAATGAAGTGCAAGGTGATGATTTCACCATCAACCTGATTCCGCATACCCTGGAAGTGACCACGCTGAAACACCTCAAGCCGGGCAGCCAGGTCAATCTTGAAGTGGATTTGATCGCGCGCTATTGCGAACGGATGCTGGCATGGGAAAACGAAGCGGGTGAGGCCGGCTGACCTCTTCCTGAATCAAAACTCAGTCTGTCCGGCGCGCAGCCCTGAATATTGTTATAGTCGGCGGTTGCCCAACCGTTCCGAGTGATTATGGACGAAATCCGCGTTCGCGGTGCACGCACGCACAATCTCAAGAATATTAGTCTGGATCTGCCCCGCAATCGCTTGACCGTGATTACCGGCATTTCCGGTTCCGGCAAGTCTTCGCTGGCTTTCGATACGCTTTATGCTGAGGGGCAGCGCCGCTATGTCGAGTCGCTGTCGGCCTACGCCCGACAGTTCCTGCAATTGATGGAAAAGCCCGACGTTGATTTGATCGAGGGGTTGTCGCCCGCAATTGCTATCGAGCAGAAGTCGACCAACCATAACCCGCGTTCGACCGTTGGCACGGTGACCGAAATCCACGATTACCTACGCCTGTTGTTTGCCCGTGCCGGCACGCCCTATTGCCCGGAGCATCAGTTGCCCTTGCAGGCGCAGACGGTGTCGCAGATGGTTGACCATGTGCTGGCGCTGCCGCCGGAAACCCGGCTGATGATCCTGGCGCCGGTCATCGCTGACCGCAAGGGCGAACAACTCGATCTTTTCGATGAATTGCGGGCGCAGGGTTTCGCGCGGGTGCGTGTTGATGGCAAGGTGTATGAACTTGACGCACTGCCCAAACTGGCCAAAACACAAAAACACAGCGTCGATGTCGTTGTCGATCGCCTCAAAGTGCGCGACGACATGCGCCAGCGCCTAGCCGAATCGTTCGAAACTGCCTTGCGTCACGCGGATGGCCGGGCGATTGCGCTGGAAATGGAAAGCGGCGGCGAGCATCTGTTTTCGGCCCGCTTTGCCTGTCCGGCGTGTTCCTATAGCTTATCGGAACTGGAGCCCCGCCTCTTTTCCTTCAACAATCCGATGGGTGCCTGCCCGAAGTGCGATGGCCTGGGCGTCATCCAGTTTTTTGACCCCAAGCGGGTGGTTGTCCATCCCCAGCTTTCGCTCGCTGCCGGCGCCATTCGTGGCTGGGACAAACGTAACCAGTTCTATTTCCAGATGCTGGTTTCGCTCGCCCAGCATTTCAGCTTTGATGTCGAAACACCTTTCCAGTCCTTGCCGGAAGCCGTACAGCAGGTCGTTTTGCACGGCTCCGGCCGTCAGGTCATCCGCTTTCAATACCTCAACGAAAAGGGGAAGAGCTTCGATCGCGATCATACTTTCGAGGGCATTATTCCCAACCTGGAGCGGCGCTACCGCGAAACCGATTCGGCCATGGTGCGCGAGGAGTTGTCCAAGTACATCAGCAACACGTCTTGCCCGCATTGCGCTGGAACACGGTTGCGCACCGAGGCGCGCCATGTGCGTGTTGGTGACAAGACGCTGCATGACATCAACCGCCTGCCGCTCGGCGAAGCGCGTCGCTATTTCCAGAATCTGCAATTGAGTGGAAATAAGGCGCAAGTGGCCGACAAAATCCTGCAGGAAATCACGGCGCGGCTGTCTTTCCTGATCAACGTTGGCCTTGATTACCTTTGTCTCGAACGTTCGGCGGAAACGCTCTCCGGTGGAGAGTCGCAGCGCATTCGTCTGGCCTCGCAAATCGGTTCCGGCCTCACTGGTGTCATGTATGTGCTCGATGAGCCTTCCATCGGCCTGCATCAGCGCGACAATGCTCGCCTGTTGCAGACGCTTTGCCAGTTGCGCGACATCGGTAACACCGTCATTGTTGTCGAACATGACGAAGAAGCCATGCGGGCTGCCGATTACATAGTCGATGTCGGGCCAGGCGCTGGTGTGCATGGCGGCCATATTGTGGCGGAGGGCACGGCGACGCAGATCGCCACCAACCCGCTATCAATGACCGGTGCTTACCTGTCCGGCCAGAAAAAGATTGTTGTACCGAAAAATAGACGCCCTTTCGATAAAGCCAATACTTGCAAGATTGTTGGCGCCAGCGGCAACAACCTGAAAAACATCAGCGTCGAAATTCCGCGCGGTTTATTTACCTGCATCACCGGCGTTTCCGGTTCCGGCAAATCGACGCTGATCAACGACACCCTGTATGCCAGAGCCGCCAAGCATCTTTACGGCTCCAATACCGAACCGGCCGCGCATGAGGAAATTAGCGGACTGGAAGCCTTCGACAAGGTCATCAGTGTCGACCAGTCGCCGATTGGCCGCACGCCGCGCTCCAATCCTGCCACCTATACCGGCTTGATGACACCGATTCGTGATCTCTACGCCGGTGTGCCGGAAGCCAGGGCACGCGGCTATGGCCCCGGCCGCTTCTCCTTCAACGTCAAGGGCGGACGCTGCGAAGCTTGTCAAGGCGATGGCCTGATCAAAGTCGAAATGCATTTTTTGCCGGATATTTACGTCCCCTGCGATGTCTGCCACGGCCAGCGCTATAACCGGGAAACCCTGGAAATTCGCTACAAGGGCAAGAATATTCAGGAAATTCTCGGCATGACGGTCGAGCAGGCGCGCGAATTTTTCGATGCTGTGCCGGTTCTTGCGCGCAAATTGCAAACCTTGGTCGATGTTGGCCTTTCCTACGTTACCCTCGGCCAAAGTGCCACGACGCTTTCCGGTGGCGAGGCGCAGCGGGTCAAATTAGCGCTGGAGCTCTCCAAGCGTGATACCGGCCGCACCCTTTATATTCTCGATGAGCCTACCACCGGCCTGCATTTTCAGGATATCGAAATGTTGCTGACGGTATTGCACCGCCTGGCTGATCATGGCAATACGATTGTTGTCATCGAACACAACCTGGATGTGATCAAGACGGCCGACTGGTTGATCGACCTTGGCCCCGAGGGTGGCGATGGCGGTGGCGAGATCGTGGCGCAGGGTACGCCGGAAATACTGGTTGGCGTGGCCGCCAGTCACACCGGGCGTTTTTTGCGCTCCCTGCTGCAGCGATGAGCTGAAATGGTGCGCTCTTCTATTCCCCTTTGTCGGCGAATCAACTAAACTGAGCCTATACACGCTTGGTAGATCGATTTATTCGGGCGCCTGTATTTTTTCTAATTATTCCAGGAGGCCACCATGTTCCCGTTCGGTATTTTTCCGTTCAATGTTATGCCAACCGCCAATCCCTGGTGGCCTGTACAGGTCGCACAAACGCAGGGTGAAATGCAGAAAATGCAGGATGCCATGCCCCCCTACATGAAGGCTTATTTTGATGCCTATTCAGCATGGATGGCGATGATGACCAAATCGAATCCCTGGATGGCTTCCTTTAACCAGAAAGTGGAAAAGTAATTCCGGCTTTTGCTGGATCGGGGCGAAAAAGTCCCGGAGGATGAGCCTTTGACGGAAAAAACTTTTTCAGGAATGGCGCGGCTGGTCCGCGCTTTTTGTTATTCAATGCAAGGCTTGGCGGCAGCCTGGCGGAACGAGGCGGCGTTTCGCCAGGAGATTGTCCTTGCTGCCCTGATCTTGCCTCCGGGTCTTTGGTTTGCCGCAAATGGCTTGGAACGTGCCCTGCTGGCGGCCAGTGTTATATTTGTTCTGGTCGTTGAATTGATCAATTCAGCGGTGGAGGCAGCCATTGATCGTATTTCGCCCGAACGCCATGAATTGTCAAAGCGCGCCAAGGATTTGGGCAGTGCTGCCGTGCTGCTGGCTCTGATCAATGTCTGGGTGGTGTGGGGGGGTATTTTCTGGCCAAGGCTATTCTGAAGTAGCCCTCAATTGGGGAAAAAATGAGCACCAACGACGATCTTGTGCTGGAACCTGATGAAGATGTGGTTGCTGACACCGGGGTGCCAAAAACGGTTTGGCGCATCCTGGTGGTTGATGATGATCAGGAAGTGCATATCGCGACGGATTTTGCCTTGCAGCATGTCGAGATTTTCGGTCGTCGCCTGGAGCTGACGCACAGCAACTCGCGGGCGGAAGCGCAGTCCTTGTTGCTGAAGGATCGCGATTTTGCGGTGATTTTGCTCGATGTCGTCATGGAAACCGACGACGCTGGCTTGCAGGCCGTCAAATTTATCCGTGACCAGCTTGGCATGGCAATGGTGCGTATTATTCTGCGCACCGGACAGCCTGGTTACGCGCCGGAACTGACGGTTTTCAACAGTTACGATATCAACGATTACCGCACAAAAAGCGAGCTGACGCGGACACGTCTGATTACGGCTATTTCGGCTGCGCTGCGCTCCTACGACCAGATTGCCACTATTGCTGAAAACAAGCGCAGTCTCGAATTGATTATCCAGGATTCGACTGACCTGGTGCAGGTGCGCGAAGTGGATCGTTTTGCTGCGCTGGTGCTGGAGAAAATCGGCCGGCTGTTGCGTTGCGAACCACACGCCATTTTCTGCGCTGCGCATGATTTTGAATCAGAAGAGGGACTGACGGGCGATCTTTCCGTTATTGGCGCCAGTGGTCGTCTGGCGCATCTGGCCTATCGCAAGTTGGTTGGCGTAGACGACGAGCATGTTTCCCTCTCGGTGGCAGACTGTTTGGCCGAGAGAGGACATCGTTTTGGTATGCGCTCTGCCGTCCTGTATGTCGGTAACGGCGAAAATGAAGCGGCCATTTTTTTGCTGACGGAGCAGCCGCTAGGCGACCAGGAGCGGCAGCTGTTGCGGGTTTTTGCCACGAACATTGCAGCCAGCCTCGGCAGCATGCAGCTTTTCGAGCAGCTCAATTTTACGGCCTATCATGACGCACTCACCGGTTTGCGCAACCGCAACCGTTTCATTCTCGATCTCAACGAAATTGCGGTTTGTGAGGACCCCGACATTGTCGTCGCCTTGATCGATCTTGAACACTTTTCCGATCTTAACGACGGACTAGGTCAGGATACCGGCAATGCCCTCCTGATCGCGGTGGCGCAACGTCTGGAGGCGCGTCTGGGTAGCCAGTGTCTGCTGGCGCGCATCGGTGCCGATGTTTTTGGCCTGATCGGTCCGGAAAAGGCGGTCAATCCAGGTAATATTTTCCAGATTTTCAGCGAACCATTTTCCGTCCTCGAGCACAGCATGCCGGCCTCGGTCGTTCTAGGTTTGTGCCGTATGCTGGAGGAAAAACCGTCGGGGATCATTCTACTCAAGCGTGCCAACATCGCGCTCAATCGCGCCAAGCGCGACATCAGCGCCAGTCACGCTTATTTTCTGCCGGAGATGGAGGACAGTACACGCTGGCGACTGGAGATCATTCATCGTCTGCGTGAGGATTTTGCCCAGCATGCATTGTCCGTCTGGTATCAGCCCCAGATTGACATGGCGACTGGCAGACTCGTCAGTATCGAAGCCTTGTTGCGCTGGCCGCGCGATGGCGGCGGTTTCATTCAGCCGCCCGAGGTTTTTGTTCCGCTGGCCGAATATTCCGGCCTGATTGTCGAAATTGGCCGCTGGGTACTGGATAGAGCCTGCGCCGATTTTTACGAATTGAGCGAATTGCCGGGTGCGCCGCAACGTGTCGCTGTCAATGTCAGCATGGCGCAGTTTCGTCAGAGTGGCATGGCGCAGGATGTTGCCCGCACCATGGGTCGGCATGGCATCAATATCGGCGAACTGGAACTGGAAATTACCGAGAGTATCGCCATGCACGAGCCGCGCATCGTTCTCGGAACCCTGTTGGCGATCAAAACCACGGGTGCCCGAATTGCCGTCGACGATTTTGGAACCGGCTTTTCGTCCCTGACTCATTTGCGCCAGTTACCTATCGATGCCCTGAAAATCGACAAGAGCTTTATTGGCGAAATCGCCAATGGCCGAGGTGGGATGTTTGCTGAAATGATCGTGGCGCTAGGGGCAAAGCTGGGTGTCTCAGTTGTTGCCGAAGGAGTGGAGACGAGCGAACAGGCTGGTTTTTTGCGTGGTTTGGGTTGCCCGTTGGCGCAAGGCTTCCTTTATGCGAGGCCGATGCCGCTAGAGGAGATCAAGTCCTGGATTATGGCGCGCAATCAGGATCGGTAGCGCTACGCCAGGATTAGCGCATGCCGGGAATCATTCCTTTCATGCTGCGCATGAGCTTGCCCATGCCGCCCTGGGTCAGTTGTTTCATCATTTTCTGCATTTGTTCGAATTGCTTGAGCAGGCGGTTGATTTCCTGAACCTGGACGCCAGCCCCCATGGCGATGCGGCGTTTGCGGCTGGCTTTTAGCAGTTCGGGCTTGGCGCGTTCGATTGGTGTCATCGAATTGATGATACCTTCGATGCGACGAATCATCTTGTCCTCGGAGCCTGCCGGCAATTGCCCGGCCGCCTGGGCAAATTGCGCCGGCAATTTGTCCATCAGCGAAGAAAGGCCGCCCATGCTGCGCATCTGACCAATTTGCGATTTGAAGTCGTTGAGGTCGAACCCCTTGCCGGATTTGAGCTTTTTGGCGAAGGCAATGGCTTTTTCTTCGTCGATGCCTTTTTTGGCTTCTTCGATGAGCGAGAGTACGTCACCCATGCCGAGGATGCGCGAGGCCATGCGTTCGGGGTGAAAGGCTTCCAGGCCATGCAGTTTTTCGCCGACACCAGCATATTTGAGGGGGGCGCCAGTGATGTGGCGTACCGACAGTGCGGCGCCACCACGGGCGTCGCCATCGAGTTTGGTGAGAATAACTCCGGTGAGCGGCAAGGCTTCGCCAAAGGCTTTTGCCGTGTTGACGGCATCCTGGCCCAGCATGGCGTCGACGACGAAGAGGGTTTCAATCGGCTTCAAGGCGGCGTGCAGGCGCTTGATTTCATCCATCATGGCAGCGTCGATGGCCAAGCGGCCGGCGGTATCGACCAGCAGCACGTCGTGATAGTGACGCTTGGCCCAATCGAGCGCTGCCGCTGCAATTGTTTCCGGTTTTTGGCCGACTTCGGACGGGAAAAAGTCGATACCGGCTTGTGCGGCAACTGATTTTAACTGCTCAATGGCGGCCGGGCGATAGACGTCGCAGGAGACTACCAGCACCTTTTTCTTTTGCGTTTCCTTCAGGAGCTTGCCGAGCTTGCCGACCGTGGTGGTTTTGCCGGCGCCCTGCAGGCCGGCCATGAGGACGATGGCCGGGGGCTGGGTGGCGAGGTTGAGACCTTCATGTGCTCCGCCCATGATGGCCGTGAGTTCGCGGTGCACGACCCCGACCAGCGCTTGTCCGGGTGACAGCGACCCAATGACCTCCTCGCCAACCGCTTTTTCCTTGACGCTGGCGATGAAATCCCTGACCACCGGTAGCGCAACATCTGCTTCGAGCAGTGCCATGCGGATTTCGCGCAGGGCATCGGCAATGTTGGATTCAGTCAGGCGCGCTTCACCCTTGAGGGTTTTCATGGCGCGCGCCAGGCGATGGGTCAGGTTATCGAGCATGTGGGGGTCGCTTCTAGTAGAATTTTGCAATGGGCGCTATTGTAATTCAGCTTTTGCATTCTCCTGCCAGGCCATTGCACGCCGGCTTGGTGAGTCTTGGCGCCAAGACATGAGTGATTTGTCGTTACCCGTATTGTTGGGCTTCCTGGCTGCACTGCTTTTGATTTCCGCCCTTTTTTGTAGCGCCGAGATGGCCATGAAGGGCGCCAGTCCGCATCGTCTTCGCCGTCAGGCCGGACAGGACGGCCATCGCGGGGCGAAGCTGGCTTTGGCCTTGCTGGAAAAATCTGACCGGTTGATGGGCTTGCTCCTGTTTGCCAAGACCCTGACCAACGTGGCGGCGGCGACATTGTCAGCCTGTGTTGCCTTGCTGCTTGTTGCTGACACGCGCTGGGCGCTTGCTATGGGGGCGATTTCGATTACCGTTGTGCTCCTGATATTTTCGGAAATTCCCGCCAAAGCGATCGGTGTTGCCTATGCCGACAAAATCGCGCCGGTTGTCAGTTACTTTCTGATCCCGCTTCTTCATCTGGCAACGCCAATCATTTGGTTCGCCAATCTGTGTGTCCGGGTCTTGCTTCGCCTGTTTCGCGTGTCGCCGCGTCAGATGCCGGAGAATCAGGCGCTGACGCCGGCAGAGTTGCGAAATCGGGTTTTGGAATCGGCCGGTTTTATTCCGGCCGAGCAGCGCGCCATATTCGACAATCTCTTGGATCTGGATGTGGTGAGTGTCGAGGATGTCATGACGCCGCGTAGTGCCATCGAAATTCTTGATTTGAGTCAGGATTGGGACGGTGTCTTCCAGCAGTTGTCCACCAGCCACCACGGCCGTTTGCCGGTTTGCCGTGAATCGCTTGATGGCCTGCTCGGCGTATTGACGATCCGCCGATTGATAGGCGCAATGCAGCATGGAGAACTGGACGAGGCAAGCTTGCGGGCACAGTTGCAAGCACCCTACTATATTCCGGCTGGAACACCAGCCATTGTCCAGCTCTCGTTTTTTCAGGAAAACCGGCAACGTATCGGTTTTGTCATTGATGAGTATGGCGAGATTCTTGGATTGCTGGTCATGCAGGACATTATTGATGAAATCGTTGGCCGGTTTACAAGCGTATTGCCCGCTCAAAACCTTGTGCTGGCCTGGGATGCCGAAGATTGCGCAGTAGTCGATGGCGCGCGATCACTGCGCGAAATCAACCGGTTGCTCGGGCTTGATTTTGCGGTCGATGGGCCAAAAACTTTGAACGGGCTCATTCTTGAGCATTTTCAGGATATTCCCGAAACCGGGGTCAGTTTCAAGATCGCTGGAGTCCAGGTCGAGGTGTTGCAGACCCAAGACCGTAGCGTGCGCACCGCAAAGCTCTTTCGACCGCAGTCCTGAGGCTTGTAGATTCTTTACAAAAGGCGCTTGACGTAGCATCATCGGAGGATGTATCCAGCATTCAACAGACACTGATGGCCGCCAATCCTCCAAATTCTCCCGTGAGTGGCTTGGCGCGCGCCATGATTCAGGCCGGCCGCCTGAAGGAAGACGAGGCCGAACAACTGCAGGCACAGGCTACGGCTGACCGCATCAGTTTTATCGAACAGCTTTCCAGAAGTAAAAAAGCCACACCCTTGGAGGTTGCCAAGTTTGTGGCCGATACCTTTGGTTATCCTCTGCTCGATCTCGCCGCTTTTGACGATGCGCACATTCCGGCCAATGCCATTGACCGCAAATTGATCGCAGCACACCGGGTCGTGCCCTTGTTCAAGCGCGGCAATCGACTTTCCATCGCGATAGCAGACCCGACCAATCTGCGGGCGCTCGATGAAATCCGTTTTCAGACCGGGTTGGCGGTCGACCCGATTGTGGTCGAGGAGCCGAAGCTTGTTCCCTGGATATCCAAGCAGTCTGAATCTGCCGCTGAAACCCTGAAAAGCATGGTCAGCGAGGACGTCAATCTTGATTTCCTCGATGAAGAAGCGGCTGCTGCCAGCAGTGCTGATGACGCGGCTACGCTGGAAGTCGACGATGCACCAGTGGTCAAATTCCTGCAAAAAATATTGCTGGATGCCATCAATGACGGCGCCTCGGATATCCATTTTGAACCCTACGAAAAGTTTTACCGTATCCGCTTCCGGGTCGATGGTATTTTGCGCGAGGTCGCCCAGCCGCCGCTGGCCATCAAGGACAAGCTGGCGTCGCGCATCAAGGTGATTTCACGGCTTAATATTGCGGAAAAACGCATTCCTCAGGATGGACGGATGCGTTTGGTGCTCTCCAAGACACGCGCCATCGATTTCCGCGTCAGCACCCTGCCGACCTTGCAGGGTGAAAAAATTGTCTGCCGTATTCTGGATCCCAGTTCGGCCACGCTCGGTATCGAGGCGCTTGGTTATGAACCTGAACAGAAACAGGCATTGCTTGATGCCGTTGAGCGCCCCTATGGCATGGTGCTGGTGACGGGGCCGACCGGTTCAGGTAAAACGGTGTCGCTATACACCTGCCTGAATCTGCTCAACAAGCCGGGGATCAATATTTCGACAGCCGAGGATCCGGCCGAAATTAATTTGCCTGGCATCAATCAGGTGAATGTGGACGACAAAGCCGGACTAACCTTTTCGGCGGCGCTCAAGTCCTTTTTGCGGCAGGATCCCGATATCATCATGGTGGGTGAAATCCGCGATCTCGAGACGGCCGAAATTTCGGTCAAGGCCGCGCAGACCGGCCACCTGGTGTTGTCGACACTGCACACCAATGATGCGCCACAGACCCTGACGCGTCTGATGAACATGGGTATTCCCACCTTCAATATTGCTTCCAGTGTTCTTTTGATTACGGCGCAACGCCTGGGGCGGCGCCTATGTACGTGTAAACAACCGATTGAAGTGCCACAACAGGCTTTGTTAAATGCAGGTTTTACCGAGGAAGATCTGGATGGTAGCTGGCAGCTTTTTGGCCCAGGTGGTTGTGAGCGTTGCAAGGGCAGTGGCTATAAAGGGCGTGTCGGTATTTATCAGGTGATGCCTAATAGCGAAGCAATTCAGCGTATTATCATGACGGGCGGCAATTCGATCGATATTGCCGCGCAGGCCAAGAGTGAAGGCGTCAAGGATTTGCGCCAGTCTGGTCTGCTCAAGGTTAAACAAGGCGTCACTTCACTCGACGAAGTGTTGAGCACTACCAATTTATAAGCGAAGGGGATAACAATGGCTACTGCCGGCGCAAAGAAAGCTGAAGTCAAGGAATTTACTTTTCTCTGGGAAGGCAAGAACCGGGAAGGCAAGCTGATCCGTGGCGAAATGCGGGTGGCCAGTGTTGCTGTTGTTCAGAGTACCCTGCGTCGCCAGGGTGTGACCGCTACAAAGGTAAAGAAGCAGAGTTTTCGTGGTGGTGGCAAGGTTACGGAAAAGGATATCGCCCTTTTTACACGGCAGCTGGCAACCATGATGAAAGCCGGGGTGCCTTTGCTACAGTCCTTCGATATTGTCGGCCGGGGTCACGCCAATCCGGCGGTCAGCAAGTTGCTGCTCGATATCAAGTCTGACGTTGAAACCGGTAGTTCAATGTCGCAAGCCTTCAGAAAATATCCACTCTATTTTGACCAGCTGTTCTGCAATCTGGTTGGTGCGGGGGAGCAGGCCGGTATTCTCGATTCTTTGCTGGATCGTCTGGCGACTTATAAAGAAAAAATTCTCGCTATCAAGAGCAAGATCAAGTCAGCTCTCTTTTATCCAATTTCAATCATGATTGTCGCCTTCGCGATTACGGCTGTGATCATGCTTTTTGTTGTTCCAGCCTTTAAGGATGTGTTCAAGGGATTTGGTGCGGATTTGCCTGCGCCTACGCTTTTCGTGATTGGCATTTCGGATGCCTTTGTTGCTTACTGGTATATTATTTTCCCGATTGTCATTGGATCGTTTGTTGGATTCTTCTATGTCTGGAAGCGTTCCGAAAAAATGCAGATCATCATGGATCGCCTCTTGCTGAGAGTTCCGGTATTTGGAGACATTATTCGCAAGTCGGTAATGGCCAGATGGACGCGTACCCTTTCAACCATGTTTGCTGCCGGCGTTCCCTTGGTTGAGTCGCTGGAATCGGTGGGCGGTGCTGCCGGCAACTATGTTTACAAAATTGCTACCAAACAGATTCAAAATGAAGTTTCCTCTGGTACCAATTTGACGACGGCCATGCAGAATACCAACTTGTTTCCCAATATGGTGACCCAGATGGTGGCCATCGGTGAGGAGTCCGGTGCCTTGGATTCCATGCTGAGCAAAGTGGCCGACTTTTTTGAGGCTGAAGTCGATGATGCGGTCGAAGCGATGTCCAGTCTGATGGAGCCAATTATCATGGTGGTTTTGGGCGTACTGATTGGCGGCTTGGTTGTTGCGATGTATCTGCCGATCTTTAAACTGGGGGCGGTGGTCGGCCATTGATTTTGGAAAATTTAGCGATTCTGCTTTTGGGTAGCGCATTTTTAGGACTCTGTGTTGGCAGTTTTCTCAATGTGGTGATCTACCGCCTGCCGCGCATGATGGAGCGAGAGTGGCAGGCGCAGTGTGCCGAACTGCGGGGTGAGGAGACTGCTCCTGTAGAAGTGCTTAATCTGGCCAAGCCGCGTTCGCGCTGTCCGGCTTGCGGCCACCAGATTACGGCGCTGGAGAATATCCCTGTCCTGAGCTACCTGGTTTTGCGCGGTCGATGCTCGGCCTGCAAAGCCGGAATATCGCCACGCTATCCTTTGATCGAAGCGCTGACCGGCCTGCTTTCATTTTTTACCATTTGGCATTTCGGGTCGACTTTGGCTGGTGGCGCAGCATTGCTAATGGTTTGGTCGCTGATTGCCCTGACCTTTATCGATTTCGATACGCAGTTGTTGCCGGACTCCATCACCTTGCCCCTGCTTTGGCTGGGTTTGCTGTTCAACCTGATTGGTGGTTTTGCCAGCCTGCAGTCGGCTGTGGTTGGCGCCATGGCTGGTTATTTATCACTGTGGTCGGTTTATTGGCTGTTCAAGCTGGCGACCGGCAAGGAAGGTATGGGCTATGGCGATTTCAAGTTGCTGGCGGCGCTGGGCGCCTGGCTGGGCTGGCAGTTGCTGCCAGCCATCATTCTATTGTCGGCTGTCGTCGGTGCCGTCGTCGGTATCGTTTTGATCGTACTGGCCAAGCATGGTCGCAATGTGCCCATCCCGTTCGGCCCCTATCTGGCGGGTGCCGGCCTCATTGCCCTCTACTGGGGCAAAGAAATCAACCAAGGGTATCTCGGCATTTTTGCCTGACGACTTGAAATTGTCGGTCGGTGTCTCCATATGGCCTGAGCTATAATTGCCCGCTTTGGAGGATGGCCATGCCGATTTACGAATATCGCTGTGATTCCTGTGGTTCCCAGAAGGAACATCTGCAAAAACTGAGTGACCCTGTGCTGAGCATTTGCCCAGAGTGCGGCAAGGAAAGTTACCGCAAAATGCTCTCGGCCGCTGGTTTTCAGCTCAAGGGCAGTGGTTGGTATGCCACGGATTTCAAGGGTGGAGATAAGTCTTCCAAGCCGGCTGATCTGCCGCCCTGCCAGGGCGGTACGGCGTCCTGTGCCTGCAATCCGGGCTGAGTCGTCAACTTGAAATTGATCAAGCGCTATTTCATCACCGGGCTGGTGATCTGGATACCTCTGGTCATTACAGTTTGGGTGTTGTCGCTTATTGTTGGCACACTTGACCAGTCGCTGCGTCTTCTGCCGCCAACGATTCATCCGATCCATGTGATTGGCTATGATCTGCCGGGTGTTGGCGCCATTCTGACACTGCTGATTATTTTTCTGACCGGTTTGCTGGCTGCCAACATCATTGGCCAAAAACTGGTGACTTGGTGGGAGGCTTTGCTGGCGCGTATTCCTGTCGTCAATTCTGTTTATAAAGGCGTCAAGCAGGTTTCCGACACCATTTTCTCACCCGGTGGCAATGCCTTTCGAAAGCCCTTGCTGGTGCAATATCCGCGTCAGGGCAGCTGGACGATTGCTTTTTTGACTGGCGCTCCGGGTGGTGATGTCGCCAATCATCTGCACGGAGAATACGTCAGCGTTTATGTGCCGACGACGCCCAATCCCACCTCTGGTTTCTTCCTGATGATGCCGAAAGCGGATGTGGTCGAGCTTGCCATGAGCGTGGACGAGGCGCTCAAATACATTATTTCCATGGGGGTGGTGGCGCCGCCAGTGCCCCTGGTTTCCAACAACAACTGAACTCCGGATTTTCCATGCGTACCCATTATTGCGGCCAATTGAATGCCTCTCTTTGCGACCAGACCGTCACACTCGCCGGCTGGGCGCATCGTCGTCGTGACCACGGCGGTGTTATCTTCATCGACCTGCGCGATCGCGAAGGGTTGGCGCAGGTGGTTTGTGACCCGGACCGAGCCGAGATGTTTGCCATTGCCGAATCGGTGCGCAATGAATTTTGCCTGAAGATTACCGGCAAGGTACGTCGTCGCCCGGAAGGGACGACCAACGCTAGCCTGGCGTCCGGTGAAATCGAAGTGTTATGCCATGAAATCGAGGTGCTCAATCCCTCGGTGACTCCCCCCTTCCAACTTGACGAAGAAAATCTATCGGAAAACGTGCGGCTCACCCATCGTGTCATCGACTTGCGCCGGCCGCAAATGCAGAACAACATGTTCCTGCGCTACAAGGTGGCGCGTGCTTTCCGCTGCTTCCTTGATGATCACGGCTTCATCGACATCGAAACGCCGATGCTGACCAAGAGCACGCCGGAAGGCGCCCGCGATTATCTGGTGCCGTCGCGGGTGCACGCTGGCCAGTTTTTTGCACTGCCGCAATCGCCGCAGTTGTTCAAGCAGTTGCTGATGGTGGCTGGTTTCGACCGTTACTATCAGATCACCAAGTGCTTCCGTGACGAAGACCTGCGCGCCGACCGTCAGCCCGAATTCACTCAGGTCGATATCGAAACCTCCTTTATGAACGAGGCTCAGATTACCGGGCTGATAGAGGAATTGATCCGCTACGTCTTCAAGGACGCGATCGACGTTGAGTTGCCCAATCCCTTCCCGCGTATCACCTACGCTGAAGCCATGCGCCGCTATGGTTCGGACAAACCCGATTTGCGCGTGACGCTGGAGCTGACTGAAGTGACCGATCTGGTTGCCGACGTGGTCTTCAAGGTTTTTTCCGGCCCGGCGACTTCTGGCGGTCGTGTGGCCGCCCTGCGAGTGCCTGGCGGGGCGAACCTGACACGTGGAGAAATCGACGATTACACCAAGTATGTCGCCATCTACGGTGCCAGAGGCTTGGCCTACATCAAAGTCAATGATGTAACGCAACTGAACGAGAACGGCCTGCAAAGCCCGATTGTCAAGAACCTGCACGAAGCCGCGCTGAAGGGCATCATCGAGCGCACCGGCGCGCAGTCCGGCGACCTGATTTTCTTCGGCGCCGACAAGACCAAGATCGTCAATGACGCCCTTGGGGCGCTACGCAGCAAACTCGGCCACGATAAAGGATTTCTCAACGGTAAGGCTTGGGAACCGGCCTGGGTGGTTGATTTTCCGATGTTCGACTACAGCGAGGAAGACAAACGCTGGGTCGCATGTCACCACCCCTTCACCAGCCCGAAGGACGAGCACCTCGAACTGCTCACGACCGACCCCGGCAAGTGTCTGGCCAAGGCCTACGATATGGCTTTGAACGGCTGGGAAATCGGCGGCGGCTCGGTACGTATCCACCGCGCCGACGTGCAGAGCAAGGTCTTCGACGCGCTTGGAATTGGCGAGGAAGAGGCACAGATCAAATTCGGCTTCCTGCTTGATGCGCTGAAGTACGGCGCACCGCCACATGGTGGTCTGGCCTTCGGTCTGGATCGCATCGTCACCATGATGACCGGTGCCGAATCAATCCGCGACGTCATTGCCTTCCCGAAGACGCAACGTGCTCAGTGCCTGCTAACGGATGCGCCGTCAGAAGTCGATGAAAAACAGTTGCGCGAACTGCACATCCGCCTGCGGCAAAAAACTGAAACACTGGCTGAAGTGACCAAAGGCTGATGTCATGGCGAGGTGGCTGAGTTCTCTGCGCCTCGTCCTGCTACTAACGCTGGCGGTTGTGCTTGGCATGGCGACTGCCCGCGATGACCTGTCGCAGGTTTCAGTACAAGACCTGCCGCCGGAAGCCCGGCAAACCCTGCGCCTGATCCAGCAAGGTGGCTCCTTTTCTTACAGCAAGGATGGTAGCACCTTCGGTAATTATGAAAGACTCCTGCCATCGCGGCCGCGTGGCCATTATCGCGAATATACGGTGCCGACACCCGGTGCCCGTAATCGCGGCGCGCGCCGCATCATCGCCGGGCGCGAAGGCGAGTATTTTTACACGGCCAATCACTACCGCAGTTTCAGTCGTATCCGGGAGAGTAGATGAACGCCGCCTTGTTTTCCGACCTCGCCCGTTCCGGCGTTTATACGGCGCCTACGGCGCAGCGCGACAAGATGGAAGCCGCAGCAGCCGGATTTGCTCATTTTCAGATCAATCTGGCCGGGCTCAAGAGCAAGTCGGCTGTGCTCAACAAAATCGGCCGCGCGCTGAAATTCCCGCCGTATTACGGCAAGAATTTTGATGCTTTGAACGATTGCCTGTCCGATTTGGAGTGGCAGCCGGCCAATGGCTATGTGCTGTTCGTTGATGGCGCACAGCTCTTTCACGACGCTGACCCGAAAAATTTTGCCATCCTGCTGGAAGTCTTCCAGTCGGCAGCGGATGCTTGGCGCGATGCCGGGAAGCCGTTTTGGGTGTTGCTCGATATTTCAATACCGGACGTGCAGATGTTCTGTGTGTGACGGCCTGAAAATTCTACAGCTGCAAATCACCAATAAAAAACAGGACGTGACGAAGGTCGGTAGTGAGTGCACGCAAACCCCAGGATTTCCTTATTTAGAGGCTAAACCCTCCTGTTTGCATCGCTTGATTGCCGTTGTTTTTGTTCAGCGACAAGAAGTATCGGACGGATCACTTGAAAAACATGGGAGTCGCCCCTATCATTAGCACTCGTCGGCGGAGAGTGCTAACAAAAGCGCGACAATACTCTTCACCTCCGGCAATACCGGCACACTTTTTTGTAGTCACCATTTTGGTGAAATTTTATTGATCAAGGAGTCATCGTATGAAAATCCGTCCTTTGCATGATCGCGTGATCGTCAAGCGCCTGGAAG
>JAGTRX010000199.1 GCA_018262285.1 Pseudomonadota bacterium | reverse complement strand
CCGGCCTTGAAGCCGCCATCTTCTTCAAACAATACGTTCATCGGCGGATTATAGCCCGGCAAATTCAATCAGTTGGCCGACAAAATCGGGAAAACGGGTGAAGCTGTGATCGCCGCCGGGCAACACCGTTTGTCGGCAACCGGCATAGAAATCGCGCGCCTGCCGGTAATCCAGCACCTCGTCGCCCTCTTCTAGCAACAGCCAGTAGTGGCTTGGTGTCGGACGACGAACCTGCGCCTTGAGCTGGGCGGCGTGCCCGGATGTAAAAGTGAACCGTTCGCCGCTGTGGAAGTTGTGATGCTCGCCAACGAAATTGGCCAGATCCAGCCGGTCGACCGCAGCCGGGTTAATCAGCACCGCATTCAGCCCGTGCTTTTCCGCCAGATAATTGGCGTAATGGCCGCCCAGCGACGAACCGACCAGCGTCACCGGGCCTGCGGCCGCCTCGATCCGGGCCGACACGGCAGCCATCGCCACATCGGGCACCGGCGACAGCTGCGGGCAGGCAAACTGCCCGGCCAGGCCGCGCCGGGCCATTTCCTCGGCCAGCAAGCGCGCTTTCCACGAGGCCGGTGACGAGCAGAAGCCGTGCAAGTAAACGATCAGTGGGCGGTCCATTGCACCCAGCCGAAGTGGGCGGTGGCCAGCACGACGACACCGAAGACGATGCGATACCAGGCGAAGGCGGTGAAATCGTGGCTCGACACGTAGCGCAGCAACCAGCGCACACAGAGGAAGGCGGAGACGAAGGCGGAAACGAAGCCGACCGCCCACATGCCGAGATCGTCGGCATTGAGCAAGGCCCTTTCCTTGTAAAGCTGGTAGGCGGTCGCCGCGCCCAGCGTCGGGATGGCGAGGAAGAAGGAAAACTCGGTCGCCGCCTTGCGCGACAAGCCGAACAGCAAGCCGCCGATGATCGTCGCCCCCGAACGCGAGGTACCCGGAATCAAGGCGAAAGCCTGGGCGATACCGAGCTTGAAGGCGTCGGCCAGACTCATTTCCTCCACCGTCTGCACCCGGATTTTATGCTCGCGCTTCTCGGCCCACAGAATGACGAAAGCGCCGAGGATAAAGGTCGTCGCCACGGCAATCGGGTTGAACAGGTTGGCCTTGATTACCTTGCCGAAAGCCAGGCCGAGCACGGCCAACGGCAGAAAGGCGACGAACAGGTTGAGGATGAATTTTTGCGCCGCCGGATCGGAAGTCGCCCCGCGCGCCACTTTGAGCAAACGCGCGCGATACTCCCAAACGACGGCGAGAATGGCGCCGAACTGTATGACAATCTCGAACAACTTGCCGCGATCGTCGTTGAAATTGAGCAAATCGCCGGCCAGGATCAGGTGGCCGGTCGATGAAATCGGCAAAAACTCGGTCAGCCCTTCGACGACGCCGAGAACGAGGGCTTTGAGGAGAAGAATCGGGTCCATGGAATACGGCCAAGAGGGGGAGGCCGCATTCTACTATCCCGGCCGGGTGGCCGCTTCCAGATTCGCCAGCCAGTGCAAAGCCTGCGCGCGCGACTCGCCGCACATTTCCGGCGACGGCTGCAAACCGCCGCAACAGGCCGGACGCTGCGGCTGGCCAAAAATGGCACAGCGCAACTCGGCATCGAGATGGCGGCAAGCTTCGCCGGCCGGTTTGTTCAGCGAGGAAATCGAGGGCGCGATGCAGCAGGCGCCGCAATAGGGACGGCAGTCCATGGGTGTGGCCGGTTGGGCAAAGGCTGTCATTTTCGCCTGTTTCTCCGAGTCGACCGCAGTATTCAGTGGCGTCTTGGAATGAAAATGGCGGGAAGCGGCCAATACCGGAGCGTGAGCAAACTCACCCAAAGCAGCCTTTCGGGTTAGATTTAAGCGCCGAAAATGACAAGTGCGTTGATTGCGGGCAAAATGTGGCAGTAATTTAACTGTGCCATGCATGACTGCCATCTGTTCTCATAAATATTGTTCTGAATCTTCGGAAAGGCCCATTGGGTCGGACATTCAGACCGCCGCGTTGACCAGCGTATACGTCACTCGTCCTGCGTATACGTCATTATTGATGCCTACTTCACGTTGGGCGTCAGAGCGGCCAGTGTTTCGGCAAGCTTTTTACGCACAGCAATGACCGCCGCTTCCTTTGCCTCGTCGGCCGTGCCGGTGCTGATAACCGTTTGGCTAAACCACGGCTCGCAGATCAAAACCCAGTCGGCTGGGTCGTGGTGAATATGCCGCGTCACGGTAATCCGAAGCGAACCGGCACGGGCCTCGAAACTCTTTGGGGTTCGCACCTTGTCGCCTTGGCTAAAACTGCTTTTGTCTTTCCATTCCATAATTCATTTCTCCAAAAACCAGCCCAACTCAACGGTCAACAAGACCGCCGCAATGAGCGTTGTTCGTCAAATAGCCACCGGTCGCGGCGGCTTGTTACCTAAGCGTTGGGCATTTACGGAGGAAGTTGATGTTTGAGACCGGCATAGAAAAAACGATCATCATTACCGCGATTGTTCTCTGGTTTGCTCATGGCTGGTATCTCAACGAACGCCTGAAGCACGTACACGAAAAACTGGATCGCGTTCTTGAAGCATTCGATGGGTTGCGCGACTACCTCTATGAGATAGACCCACAATTCGACGATGAGCGAGAAAACCGTCAGGCCTTCGAAAGCGGAGATTCCATGTTCGCTGGGATGAACGACATGGAACTGATCAGAAGGAAAGAACGAGAAGGTAAAAGAACACTGAATACGCCACTGGTGCGATGAGCATGCCCAACCCAGCCGGTTATGTCAGACATTGAGCAACTTGATCTCGGAGAGAGCAATGAACTTGGATGAATTCGTCAAAGAAGTCCTGTCCCAAATTATCTCTGGTATCCGTGGCGCTCAGGAGGTCGAAGGTGGAGCCTTTGTCGTTCCGGCAGGCGATGGAGGCCACGACTACGCAAAGCACCCAAGAGTGTCGTCGAGCGCCCGTATCAAATCCACCATCGTCGATTTCGACATTGCTCTTACGGTCGAAGATTCAAGCAAAGGCTCTGGCGGTGGGGGCCTTAAGGTTTTTGGTATTGGCGCAAACGTTCAGGGTGAGCTGGCGTCCAAAGACACAACAGTCAGTCGCATCCAATTCGCGGTTCCAATCCTTTTGCCTACAAGCGAGCGCGAGTGGCACAAGGAATTCAAGGGCAAGGGTGAGTAATTGCCCAACCCATCATTCCACCGGACCTGCGCAAAAAGCCGCGCAGGCCGGTGAATTCAAACGTTGAATGTCCGCTCTCAGAAGCACTAACCAGCTACATTGGGCACGCAACTGCCCGCTGTATCAACGTCAGAATTTAACCGTCTTTTGTTGTTGACCGCAGCATTCCGCAAAAAACAGAAAGGCGGCTGATTCAGCCGCCTTTCCTTTGCTACCAGCCGTTCGGCAAGCCTCAGACCTTGCTATAAACCTCAGCCCCGGCCTTCACGAACTCCACCGATTTCACTTCCATCCCCTTCTCCAGCGCCGCGGCTTCGTCGACGCCTTGCTGCGCCGCAAACTCGCGCACTTCCTGCGTGATCTTCATCGAGCAGAAGTGCGGGCCGCACATCGAGCAGAAGTGGGCGACCTTGGCTGACTCTTTCGGCAGGGTTTCGTCGTGGAAGCTCTTCGCCTTGTCCGGGTCGAGACCGAGGTTGAACTGGTCGTCCCAGCGGAATTCGAAGCGCGCCTTGGACAGCGCGTTGTCGCGGATCTGCGCGCCGGGGTGGCCCTTGGCCAGATCGGCGGCGTGGGCGGCGAGCTTGTAGGTGATGATTCCTTCCTTGACGTCGTTCTTGTCGGGCAGGCCGAGGTGTTCCTTGGGCGTGACGTAGCAGAGCATGGCGGTGCCGTACCAGCCGATCATGGCGGCGCCGATGCCGCTGGTGATGTG
>JAGTRX010000093.1 GCA_018262285.1 Pseudomonadota bacterium | reverse complement strand
TCTGGCGCCCTGGACGCTAGTAGAAGCCAATGACAAGAATTTTGCCCGGGTCAAAGTGTTGAAAACCATCTGCGACCGTTTGGAAACCACGTTCAAATCAAAAGACAGCCCAAAAAATGAGTGATCAACAGTACGCCGAGAATTTCGTCACCTGGTTCCGCGCCGTCACGCCCTACATCAACGCCTTTCGCGGCAAGACTTTCGTCGTCGCCTTCGGCGGCAAGGCCGTTGCCGCCGGTTTTGCCAAGACGCTGGCTTACGATGTCAATCTGCTGGCTGCGCTCGGCATCCGCCTCGTTCTGGTGCATGGCGCCCGCCCGCAGATCGACGAGGAACTGCAGGAAAAAGGCCTGGAGCCGCTCTATCACAAGGGCTACCGCATTACCGACGCCGCCGCGCTCGATTGCGTGCTGGATGCCGTTGGCAGCGTCTATCTCGAAATCGAGGCCCTGCTGTCGCAAGGTCTGCCCAATACCCCGATGGCCAATGCCCGCATTCGCGTCATCGGCGGCAATTTCATCACCGGTCAGCCAATCGGTGTCGTCGACGGCGTCGACCTGCAATACGCCGGCAAGGTGCGCAAGGTCGATGCCGAAGGCCTGCTCGCCCAACTCGGCCTCGGCAACATCATTTTGCTCAATTGCGAAGGCAGTTCGCCGACCGGCGAAATTTTCAACCTGCAGATGGAAGAAGTCGCCGAAGCCGTCGCTGTCGCCCTCAAGGCCGACAAATTGGTCTATCTGACCGACAGCAAAGGCGTCACCAAGAGCAACGGCGAACTGGTCGACGCTTTGACTGCTGACGAAGCTGCCGAAATCGCCTGGATGGGCGACTGGCTGACAGCCGACCTCAAGCGTTATCTGCCCTGCGCCATCCGCGCCAGTCGCCATGGCGTCGGTCGCGTCCACCTGATCGGTTTCGAAACCGACGGCGCCCTGTTGCAGGAACTCTTTACGCATGACGGCGTCGGCACCGTCATCACCCGCGAATCGCTGGAAAACATCCGCGAAGCCCGGCCGGACGACATTGGCTCGCTCATCGCCCTCATCGAGCCAATGGAGGAGGAAGGCATACTTGTACATCGTCCACGCGAACTGCTGGAGCGCGAAATCGACCATTTCTCGGTCATGGAGCACGACGGCATCATGGTCGGCTGCGCCGCGCTTTATCAGCACTCGCCGACTGATGGCGAACTAGCCTGCCTGGCCGTGCATTCGGATCATCGCGAATGGGGTTACGGCGAACAATTGCTGAAACGCATCGAAAAGCGCGCCCAAAAGGCCGGCATCAAGCGCCTGTTCGTGCTGACCACGCGCACCGAACACTGGTTCATCGAGCGCGGTTTCCGTTTGGCCGCCGTCGACGAATTGCCCGAGGAAAAGCGCCAGATGTACAACTACAAGCGCCGCTCGAAGATCATGTTCAAACCACTCTAAGCCTCAATTTCTGGAGATACCCATGGCACGTAACGTCAATTGCATCAAACTCGGCCGCGAGGCCGAAGGTCTCGATCTGCCCCCCTACCCCGGCCCACTCGGCAAACGCATTTTCGAAAATGTCTCGAAGGAAGCCTGGCAGCAGTGGATCCGCATGCAAACCATGATCATCAACGAGAACCGCCTCAATCTGGCCGATCCACAGCACCGCAAATATCTGAGCGAACAGGTGGAAAAACATTTCTTCGGCAGCGGTGCCGATCAGCTGCAGGGCTACGTTGCGCCCCAATAGCCCCGATAGCCGAATTGGAAATTACGCGCAGCCCTGCGAGCACGACATACGTGGACAACCCCTGGCTTGACCTGCCGCTGGCTGATTACGAAGGTCACATGGCTTTGCCGGGCATTGAGCAGGCGCAGATGTTGTCCGATCTCCTCGCTGATGCCATCGCGCAATTTGAGCCGCAATCCATTGCGATTCTTGGCTGCGCCGGTGGCAACGGTTTCGATCGGATTCCTGAAAGCGTCGCGAGGGTTGTCGGCGTTGACATCAGCCCGCGCTACATCGCGGAAGTTGAGGTGCGCTATCAAGATCGATTCAAGAAGCTTGAACTGATCGTTGGTGACATTCAGAAAACTGAAATTGGTTTCGCACCCGTCGATCTAATTTTCGCTGGTCTTGTCCTGGAATATGTCGAGAGTGACAAAGTCATCGCCAGAATGCGCTCCTGGTTAAACACTTGTGGCCACATGGTCACCGTGCTGCAACTTCCCAGCACCACTTGCTCACAAGTATCCTCTTCACCCTATTCAAGCCTGCAAAGCCTCGCCAACATCATGAATCTGGTTCCGCTGCACGCGCTGCAACACCGCGCCGAAGCTAACAGTTTAGTACAGTTGGAATCGCGCACGCTTGATTCGGCTGGTGGCAAAACGTTCCAAGTGCAAATTTTTTCACCAAGCCAAATGCACGCACCCACATATTCAGAGTAATTTCCCCTGTCGCCCCCGTTCCGTATCCGCATTAAAACCAGATGCGAAGACGAGCCGAAGGTAGTCCAAATAACGCGCGAATAGCACAAAGGAATTCAGAACCTCTGACTTTCCGGCTATATTGAAGGGTGCGGTGACGTGTCTGGAATGCAGCGCCTATCTCGTTCAATAATGCTCTTAACGGCCGTGGCTTCCTGACGCTGCACAACCGCTGAAAGGCAGGCGGGGCATGTTCGAGAAATTTTTCAAATGGCTTTTGGGTTCGGAAATGCCCGATGCCCCTGCAGCGGCGCAGGCGCAGGATAACGTGCAGGGTTTTGAAAAACTCAAACATGAAGCACCGTTGCGCACTGAAACGATCGCCAATCTGGAAGCCGAGAAAATCGTCACCTTCCTGTGCCGGGAAGTGGTGCTTGATCGGGATCAGCGCATTGCCGGCTATCAGTTCATGTTGCAGGAGGGGGCCAGAGCGCATATTCGCAACAGCAGCCGGCGGGTGCACCATCTGTACGCGGAGGTGCTTGTGCGCAGTTTGGTTAACGCGAACATTGGTGAACTGCTCGGCCGCCGCATCGCTTTTATCGACATTCCGGACTCCTTCCTGGCAAACATTTGCCTGTCCAGCCTGCCAGCGAAAAATGTCGTCCTGACCCCGACCTTGCACGCCGAGGAAGGCGCGCCCGACTTGAAAAACCTGCGCAGCACCATTGACGCCTTGCGCGCCGAAGGCTTCCGCCTATGCATCCCCGACCCGACCATCGTGACGGAATTCGCCCCGCTCCTGCCGGTGACCGACTTCATTTTCGTGCATGCCCAGGTACTCGACGCCCGCCGTGGCCTGCACTTGAGCAAAATCATCCACGAAGTTGCACCCAATGCCCGTCTTCTGATGCGAGATCTGCCGTCAATCGAGGAATTCCGTTTTTGCTTCCGGCTGGGTGCAAACCTCTTCCAGGGACCATTCATCACCAACCGGGAAGACTGGAGCGAACGTGAAGTCGGGCCCAATACCACGCGCGTCAGCACCATTATTTCTCGCCTGCGCAACGATGCGGAAACCCACGAACTGGCAAAACTGCTCAAGCATGACGCGGCTCTTTCACTGCGCCTGTTGCGCTATATCAACTCTGCCGCCAATGCCTTGCCGCAGTCAATCTCTTCAATCGAGCATGCGCTGACCCTGCTTGGCCGTGAAAAGCTTTACCGCTGGCTGATCCTGCTGGTCTGTAGCGCCGACGCCCAGAATGAGCGCGGCAGCGCCGCCCTTGAAACCGCGCTTGTGCGCGGCCGCATGATGGAACTCCTGGGCAAGGATCGCCCAGCCGAAATGCGTGAAACCCTATTTCTGGTCGGGCTTCTGTCGCTGATCGATGTCGTCCTGCAAGTGCCTCTCGACAAGGCGCTCGCCACCCTGGCGCTGAACCCGGACATTGATGCTGCGCTGCGCACCGGCACGGGACCGTTGCAGCCCATACTGGAACTAGCGATTGCCTGCGAATACAACGACGGCGAACGCATCCGCCAAGCCGCAGAGCGCTGTGGCATTAGCCCAGAGCAAGCGTCCGAATGCCATCTACAGGCACTGTTGTGGGCGATGCAGGTGCAAGATTAGGCGGCCAACAGCAGCACGCTCGTACCCCTGCATGACTGAGCAGAAACTTGAACAGCCCTATTGATTGACAGTCACCCGCGCAAATTTGCGCTTGCCCACCTGCAACACCACCGCCTGATTGAGCGGTAGCAACAAGGCCTTGTCGGACACGCGCTCGTTATCGGCCTTGACAGCGCCCTGCTCGATCATGCGCATGGCTTCCGAGGTGCTGGCAGTCAGGCCGGATTGCTTCAAGGCCTGCAGGATGTTCATCGGCGCGTCGCTGGTCAGCGCGCATTCCGGCATTTCTTCCGGCAGCATGCCTTGCTTGAAACGCATCTCGAAGTCGGTCAGCGCCTCTTCCGCGGCCTGTTGCGAGTGGAAGCGCGCCACCAATTCCTGCGCCAGCAGCACCTTGACGTCGCGCGGGTTGCGGCCTTCGCCCACTTCTCGTTTGAAGGCGGCGATTTCGGCAGTCGGCCGGAAGGACAGCAGTTCGTAATAGCGCCACATCAGTTCGTCGGAGACCGACATGGTCTTGCCAAAAATCTCCTTGGGCGATTCGCTGATGCCGATATAGTTGCCGAGCGACTTGGACATTTTGTTAACGCCGTCCAGCCCCTCCAGCAGCGGCATGGTCAGGATGACCTGCGGCGCCTGTCCGTAATGCTTCTGCAATTCGCGCCCGACCAGCAGATTGAATTTCTGGTCGGTGCCACCCAATTCGACATCAGCGCGGATCGCCACCGAATCGTAGCCCTGGCAGAGCGGATAGAGAAACTCATGAATGGCGATGGGCAGACCGTTCTGGTAGCGCTTGGAAAAGTCGTCGCGTTCGAGCATGCGAGCCACCGTGTGCTGCGCGGCCAGCTTGATCATGCCAGCCGCACCCAGCGTGTCGAACCAGGACGAGTTGAAACAGACTTCGGTTTTTTCGGGGTCGAGAATCTTGAAAACCTGTTCCTGGTAAGTCTTGGCGTTTTCCAGAATCTGCTCGCGCGAAAGCGGCGGCCGGGTGACGTTCTTGCCGGTCGGGTCGCCAATCATGCCGGTAAAGTCGCCGATCAGAAACAGGATGTGGTGACCAAGTTCCTGAAAGTGGCGCATTTTGTTGATCAGCACGGTGTGACCGAGGTGCAGATCCGGCGCAGTCGGATCGAAGCCGGCCTTGACGCGCAGTGGCCGCCCGGTTTTGAGTTTCTCGATCAACTCCGGTTCGGTCAGTAATTCTTCACAGCCGCGCTTGATCCACTGCAGGTTTTGCTCGATATCCACGCTATTCGCCATTCAATCCACCTCGTCGTTCGACGGCCTGCTCCGAAAAATTCTGCTAAACTCCGCCGATTGTTTGGAGCAACCCTATGCAAGAGAACGTCATTTTAGCGCAAGCCGATAGCGAACGCCTCATCCGCCAACGCTGGATTTACGGTAGCGTCGGCATTCTTTCCGCCCTCGGCATGGCCGCCGCCATTGCCGTTGCCCCAGTCGGCAAGGATGAAGCCCCCACCCTGGAAACGGTTATCCAGGATCTGGCGCTCGATAATGCCCGTCTCGTCAATCTCGACAGCACTCCCTTCCTGCGCGAAGAACGCATTGCGCGTGGCGATACGCTGGGCACTCTGCTTTCCCGTCTCGGCATCCGGGACAACGAAGCCATTCGCTTCCTGCGTAACGATCCCGGCACCCGCGCCTTGCATCAACAACTGGCGCCGGGCAAGACCGTCATGGCTGAAACCTCGCAGGATGGCGAGTTGCGCCGCCTGGTTTTCCCCATCAACAGTGGCGATGTGGCACTGGTTGTTGAACGCAAGGGTGATGAACTGGTTGCCAGTGAGCAGGCGCTACGTTTCGAGAAACGCACCCTGATCAAGGCTGCCGAAATCCGTTCTTCCCTCTTTGGCGCCAGTGACGCCAGCGACATTCCCGACAGCGTTGCTACCCAGCTGGCCGAAATTTTTGGCGGCGACATCGACTTCCATCGCGATTTGCGCAAAGGCGACCGTTTTTCCGTCGTCTACGAAATGAATTACCTGCGCGGCCGCGCCACCAGCAGCGGTCGCGTTCTCGCCGCCGAGTTCGTCAACAACGGCAAAGCCTTGCAAGCCGTCTATTTCGAGCAGGACGGTAAAGGCGCCTACTACACCAGCGATGGCAAAAGCCTCAAGAAGGCTTTCCTGCGCTCGCCTCTGGAATTTTCGCGCATCAGCTCCAGTTTTGGCATGCGCCTGCATCCCATTCAACAGAAATATCGCGCCCACCAAGGCATCGACTACGTTGCGCCAACCGGCACCAAGGTTCGCGCCGTTGGCGATGCAACGGTCGAATTTATCGGCAAACAGGGCGGCTACGGCAACCTGCTCGTTCTGCGTCACCACGCCAATTACTCAACCGCTTACGGCCACCTGAGCGGCTTTGCCAGCGGACTCAGAAAAGGCAGCCGCGTCAGCCAGGGCGATATCGTCGCTTTCGTCGGCAGCACCGGCGCATCAACCGGCCCGCATCTGCATTACGAATTCCGGGTCAACAACCAGCAAGTCAATCCGCTAGCCATTGCCCTGCCGACGGCAGTGCCAATTGCCGCCAACCAGATGCCTCGTTTCCAGGCACAGGTACAGGCTGTCATGCCGCAACTTGCGCTGGTGCGTCAGTCGCAACTCGCCGCGAAATACTAATTCAATCTGGAAAAAAACAAATTCACCGCCAAGGCGCGCAGAACACTTTGGCGCCTTGGCGGTGAATTTTTTCAGGTTTGAATCAGGCCGAGAAGGAAGAACCGCAGCCGCAGGTCGACACAGCGTTCGGGTTGCGGATCACAAACTGCGAACCGCTCAGCCCTTCCGTATAATCGATTTCAGCGCCGACCAGATACTGGTAGCTCATCGGGTCGATCAGTAGGGTGACGCCGTTCTTTTGCATCGCCGTATCGTCTTCGGCCATATCCTCGTCGAAGGTGAACCCATACTGGAAACCGGCACAACCGCCACCAGTAACGAATACCCGCAGTTTCAGGTCAGGATTGCCTTCTTCTTCGATCAGCGTTTTGACCTTGTTGGCGGCACTGTCGGTGAAATTGACAATCGGGGTTTCGTTTGCATCCATGCCTTGCTCCTGAAAATTGAAATCTTTGTCTTTGTTAGTTCGACGCCGCCAGCTTTAGTTCCACGGCTTTGTCACCCTTGTCACCCTTTTCGCGGTGCACCAGCCGACCTTCGATCACCGCTCCCTGGTGCATCTCGATCAGCGAATACTCGACATCGCCCAAAATACGTGCATTTGGCTGCAATTCCAGCGTCTCGCTCACCGTCACCCTGCCGGCAACTGTACCGTCAGCAATAAAATGGGCAACGGTGACTTCGCCTTCAATCGTCGCCTTTTCGCTCAGAAACAAAACGGAGGAGGTATCCCCGCCGACCGCCTCGACATTACCCTTGACCTCGCCTTCGATACGCAAACCGCCAGAAAAGCGGACATTGCCCTCTATGCGCGTCCCCATGGCAATCAGGCTGTCGGTTTTGAACTGCGGCTTGCCCTCGCCTCGTTTTCCAAACATATCCGCTCCTCCTCAATAATTGAACAGTTGTTTTGCTTTTAAGTTTCCGCCCTGCAGTATTCGCGCTTCAACGCTTTTTATTTTGGCACCGACGGGAAGGGCGATATTACCTTCCTTACGCAAAAAATGGCGCATTTCCACCAGATAATCAGCCGGCGGATCCTTGGCCTGGGGCAACTGCAAGTGAATTTCCTTGCCTGCCTGAACGGCAGTGACAATCAATTGCAGGCGGCCACGGAATTCGCGCTCCTCTTTGCTGGGTTGGAAAGCCACCAGCAAACGATAACGATAGCGCCCGGGTTCGGCGCTGGAGATAACGCTCAAACGTTCGACACGCAGCACTGATTCAGCGCCAGTGGCCGGCACCAGCTTCTCGAAAAGCGCCACATCTTCCTTCAGTGCCGAATTTTCCTGCTCCATGGCTTTCAGGCGGGCGGCCAGCTGCTGTTGCGTTGAGCGCTCGATGCGCACAACACTTTGCTCGGTTCCGGCTGTAGAACGCAATTTGTCCAACTCGGCCTGCGCATCACCCAGGCTTTGCCGCAAACCTGCAAGCTCGCTGCGCATCTGCACGGCTTCGTCATGCTGCGCCAGCCACCAGGCTCCAAGCACCACCAGGAGAAGTAAGGCGAAACCTCCCGCGATATACCAGTGCCAGCCATAATGGGTGCGCACTGTCACACGCGGCGCCGTAATGCCAAAGCGCTGCCGAAAACGCTGGCGAAATCGCTTGAGTTTCAGGGTAATAGCGGGATTTGGCATAGACCGGCCGTCTCTTCCAAGCCAAACATGAGATTCATGTTCTGTACCGCCTGACCGGCCGCACCCTTGACCAGATTATCAATGACCGACAAGACCACTGCCGTATCGCCACCCTGCGGCTGATGCACGGCAATACGGCAAAGATTTGCAGCACGGACAGTACGCGTTTCCGGGCAGGATCCAGCTGGCAAAACGTCGACAAATGGCTCACCAGCAAATCGCTTCTCAAATAGCGCTTGCAAATCGACTTCCTTGGCAAGCTGCCCGTAGAGGGTGGCATGGATACCACGAATCATCGGCACCAGATGCGGCACAAAGGTCAAACCGACCGGCATTCCGGCATACTGCGACAAACCATGCCGGATTTCCGGCAAATGGCGGTGGCCAGCAACACCATAGGCCTTAAAATTATCAGAGGCTTCGGAAAAGAGAATATGGGTCTCGGGTTTTCTTCCAGCGCCTGAAACCCCGGATTTAACGTCTGCTACCAAGTGTTTCAGTTCGACCACGCCAGCTTCGACCAGCGGCAGGAAGCCGAGTTGCACCGCCGTCGGATAACAGCCAGGATTGGCAATTAACTGCGCCTTCTTGATTGCTTCGCGATTGACCTCCGGCAAGCCGTAAACCGCTTTGGCCACCCATTCCGGGCAGGCGTGCTTCATGCCGTACCAACGCTCCCACTCGGCGATGTCGGGCAGGCGAAAATCCGCTGCCAGATCGATGACGCGCACACCGGCATCAAGCAGGGCTGGCGCCTGCTGCATGGCGATGCCATTAGGCGTGGCAAAGAAGACGACATCACAATGATCGAGGCGGGTTTTGCTGGCGTCGAGCACCTCAAGATCAAGGTAGCCGCGCAAATTGGGAAACATTTCCCAGACCGGCATCCCGTGGTTGGAGCGCGAACAGATGGCGACAATTTCCGCTCCCGGGTGCTGCGCCAATATGCGCAGCAATTCGACCCCTGAGTATCCCGTACCACCGACAATTCCTACCTTGATCATGTTTCGCTCCAGGAAAGGGGTCTATGATAAACCCCGGACACCAAAAGACAAAAGCCGCCCACGGGCGGCTTTCTGGCAAATAGCACAGGCGATTAGCGCTTGGAGAACTGCTTGCGGCGCCGTGCCTTGTGGAAACCGACCTTCTTGCGCTCGACTTCGCGGGCGTCGCGGGTAACGAAACCGGCTTTGGAAAGCGCCGGCTTCAAGGCCGCATCGTATTCCATCAGTGCCCGCGTAATGCCGTGACGAACAGCGCCAGCTTGACCGGATTCACCGCCACCAATGACGTTAACCTTGATGTCAAATCCTTGCAGCTGATCAACCAGCACCAGCGGCTGACGTGCCACCATACGGCCGGTTTCACGCGAGAAGAAAATATCAATCGGCTTGCCGTTGACAATGATGTTGCCGGAACCGCGCTTCATGAAGACGCGCGCAATGGCGCTCTTGCGGCGACCGGTGCCGTAGTAATAGCTTTCAGCCATGTCAATAACCCCTCAGATAACCAGCGGCTTGGGCTGCTGGGCGGCATGCGGATGCGCATCGCCGGCGTAGCACTTCAGCTTCTTGAGCATGGCGTAGCCCAGCGGACCCTTGGGCAACATGCCCTTGACCGCCTTCTCGAGGGCGCGCCCCGGGAAACGCTGCTGCATTTTCTTGAAGTTGGTTTCGTAGATACCGCCCGGATAACCGGAGTGACGGTAGTACATTTTGTCTTCGGCTTTATTGCCGGTGACACGAATCTTGTCCACATTGGTGACCACGATAAAATCGCCCGTATCCACATCGTGCTGAACCTCATGCGACTTGGCGGAAAAAGTTTTCATTGCGCCGTCCTGTTGGAGCCTGAATCAAGGAAAGGCGCGGATTCTATTAGAACGGCGCCTGTGTGTCAATCGCTTTCGGCTTTTCAGCGATCAGGACTGATCCGCCATCAAACTGCGTTGATGTCGCTCCAGAAAGTCCTGCATGCTGTCGATGCCACGCATCTGCAAAATGGTATTGCGGACAGCCGCTTCCATCAAAACTGCCAGGTTGCGACCAGCCGCCACCGGGATAATGACCTTGCGGATGGCCACCCCAAGAATTTCCTGGGTTTGCGCATCCAGCTGCAGGCGTGGCGCTTCCATGCCAACGGCTGGACGCTGCAGGTGCACAATCAAGGTCAGCTTGATTTTGAGGCGCGATGCCGTTTCGCCAAAAATGGTACGAATATTGAGCAAGCCCAGACCACGCACTTCGAGAAAGTCTCTTAGCATGCCAGGACAACGCCCTTCGATAATATTGGGTGCCACCCGCGCCAGCTCAACAACATCATCAGCCACTAGGCCGTGGCCGCGCGAAATCAGTTCAAGCGCCAGTTCCGACTTGCCAACGCCGGAATCGCCGGTAATCAGGACGCCCATGCCGAAAACGTCCATGAAGACGCCGTGCATGGTTAGGCTGTCGGCCAGCCGCCGCGACAGATAGATGCGCAGCAGGTCGATTACCGCCGAACAGGGTTTGGGCGAAGTCAGTAAGGGCGTGCCGGATTTTTCGCAAACCTGGATCAAGCGTTCCGGCACTTCCTGTTCATCGGCAACAATGATGGCCGGCGGGCGCGAGGCAAAGAGATCCTCGAACATCTGGTTGAAGCGTCGTTCGCTGATCTGCGCCGCCCATTCGATCTCCCCCTGCCCCATCATCTGAATGCGCAAGGGGTGGATAAAATTAAGGTGGCCGACCACATCAGCACCGTAACTATGGGTGTCGCCGAGTTCGATGCGACGATCAGCGTCTTGCGCCACCAACCAGTTGAAGAGCAACTTTTCGCGCTGCTCTTCGTACAACTGAACGAGGGTAATTTCGCGCACGATCACTCACCGTTCAAAAAGAGCAATGACCGATGCCGCATCTGGCGCGGCAAACAGGGCATCACGAAAAACGGGGTCGGAGAAGCGTTCCGCCACTTCGGAGAGGATTTGCAGATGCTCCTCCGTGGCCTGCTCGGGCACTAACAAGACAAACATCAGGCTCACCGGCCGACCGTCCGGCGCATCGAAGGGAATAGGCTGCTGCAGGCGCAGAAACAAGGCAGACGCCTGCTTGAGCCCCTTGATACGACCATGCGGAATGGCGATGCCCTGGCCAAGGCCGGTTGAGCCCAGGCGTTCGCGGGCGAAAAGACTATCGAATACTGCCGACTGGGCAATGCCCAGGCTGTTTTCAAAGACAATGCCGGCCTGCTCGAAGGCGCGTTTTTTGCTGCCCGCCTGCAAATCGAGCAGTACATGTGCCTTTGGCAAGAGCTTGACGATGAGATTCATGACAGAAAACAGTCCCGGGATCGCTCCGCCTTTTACTCGGCGACGTGTTGGTTGGCTTTTTCGCCGCGATGATGATCCTGCATTTTCTGTTTGTATTTCTGCACCTGGCGATCAAGCTTGTCAAACAGGGCATCAATGCCGGCGTAAAGATCGTCACCCTGCTCCTCGACAAAAATATCCTTGCCCGGCACATGCAAGGTCACTTCTGCTTTCTGCTTGAGCTTTTCCACCGACAGAATGACTGTCACACCGGTAACCCGGTCGAAGTGACGAACCACCGGCTCCAGTTTGGCCTCGACATACTGACGCAAGGCCGGAGTGACTTCGATATGGTGACCGCTGATTTGCAAATTCATGTTTTCTCCTTTGATGATTACAGGGATTTTCGCA
>JAGTRX010000092.1 GCA_018262285.1 Pseudomonadota bacterium | reverse complement strand
CAAAGCCAGACAGCGGCGGTAAGCCGGAACTCGCCAGGACACCAAAGAGACAAAGCCAGGCCACCCAGGGCATGCTGCGCATCAAGCCGCCCAGTTTGCCGAGGTTGCGCTCACCGGTAGCGTGCAGCACCGAACCAGTACCCAAAAAGAGCAGGCTTTTGAAGAAGGCGTGGGCGACGACATGATAGAGGGCTGCTGTCAGCGCCAGCGCCGACAAGGCCACCATGCCATAGGCCTTGAACAGCAGGCTCAGACCAATGGCAACGAAGAGCAGGCCGATATTTTCGATGGAAGAATAGGCCAGCAGGCGCTTCATATCGGCCTGGACGGCGCTGAAAACGACGCCAAAAAGAGCCGTGACCAGCCCCAGGCTGAGCATCAGAATGCCCCACCAGGCCAGTTGCAGATGCAATAGGTCGAAGCTCACGCGCAACAGGCCGTAGATGGCCGTTTTCAGCATGACGCCGCTCATCAGTGCAGAAACGGGAGAAGGGGCTGCCGGGTGCGCTTCCGGCAGCCAGACATGGAGGGGCAGAATGCCGGCCTTGGCGCCAAAACCAAGTACTGCCAATAAAAATGCACAGGAGGCCCAGAAAGGCGAAAGCTCCTGCAGCCGCATATTGGCGAAAGTGTAAAGCCCGGTATTGGCCTGCAGGACGCCAAAGCAAAGCAGGATGGCGATGGCGCCGATATGGGCGATGAGCAGGTAGAGATAGCCGGCCTGACGAATGGCGGGAACGCGGTGATTGGTCGTGACCAGGAAGAAGGAAGACAGCGCCATCGTTTCCCACATGACCATGAAAACATAGGCGTCGTCGGCCAGCACGACCAGACACATGCTGGCCAGGAAAACGTGGTATTCCAGGCAAAGCAGGCCGGGTGGGGTGCCTTCGCCACTACGGAAATAGCCGGCGGCAAAAATGGAAATACCGACACTGACGCCGCCGATCACTGCCAGGAAAAAAGCGGAAAGTGCGTCCAGTCGCAGGTGGAAAGGCAAATCGGGCAGGCCGATGGCAAGTTCTGCCACTTCGGCCGGCGCAAAAAGGGCAAAAAGAGCCAGAACAAAGATTGCCAGGGAGGCAACGCCCCCGGCCGGAAAAAGCAGATGAGAAACCAGCCGGGTTCGGCGCAGGGCGACAATGCCAATGGCGCCAATCAGCAGCCAGCCAGCAATCGCAACGAGGATCCAGTCGAGCGTCATCATCAGAAGGGGTCGGCCATGGAATGTGTGAAGTTCTTCTTCATGCTTGGTTGCGCCTGGTTGGCGCGCGCCATCAGATCGCGCTTGACTGAGCGTTCCATTTTATTGAGGAAATGCGGGAAATCCAGACCGAAACGTGTCTTCAAGGCCTTGGCCTGGCTTTCCAGCCAGCGCCAGCGCGGCCAGAACTGTGGGTTGCGGAAAGCGAAAAGGATCTGGTTGCCGTCTTCCTCGACCGGCAAAACGATGATGCGCTCGTCAAAAACGCTTCTGGCCAGCGCAATCAAATCGGCACATTTGCCTTTTTCATCGGCAATGTTCATGATCAGCACGCCGGAAGGGCTCAGTTTTTCCAGGCAGGTTTCGAGGAAATCGCGTTGCGTCAGCGCTGGCGCGATGCCGTGCCGGTCGAAGGCATCAATCAGCAAGGCGTCGATTCCGGGTGCGGCGATATCGATGTAATGCGCTGCGTCGTCTTCAATAATTTCCAGTCGCTCGTCGTTGGGCGGAATCTGGAAGCGATCACGCATGGCGATCACATTCGGATCAATCTCGATAGCACGAATGCGGGTTCGGGGTAAGTGGCGATAACAGAATTTGGTCAGCGAGCCGCCGCCCAGCCCGAAAAGCAGGAGGTTCTTCGGATTCGGGTTGAACAACAGAAAAGCCATCATTTTTTGCGTATAGCGCAAATCAAGCCGGTCTGGCTGATCAATCTGCATGGAGCTCTGGATATGATGCAGGCTGAAATAGAGATATCTGACCTCGCCATCCTCAAAAATGAATGGTTTGTCGTAGGAGTCGTCAAGCAGGCTGCGCCTGAGATCGGCAGGAGAAGCGTCGGCGCCTTCGCACAACAATACGCGGCCATGCTCCGAGGAAAAAGGACTGGGCAGAATCCTCAGATCAACTTTCTCTTGGGCAGCCAGCGCGCTCTCAAAGCCGTTGAAGCCTTGGTGCTGAGCTGATCCTGCCTTGTTACGACTCATTATTCGCTTTCCTGCGAAGTTGTTCTGTAAGGTTTTTTGAAAAGAGCGTCGGTTTGGTGCTGTATTGGTCAGTGATGCCTAGTTTCCGGTGGTCTTCGTCGACGAGGCGCTGAGCCAGTCTGGCAGTTCTCGCCCTCCCGCGTGGTCAATGACGTATTGCCGCATCAGTTTGCGAATAACCTGTGATGAGGTTAGATCCTGAGCTGCGCAAATTTCCTCGAAGAGCTTCTTCTTGCGCGGGTCGACAAGGATGGTGAGGCGAGCCGAACGATTCTCCATGAGCACCGTGTGTTAACATTTGATGTGTTGAATATGATAATCCGAATATCACAGCGTTTCAATATCATGTGCACAAATTGCTTGGATTAGCTGACGCTTCCCGCTTCGTTTCACACGAAGGCGACGATTTGCGGCAAAATTACAACCTGTTGAACGCGCACGCCGAAAGGCCGTTGCATGACCAGTCAGATTACCTTCAAGATTCTGGAAGACATTGCCCGCGATTTGTCGAGCAATGAGGTCTCGTTTCCGACTTTTCTTGATATCACCTTTCAGGTGCGCACCGCCCTGAAGAATCCCAATCTGACCGTTGATCAGCTGGCCAAGCTGGTTGGCGCCGAACCGATGATGAGCGCGCGGATTATCCGCATGGCCAATTCGGTAGCGATGAATCCTTCCGGCCGGGAAATCGCCGATGTCAAAAACGGCATCATCCGGGTTGGCATGGAAGCCGTCCGCACTGTTTCATTTGCCGTCGCCATGAGCCAGTTGCGCAACTCGACCGACATGGCGCCTTTCGAGCATATTTCGAAGAAGCTGTGGGAGCATTCGGCGCATGTCGCCTCGATGGCGCGCGTGCTGGCCAAAAAGATTGCCCGTATCAATGGCGATGAAGCCATGTTTGCCGGTCTGGTGCATGATCTTGGCGTCTTTTATCTGATGTCGCGCGCTGCTCCCTATCCGGAACTGGTACAAAACGAGGCGGAGCTGCACGCGTTGCTGGCCAGTTGGCATGACAACATCGGTCATGCCCTGCTTTCGGCCATGGGGCAACCGGAAACGATTCTGACGGCGGTTCAGGAGCACGAGGTTGACCGCGAACTCACCGAAATCAAAACGCTTTCCGATGTGCTCTACATCGCTAACAAGATGGCGAACCGCTCGTGCCCGTGGCGCGATCCCGAACTGGACGGTGCAATCGACACTTCAATACTCGATACCATCTTTGACGCCGATACTCTGGATGAAATCACCACCGAGTCGGAAGAAGAAGTCCAATCCCTGAAGGTGGCGCTGGGCGGTTGATTCGCCCTTGCACAGGACTCCATGAGCTTAGAAACCCAGAATTCCGAAATTAGCGGAAAACGTCTAATGGCCTTGTCGCTGGCCGCCTTGGGCGTTGTCTACGGCGACATCGGTACCAGCCCGCTCTACGCCGTCAAGGAAGTTTTTGCCGGCAATCACCCCATTCCGGTCACTGAGGCCAATATCTACGGCAGCCTGTCGCTCTTTTTCTGGGCGCTGATTATCGTTGTCTCGCTCAAGTACGTCATTTTCATCATGCATGCCGACAACCGCGGCGAAGGCGGCATCATGGCGCTGATTGCCCTGGCGCTGCGCGAGGCACAGGGCAGGCCAACCCAAGCCAAAGTCATTGTGATCATCGGCATTCTTGGTGCTGCCCTCTTCTACGGTGATGGCATGGTGACGCCCGCCATTTCGGTGCTTTCGGCCGTTGAGGGCTTGGAAGTCGTGACGCCGGTCATGAAACCTTTTGTTATTCCGGTTGCGCTGGCGGTTCTGTTCGGTCTGTTCATGATCCAGAGCCGGGGGACAGCGGTGGTCGGAGCGGCCTTCGGGCCGGTCATGCTGCTCTGGTTTTCGGTGCTGGCGGCGCTGGGGCTGTACAACGTCATTGGCAATCCGGTGGTCTTCAAGGCACTCAACCCGGTCTATGGGGTTGAGTTCTTGTTGTCAAATCCCGGGCTGGCTCTGTTCGCCATGGGCAACGTCGTGCTGGCCGTGACGGGTGCCGAAGCGCTTTATGCTGACATGGGGCATTTTGGCCGCAAACCCATTCAGCGCGCCTGGTTTCTTTTCGTCTTGCCGGCGCTGATGCTCAACTATTTTGGTCAGGGCGCGCTGATTATTGCCAACCCGGCGGCGGCAGCCAACCCCTTCTTTCTCTCGGCGCCTTCCTGGGCACTGGTGCCGCTGGTGGCGTTGGCGACTTTGGCGACGGTCATTGCCTCACAGGCTGTCATTTCCGGCGCTTTCTCGGTCACACGTCAGGCCATGCAGCTTAATTTTGTGCCACGCATGGAAGTACGCCACACTTCACACGAACAGGCCGGCCAGATTTATCTGCCGGCGGTGAATTGGGGTCTGATGATCGGCGTCATGATCCTGGTGCTCGGCTTCAAGTCGTCGAACAACCTGGCGGCGGCTTATGGCATTGCGGTGACAGGCGACATGGTCATCACCTCCATTCTGGCGACCATCGTTGTGGCTCTCGGCTGGGGCTGGGGCTGGTGGAAGGCGATTGCCCTGTTCAGCGTTTTCCTGGTGGTTGAACTGGCCTTCCTGTTTGCCAACATCCTCAAGATTCCCGATGGCGGCTGGTTCCCGCTGGTGGCTGGCCTGGCCATCTTCACCCTGATGACGACCTGGAAGCGCGGCCGACAACTGGTGAGCGAGCGACTCAAGGGCGATCAACTCGAACTGCTGCCCTTCATCGACTCACTTTCCATGGCCATGCCTGTCCGCGTTCCCGGTACGGCGGTCTTTCTCAATGCCGATCCCAGTGGTGTGCCGCACGCCCTGCTGCACAACCTGATGCACAACAAGGTGTTGCATGAACGCGTTGTTCTGGTGTCGGTACAAACCTTTGATGTGCCCTATGTTCCCGATATTGACCGTGTCGAATTCAGGCGCCTGAAGGAAAATTTCTGTACCGTAATGATCCAGTACGGTTTCATGGATGAACCCGACATCCCGGCGGCGCTGGCGATTTGTGAGAAGGACGGGCTCGATATTTCGCCGCTGGATACCACTTATTTCCTTGGCCGCGAAACCCTCATTCCCCGGATCAATTCCGAAATGGCCTTCTGGCGTGAAAAAATCTACATCGCCATGTTCCGCAACGCCGGCTCGGCCACCGCCTATTTCAAGATCCCGTCCAATCGCGTGGTCGAACTGGGAACCCAGATCGTTCTCTGACTGCGCCCCCGTTTACAGTTTATTTACGGCGAGCGTACAAGCTTTTTCGGCAGATTTACAAGGCGAGGTCTAAGCTTCCCCTCAACGTAATCGCGGGAGAATGGCGATGCCTTCCTTACGCTCTTTGTCCAGGTTTTACAGCTACGGATACGCTCTCGCGGCTTGTTTGTTGGTTGCGCTATTGGCGATCCCGCTGCGCGGGTGGCTGGATTCTGCCAATATTGTCATGCTTTTCTTGCTGGCGGTTTTGCTGATTGCGCGTTGGCTGGGATCGGGGCCGGCGGTTCTATCGGCTTTTGTTTGCGTTGGCCTGTTCGATTTCTTTTTTGTCCCACCGCATCTTTCTTTTACGGTCGAGGACACGCAGTATCTGGTCACTTTTGCCGTCATGCTGGTGACGGCGCTGATTACCGGTGCCTTGACGGCAAGTGCGCAACGTGAGGCCGATACTGCACTCTCGCGCGAACAGCGCAGCAATGCACTATACGGCATGGCGCGTGACCTGGCTGGCGCGATTGCCGTCGAGCAAGTTATCGAAATCACCCGACGTTTTCTGCGCGACGCTGTCGGCGCTGATTGCTTGCTTCTCTTGCCGGATGCGGAAGAAAACCTGCAAACCTTCCCGACCAATAGCCCTTTTCGCGCTGAAATTCATCTTGCCCACATGGCCATGCAGCAGGAGGCGCCGGTTGAATGTGCACTCATCTCGTCAGGGGGTTACGCCCTGTCTTATTTTTCGCTGCGCGCGCCGACACGCACCCGGGGTGTCCTGGCCGTGGCTCCGCTGCAGGGCGATTTGAATCTCATCCGCGAACAGCGTGTGTTAATTGAGACGGCAGCTTCGCTGGTCGCCATTGCATTGGAGCGCCTGCACTACGTCGAGGCAGCGCAACGGGCTGAAATTTCAGCCTCGGCGGAACGATTGCGCGCTTCGCTTTTTTCGGCGCTGTCGCATGATTTGCGCACACCCCTGACGGCTTTACGCGGAACGGCAGAAACACTGGCACTGACGTGTAGCGATAGCCAGCACGAACTGGCGGAAGCCGTTCGTGACCAGGCGGTGCGCATGTCGCACATGGTCAGCAACCTGCTTGATATGGCTCGTTTCCAGGCCGGCAAGGTTGTATTGCGCAAGGAATGGCAGGTGCTCGATGAGGTGGTGGGCAGCAGCCTGAAATTGCTCGAAAGTGCTCTCTGCGGACGCGAGGTCATCATTTCCCTGCCTGCTGCACTTCCGCTGATCGAGTTCGACGCTGTATTGATTGAACGTGTCTTTTGCAATCTGATTGAAAACTCGGTGAAATACTCGCCATCCGGAACCCCCATTGAGATCTCCGCTGGTCAGAAACAGGGTGTCGTTGAAATCCAGGTGCGCGATCATGGCAAGGGTTTTGCTGCTGGTCGCGAGCAGGAAGTGTTTGCCTTGTTCGGACGTGGTAGCGCAGAATCGTCCGAGTCCGGTTTCGGCCTGGGTTTGGCGATTTGCCGTGCCATTGTTGAAGCCCATGGCGGCTGGATCAAGGCCGGCAATCATGCTTTGGGCGGTGCGGTGGTGACGTTTGCGCTACCCGCCGGAAATCCTCCAGAAGTCGCCGAGGAAACGGACTGGAATGCGGAGGTGCCAACATGAGCGAACAGCGTACCCATGTTTTGGTGGTCGAAGACGAAAAGCAGATTCGCCGTTTTTTGAAAGCGGCGCTTGAGAATGAAGGCTGCCGCGTCTTTGAGGCGGAAAATTGCGCCCAGGGCCTGATCGAGGCCGGAACCCGCAAGCCTGATCTGGTCATTCTCGATCTTGGCCTGCCGGATCGCGACGGTATCGAGTTCATCCGTGACCTGAGAAACTGGACGGGCATTCCCATTCTCATTCTCTCGGCGCGTAGCGACGAAGGCGACAAAGTGGCAGCGCTCGATGCCGGCGCCGACGACTACCTGACCAAGCCCTTCGGCATGGCTGAGTTGCTGGCGCGCCTGCGCGTTCTCTTGCGCCGCAGTTCGAGCGGCGAGATCGAACCGGAAATTTCTTTTGGCACGGTGCGTGTCGACTTTTCGCGGCGACTGGTTTGGCGGGATGGTGTCAATGTTCGCCTGACTCCTCTGGAATACCGCCTATTGGCCGTGTTGCTTGCCAACAGGGGTAAGGTCGTTACCCAGCGCCAACTGTTGCGCGAGGTGTGGGGGCCCAGTTTTGTCGAGAGCGGCCACTATTTGCGGATTTACATTGGCCGTTTGCGCCAGAAACTTGAAGAAGATGCGACCCGGCCGCGCTATTTGCTCACCGAAACGGGTGTCGGCTACCGCATCGAAATTCCGAAAGGTGACGCATGAGTTCCGGACAACCACTTGATGCAAAGCGCCTGGCAGTCATTTCCCTGGCGGCGCTTGGTGTCGTCTACGGCGACATTGGCACCAGCCCGCTTTATGCGATGAAGGAAGTGTTCCACGGAGCACATCACCCGGTACCCATGACACCGGACAATATCCTCGGCGTTTTGTCCCTGATGTTCTGGTCACTGACCGCTATCGTTTCTGTCAAGTACGTCGCCTTCATTCTGCGCGCCGACAATCGCGGTGAGGGCGGCATCATGGCGCTGATGGCGCTTTCCCTGCATCATCTTCCGGAAAACTCGCGCCGACGCTGGTTGCTGATGGTTGCCGGGCTGCTCGGCGCCGCGCTTTTTTACGGCGACGGCGTCATTACCCCGGCCATTTCAGTGCTTTCGGCGGTTGAAGGGCTTGAGGTCGTGACACACGACTTCAAGCCCTATGTACTGCCGGCGGCTCTGCTCGTGCTGGTGCTGCTCTTCTTCGTGCAGCGTCGCGGCACAGCCGCTATCGGTGGCATTTTCGGACCAGTCATGCTGGTCTGGTTTGCCGTACTTTCCATTCTCGGCATCGCCAATATCGTGCATGCCCCAGGCGTTCTGGTGGCGCTCAACCCGATCTATGCCATCAATTTTTCCATAGCTAACGGCTGGCTGGCCTTTTTCTCGCTCGGTGGCATTGTCCTGGTGCTGACCGGCGCCGAAGCGCTTTACGCCGACATGGGGCATTTCGGTCGCCGACCCGTCCGGCTGGTCTGGTTTGGCCTTGTTCTGCCGGCACTGGTGTTGAATTACTTTGGCCAGGGCGCGCTCCTGCTCACCACGCCCAAGGCCATTGAAAATCCCTTTTACATGATGGCGCCTTCCTGGGCTTTGTTGCCATTGGTTGCTCTGGCAACGCTGGCAACGGTCATCGCCTCGCAGGCGGTCATTTCCGGCGCCTACTCAATGACCGTCCAGGCCATCCAGCTCGGCTACGCGCCGCGTATGGAAGTCCAACACACTTCCGAACATCACATGGGGCAAATTTACCTGCCACTGATCAACTGGACTCTCTTTGCTGCCGTGGTTGCCTTGGTCCTCGGCTTCAAGTCTTCGACCAATCTGGCTTCGGCCTATGGCATTGCAGTGACGGGCACCATGGCCGTCACCACCATTCTTGCCTTTTTGGTGGCGCGCTTTCAGTGGGGTTGGGGCAAGCTTAAATGCGGCATCATTTTTGGCGCTTTTCTGGCCATCGACCTTGCCTTCTTTTCCGCCAATGCCTTCAAGATTGCGGATGGCGGTTGGTTCCCATTGGTGACCGGCGCCGTCATTTTCATGATTCTGCTGACCTGGAAACGCGGCAGGCAACTCCTGGAACAAAGACTGGCGGGCGAGAGGCTCGATCTGACGGCCTTTCTTGACGCTCTGGCCTGCGGAATGCCGCAGCAGGTGCCCGGTACGGCGATCTTCCTCCATTCCAATCAGGATGCCGTGCCGCACGCCTTGCTGCACAGCCTGAAACACTACAAGGTCTTGCATGAACGCCAGGTGCTTGTCTCGGTGCAGTTCTACGACGTGCCTTTTGTGCCGGAAATTGATCGTGTCGAAGTGCACGCACTCCGTGACAGTTTTTGGCAGGTCATCGTCCGTTACGGTTTCAAGGACGAGCCTGATCTGCCGCAAGCATTGACACTATGCGCGGCGCAGGGGCTACCCATCGACATGGATGATTCTTCCTTCTTCCTTGGCCGCGAGACCCTGATCCCACGCCTGCATTCCGAAATGGCCTTCTGGCGCGAAAAACTTTTTGTTGCCATGTTCCGCAACGCCACTTCGGCGACATCCTTTTTCAAGATACCCTCCAACCGCGTGGTCGAACTGGGAGCACAAATCGTCCTCTGATCGCGCTTGTTGGGCAAAATTGCGCGTCCCAAAAAAACACCAAAGTCCGAGACGCCGGGGAATTGAAGTTGGCCGCCAGCAAGGGTTTTGCAACTTGCACATAAACAATGCAGGCGCCAATTCCATTGGCGGGTACACTCCGGCCTCGCCCAATCAAGAGAAGCCATCCCCGCATGCAACGAGAAGTCAAAGAAAAGTCCAGGCGCGCCGTTGTGGCGGCCGTACAACTGCCGAGTGTGAATGACGTCGAGTTCGAGGCGTCGCTGACCGAGCTTCGCGAACTCGCAAAAACATTGGGATTCGAGGTTGTTAACGCCTTCATGCAGAAGCGCGCCGCCTTCGACACGACGGGCTACCTGGGCGTTGGCAAGCGTCAGGAAATAAGCCGCTTTGTGAACGGCGAGTACTCAGAACTGGATGAAATGGTGCCAGCTGCCACCAATGCGGACAGCCGCGATATCGACATCATTTTCGTCGACCACGAAATCTCACCGTCGCAGGCACGCAACCTCGAAAAGGAGGCCGGCTGCCAGGTGATGGATCGCACCATGGTCATCCTCGAAATTTTCCATCGCAACGCCCGCTCTCGCGCCGCACGCGCCCAAGTGGAAATTGCCCGCCTCGGCTATATGGCGCCGCGCCTGCGCGAGGCGGCGAAGTTGGCGGGGCCGCAAGGGCGGCAGCGCAGCGGCGTCGGTGGGCGCGG
>JAGTRX010000198.1 GCA_018262285.1 Pseudomonadota bacterium | reverse complement strand
GCTCTGCAAGTAGTTCCTCGATAATCGCAGGGCATCGCAGGGCATCGCAGGATCGCTGCATTGCGGCGGCCTCAATTCGTCGCTTTACCACAACGTATGTCGATGCATTGGCTCCGGCGGCAATCTAAGAGCAGGCCGACGTTTTCAGCATGCGGTAAACGTGGCCTGCGCCCTGTTTCGCATCACTACGAGCGGCGCCCGCCGATCACATTCAGCAACACCACCACGATGGCGATCACCAGCAATACATGAATGAAGCCGCCCATGGTGTAGGAGGAGACGAGGCCAACCAGCCACAAAATTACCAGAACAACTGCGATGGTATAGAGCATGATGATCCTTTCGTATTTGGCGGCAAGGATGCTGTTTCCCTACGCGTCGCGCCGGTTAGTTTGCTGTCCGGCGTGGTGCATGAAGGTCGTGTTGGCGTCACTTGAGCCGCATATTGTTCTTGACCGATTTAACGCCCTTGACGCTGCGCGCGACCTCAACTGCCTTGTTGATATCAGCACGGGAATTGACGAAGCCGGACAGCTGAACCGTGCCCTTGAAAGTTTCGACGTTGATCTCGGCTGATTTCAGCGTCGGTTCGTCGAAAATCGCCGCCTTCACTTTGGTGGTAATGACCGTGTCGTCCACATATTCCCCGGTTCCCTCTGTAGTGGGGGACCCGGCGCACCCAAGCAGGAATGACAGCAGGATGGCGAGGGAAAGAGTAGTGAATCTATTGAAGAGTGTCATGTTGATTCTCCTTCGATTTGCTTCGAATTACTTCTTGTCGTTGCCGATTTCATGACCGATGAGGCCGCCTGCCGCAAACCGCATGTCCCGATACTTGCAGGCATTTGTGACCTCACCGTAGAGGCATTCTGTGCGCTGTCGAACACAAGGATTTGACCTGCATCAACCAACATGAAGAAGGAACGGCATGCTTGCAATCTGTGATCCAGAGCAGGGGCGTCTTTTTTTGGCGGGGGCCGGGCCAAATTTGAACCGCCTTTTGTCCAGGCGAATTAAGTGACTGTTTTTAAATGAAAAGTTTTCGCCGTCGATCGCCAGCAGTTGCGGGGCAGGGGCACGTTTTCGCGACGTTGATTGCAATCGACGTTTTCTTGAATCGTCACAACAAGCCATTCTTTGCCGGTGCATAGGGTATCGCACGGACCGCTGTGCAGTGCGGTGCGATCATTATTTTTCACTACCCCACTACAAACCCGGTGATCACGCATTCTTAATCCTGCTGTAATAATCGCTGACGATCATGTTCAATATGAACATTCAGTTGCCAGATACACGCAGCATGGAAGTGGCTCTCGAATGCGATGCCCCGAGTTTGTTGAAGCCCTTTTTGCCAAACTTGAATGGACGCTACCCATAGCGGACGCTTGCCAGAAAAGAAAGACCCCGCCGAAGCGGGGTCTGTTTGAGCGCTGATACGGATTGCGCAATTTGCCTTTTCTTGCGGCGTCCGTCCCGCTCACCAAGCCAAGTCCGACGCCAGGCATCGCCTGGATGTCGGGTTCGCGCCCGCCCCGAGCAGGAACTCAGACAGTTCGGCTTAGTTGAGATCCTTGTCTTTCCAGAATTTGGTGCCGGCCAGTGCAACACCTGCCTGCAATCCGGTGCGGGTGAGGGTGTAGGTGTTGGCATTCGAAATGATGCTGCCGCCCGCGCCCCCGCTGGCGCCCTTGCCTTCAACCGCGGCTCCGACATTACCGCCCGCTTCGGCACCCCAGCCCTTCTCGACGAACTGGTTCAGCGCCGCTGCGGTATTGAAGATGATCAGGGTCCGGTTTTCCGCGATGCCGGCCTGCAGGCCGACGCTGCCCTGGGCCTGATGCATGAACGTATCCTTGTTGGTCTTGTTGTCGTGGACCAGCCCCTTGCCGCCAGCGCCGCCGATCAGGAAGCTCATGCCGTAGGTTGAGAAAACCGCATAACCCGGCGCTTTCGCCACATCGGCCTTCAGTTTCGGTTCGGCCTTGTAGAAGTCCGCCAGCGCCGCTTGTGTCACTTTGCGGATTTCGGCCTGCTTCTTGGCCTTGTCGGCGTCTGCGGCGAGCGCACCGCTGGCGATGAGCGAGAACATTAACGCACCGGAAACGAACAGATCGCGTAGCTTCATGGCATATCTCCTGTGAATTGGAAAATCAGCTGCAGGGCACTGCATTGATGGATATCGACGCAATCTTCAACCACGGCCGGTCGGGACGATGGCTGCTCATCGTGGACGAGCTTGATTCCGAAAAGACGGCTATTTTGCGCAAGTCAGGCCCAAGCCACTAATACATTGTAGTCTTTATGACCGATGGTTTCATGCGGCCGCAAACGGTCATATTCTTTTTTCACCACTGCGTAGCACTCGCATACCCGCTTCTCCAAGTTGTCACGATTCAGTACGGTGATATGGCCACGATGATATTTGATAATCCCGGACTGTTGCAGGTCTCCGGCTGCGCCGGTCACGGTTTCGCGACGCACGCCAAGCATGCTGCCGATAAACTCCTGCGTCATCGTCAAACTGTTTGACTGTGTCCGATCCAGGCTCAACAGAAGCCATCGGCACAGTCGCTGATCGATGGAATGAAGCCGGTTACACACCGTGGTTTGCGCCATTTGCGTGATCAGCGCCTGCGTGTAAAGTAACGCCGCGGACCGTAGCATGCCGCCTTGAGCGAGATCTCTTTTTAGCGCCACCGATTTCATTCGGTATGCATAACCGGCGCAGTGCACCACGGCCCGACTTGGCGCGCAATCTCCTCCCATGATCAGCGAGATGCCGACTGCACCCTCGTTGCCGACGACTGCGATGGCCGTCGATGAGCCATCCTCAGTAACACAGAGCTTGGAAATAACGCAGGTCGTAGGAAAATACACATATCCCCTGTTTACACCGGCTTCGTAGACCGCCCAACCCAACGGCAACGACACGAGTTCCAGATAGGGCAGCAGGTGCACGTAATCCTTCGGAGGCAGTGCCGCGAGAATATGATTCTGTTTGGGGGAGTGCGGTGATGTCATGTTGGTTCCTTCTCAATGATGGTCACGCACGGACAGGAGTGAATGCACTGCAATTCACGTTTGGTACATTGATGCGATCGTGGCGATCGGCATCGTATAAAGGATGCCTTGCGCTTGCATCTGAACCGGAACGCCAGACGTTTCTGAACCGGATTCCTGGCTTCGCCAGCATTGCTGCCGGATGCTCCGTTCCAGGTTGGCGACGACCCACATTCCGACGGAAGCGCACAGTTGTCATTACGTGTCCCCTGCGGACACACTGGGCAATCAGCACGTCGTGAGGTGCCTGCTGCGGCGGTTGAATCGCGGCGGCCCGTCATGACTTCTGAATAGCTTCGTTCGAGACGCCAAAACAAGGCCATCATTGTCTTGAGAGGGCAATTGCCATGCCAACGCAATTTACTCAATCAAAATAAGGACTTGAGAAATTTCACCCCAGGTCAGTTGTCGCTGCTCGGCAACAGGTATTGCTGATCAAGTGCTACTACGCTGATTTAGAAGCAATATTTTGTCGTGAATAGATGACAGCATGGGTTGTGTATAAACCAGTGCCTTGGGTTTGGCGGATTGCGTCTTGTCGGTATCGGACAGATCCTCGCTGGCATAGAAGTAGAGGCCGAGGCACTCGCTCGGCGAGCGCCGGCGATTGAGGGCGGGCAAGTTCCGTTAAAAAACAGCTGCTGATGTCCCCTGTTAATCCGCAGGTCCCTGGTTCGAGCCCAGGTCGGTGAGCCAGCCATTTTGTACCGTTTCTTGCACTTCGCTCTGCCACCGTGGCGGGGCTTTTGTGTTTCTGGGGATCATCATGCCGACAGTCTGCGGATCGACATAAGGTGGGCCCGGTGTGTTAGGTAACGTACAGATCACTGCGCTGTGCGGCGCGATGAT
>JAGTRX010000197.1 GCA_018262285.1 Pseudomonadota bacterium | reverse complement strand
AACCCTTCAAGGCGCGTGGCTGGCCTGAACTGCATATTGGCGTTGGTATCAACACCGGCCCGATGACGGTTGGCGACATGGGTTCGCCCATTCGCAAGGCTTACACGGTGATGGGGGACGCAGTGAATCTGGCATCGCGGCTCGAAGGCATCACCAAACAGTACGGCGTTGGCATTCTTGCTGGTGAAGCGACAAAGGCGGTGGTCAAGGACGTGCTTTTCCGTGAAATCGATCGGGTGCGGGTCAAGGGCAAGGATGAGCCGGTTGGAATCTTTGAACCTCTGGGTTTGGCGAGCGATGTCGGCAAAGAAGTGCAGGATGAGCTCAAGCTCTGGCAACATGCCTTGCATTTGTATCGTTCGCAGGACTGGGACGGTGCCGAACTGCAATTGCTCAATTTGTTGCAGCGTTCTCCCGAGTGCAGGCTTTACAAGGTATATGCCGATCGCGTCATTAATTATCGTGCCAACCCGCCGGGCGAGTCTTGGGATGGCGTGACTACTTTCGAGACCAAGTGACGATGAAATTACGGGTTCTGGGCTGTAGTGGCGGCATTGGCGGCAGACATCTGCGCACCACTTCCATGCTGGTGGATCAGGATATTCTGCTCGATGCCGGCACGGGTGCGACCGACTTGTCGATCACCGAGTTGTCCCTGATCGACCACATTTTCCTGACTCATACCCACATGGACCATATTGCCGCTTTGCCTTTGCTGATCGATTCGGTCTTTGACCGGCGGCAGAAACCGATCACGGTTTATGGCACCGAAGCGGTGCTGACCATTCTGCGCAATCATATTTTCAATTGGGCGATCTGGCCTGATTTTACCGAAGTCCCGACCTCGGAAAAGCCGGTATTGCGCTTGCAGAAGATTGAAATTGGGCGCCCGGTCAGTGTGGGAGACCGCCAGTTTACGGCTTTGCCGGTCGATCATACCGTGCCGGCAGTGGGCTACCATCTGACATCAGGCGAGAGTAGCCTGGTGTTCTCGGGTGATACCTGTATTTGTGATGCTTTTTGGAAGGCAGTCAATACCATTGCCGATCTCAAGTATCTGATTGTCGAGTGTGCTTTTTCCAACCGTGAGGAGCGTCTGGCTTTTGCCTCCAGGCATTATTGTCCAAGCATGTTGGCGGTTGAGCTGGAAAAGCTGGAACGCGATTGTGAGATTTTTATCACACATTTGAAACCCGGCCAGATTGAGCTGACCATGGCAGAAATCGAGGATAGTCTGGGCGACTTCAAAACCAAGATGCTGCAAAACAACCAGACTTTCGAATTCTGAGGCCGCAATGGAACTGACAATCGAAAGTCTGGGGCGTCTTGAGCCGATCCGCAGCCTGTCGCCGGAAAGGCTCAAAGAACTGGCGCGCATGTGCAAGAGCGAACATCACGACATTGGCACCGATCCGCTGCGTGCCATCAACCTTGCTGGCCAACTGATTTATCTGCTGCGCGGTGAATTGCGTATTACGCATGCCGGTGGCGGAGCGCAGCTCCTGGTCGGCGGTTGCGACGAGGCCAACTGGCCGCTTGGGCAGAAATTCCCGATGCCGCAATCGGGCAAAGCGATCACCGACCTTGAAATTTTGCGCATCGATAGCAACCAGCTTGATATTTTGATGACCTGGGATCAACTTTGCGCCGCAGCGCCACCGCCTAACAGCAAAGCCAAAGACAGCACTGTCTGGCGCACCATGTCGGGTATTTTTCACACCAGTTCGCTCGTCGGCGGGGCATTGACACAGTTGCCGCCAACGCAGATTGGCGAGCTGATGCTACGTTTCGACCGCATCAAATGCAAGCGTGGCCAAGTCATTCTGCGTCAGGGCGACGAGGGCGATTACTACTACGTAATTGAAACCGGGCGTTGCGAGGTGACAAGACAGATTTCCGGAGCCGAGCTCTGGGTGGCCGAACTCAAGGCCGGCGATGCTTTCGGTGAAGAAGCCCTGGTGGCGGGCGAGCGGCGTAATGCCAGTGTGAAAATGAAAACGGATGGTGCCCTGTGGCGTCTGTCCAAACCGGATTTTGTCGAACTATTGCAGGCGCCGCTGCTTAAAGGGCTGGAGCGCGTCGATGCCGAACATCGGGTGGCCGAAGGAAAGGCGCTCTGGATTGATGTGCGTTATCCGGCCGAATTCACGCAGGACGGTCTGATCGGGGCGCTTAATATTCCCTTGAACGAGATCCGCAATGCTATCCCTCTTCTCGACAAAGACAAGGAATACATTACCTACTGCCAAAGCGGGCGGCGCAGCTCGGTGGCGGCGTTTCTGCTGGCACAGCGTGGCCTTGACGCCTGCTGGCTGGAGGGTGGCCTGTTGAAGGATAAACAATGAAAGTGTTTTTCCGGTGGCATGGCAACGGAGTTCGGTTATGGAACTGAGCCTGGAGATGCTCAGCCGGCTGGAGCCAATCCACGGCCTCTCACCGGAACGGCAAAAGGAGCTGGCGGGAATTTGCAGCCTTGAATACCACGACATCGGTGCGGACCCGCTGCGGGGCATGAGTATGTCCGGACAGTCAATTTATCTCCTGCGTGGCGAATTGCGGGTGCGCCTGCCGGGTGGCTGTGGTCGCCTCATGGTGGGCGGGTGCGACGAGGCCAACTGGCCGCTCGGCAAAAAGATGGAAATGCCGGAATCGAGCCGGGCGATTACCCCGGTTTACATCATGCGCATCGACAACGATTTGCTCGACATCATGATGACCTGGGATCAGCTCTCGGTAGCCGCAGATCAGCCAGAAAGCCCCAAGCCCAAGGAGCGCGCTTGGCGTAGTCTGGCCGATATTTTCAAGCTGGGTTCATTGGCGGGTGGCGCGTTGTCACATTTGTCGCCTGATCACATCGATGAGTTGGTCAAACGTTTCGAGCGCATCAAAGTCAAGCGCGATCAGGTCATTATCGCGGAAGGCGACGAGGGTGATTACTACTATGTCATCGAAGCCGGACGTTGTGAAGTGATGCGTCGGGTGTCGGGTTCCGAATTGCGCGTCGCTGAGCTCAAATCGGGTGATGCTTTTGGCGCAGAGTCCCTGGTGACGGGCGAGCCACGCAATGGCACGGTCAGGATGAAGACCGATGGGGCATTGTGGCGTTTGCTCAAGCCTGATTTTATTGAATACCTGCAAAAACCTCTGCTGCACGAAATCAAGCGGGATGAGGCCGAAAAGCGGGTGGCTGCCGGGCGGGCGTTGTGGATTGATGTGCGTTACCCTGCCGAATTCGGGCAGGATGGCTTGAGCGGCGCGCTCAATATTCCGCTCAACGAAATACGCAGCGCCTTTGGGGTGCTCGACAAGAGCAAGGAGTATATTGTTTACTGCCAGAGTGGGCGGCGCAGCCTGTCAGCAGCTTTTTTGCTCGCGCAGTACGGACTGGCCGCGTTCTGGCTGGAAGGCGGCTTGGCAAAGGACAAAAAATGAAGAAAATAATGCGGAGAGTGGTATGAGCGATGTAGCAAGCCGGTTGGTTTTTCTCAAAAACCTGCACAATGTCACCAACAAGATCCACGCGACCAACAATGTCGACGAAATCATGCTCGAATTGGGGCAGGACATCTGCAGCCTGTTCAATTCTGATCGCCTGACCATTTATTTGCTGTCCGAAGACGAGCAGTTCATCGTTTCCAAGGTCAAAACCGGGCTTAATTCCTTCAAGGATCTGAAACTGCCGGTCAATGAACGTTCGGTGGCCGGTTATGTTGCCAGCACCAAGTTGCCCGTCAATATCCAGGATGTATATGACGAAGCCGAGCTGAAACAATACAGCCCGGAAATGCAGTTTTTGAAGGAAGTCGACAAGCGCACCGGTTACCGTTCCAAACAGATGCTGGTCTCGCCGGTCATCGACAGCACCGGAAAACTGATGGGTGTGGTGCAAATCATCAACAACAAGGCCGATCAACCCT
>JAGTRX010000196.1 GCA_018262285.1 Pseudomonadota bacterium | reverse complement strand
AGCGACTTGCGCTTCATCGTCATGCCTCAGGGGTAGACCATCGCCTGGCTGGAAGGCAGTTTGTTTAGCGCGTCGGATTGAGACCGTAGACCGAGACATGCGCGCGGCTGTCGGCATCAAAAGTGGTGCGCTGCCAGTTGGCGAAGCGATCGATCAGGTGCAGGCCCGCGATGCGCGCCATCAAATCCATCTCGCCCGGCGAAATCAAACGGCACACGATGGGGCTTAGCGTAATCCCCTCGGGCGTGAGCGTGATGTGATTTTCTTCGAGTAATTGCGTGACCGGATCATAGCGGGCCACGTCCAATGACACGGTCTGCAAGCCCACCTCTTCCGCGTGCACATAGTCTGCCTGGCTCGGGGCAATCCACGCCTGCGGCATGGCCGTCTCGACGACGAAAAAACCATCGGGTGTCAAATGCCGCGCGGCGTTCTCAAAGCAGCGGATCTGATCATCGGCCGTGAGCAGGTTGAAGATCGTGTTATAAACCAGATACACCAACCCGTAACGCTGTCCGGTGGTCGCGCTGCTCATATCGCCGGGGGTGACAGTGATCTGATCGCCGCCCGGTTTGGCGCGGAGCCGTTCTGCCATATGCGGAGAGAGTTCGATGCCATCGACTTGAAGACCGGTAGCGGCCAGCGGCAGCGCGATGCGGCCCGTACCGCTGGCGAATTCCAAAGCCCGCCGCCCCCGTGCCAGTTCGGACAGAAAGGCCACGGCGGCCTGTTCATCACCGCGCAGGTTATCATCATACCGGGCGGCCACTGCCGGGCCAAAGCTGGTTGCCGGATTAAAATCTTGCATGCTGTTATTCCCTTTTCCGCCGATTTTCCACACCCGCGTTGATTGGAATAGATTCGTTGCCAGGAAGCGCACCTGACTAACCGCCATTATTTTCTCGGATCTCCTCTGAAGATCCATTGAACACCAAACCGGTCATAGAACTGCCCGTAGATTCCAAACGGCATATCATGCAGCTCTTGCAGTCTTTCTTTTTCCGCGCCGTCCTTGAGCCTGTCAAAGACTGTCTTTAGCTCATCGTAGGTGCCACCGATGACAAATATCGCGTAGGTGTTGCCCTGTCTGGGTTCAAAGGCAGGCGAAGCCATCCAATCTGTGGCTGAAATTTCAAGGTCCCCGCTTTTTAAGTGAGCATTGATCATTCGCTGATGTTTTTCCGGTGGAAACTGATCTTTCATGGGCGTCTCACCCAGCCTGGTAAGCGTCAATTCTCCACCCAGGCAGGCGTGATAGAAAGTCATCGCCTCGGCGCAATTCCCATCGAACAGCAGAAACGGGGTACAGCGTAACATGTTTCTTTCCTTTTTGGTTGATCTCAAAATGATTATATCTGAGCTGCGAGCAGGGGTTCTAAGGTTCATGGAAAACGGGCGCGCTGCCCGTTTTTGATTGACTGTCTACTCGTCAGATTGGGCGCTCCGGACTCGACCACGCCTGCGTTTCGCCTTGTTCATAGCACCGCGAGAAACTTGAGTACCCTTTGCAACAGGAGCGCCGTTGCCTCCGCATCGTACGAAGGAAGTGAGCTGTCCGCAAAGTAGTGTTGGTCGCCCGGATATAGAAAGAGCTCGCCATCCTCGGCTTCCGCAACGAGTGCCCGGGCGGCGTCAATGTCTCCCTCACCAACGAAGATCGGATCGGCATCCATGCCATGTACCTGAACCGGCACTCCCTTCGGCCACGCCTGTCCAAACTCCGAGATCGGGAGACAGGAATAGAAGAACAGCGCGCCGCGTGCGCCGGGCCGGGTTTGGGCTAACATCTGAGCCGGAACGACACCCAGCGAGAATCCGGCAAAGACCAACTCCGCCGGCAGCGCGTCCACAGCTCGCACCCCGCGCGCCATGACCTCGCTAAACCCAAGTTCTTTGACAAAACTCAGGCCTTGCTCAATGGAGTCGAAGGTGCGGCCCTCGAAGAGATCGGGCGTATGGACGAGGTGGCCGGCCTGGCGCAGTTCATCGGCGAACGCGGTAACGCCGGTCGTTAGCCCGAGCGCGTGATGGAACAATACGACTTCTGCCACTTTAGATTCTCCTTGATTCAACGGCTGTCTCCCGTGGTGATGGCACCGGCACGCTCGTAATTCATGACCATGACGCCCGTTGAGGTAACCATGCTTTCGGTGACCTTGAACGCCGCCGGGATCGTGCCATTGGCAAATAACCGCTTTCCAGCGCCCAACGTTATTGGATAGATCATCAGCCAGAACGCATCGACCAAATCATGCTTCATGAGCGTCTGCAGGAGATGACCACTTCCCCACACGTGCAAATCCGGCCCTGGCTGTTGCTTGATTTTGGCGACTTTTTCGGCAATATCTCCGTTTAAGAACACGGATGGTTGCCATTGGCTAGAAGTTCTGGCATTCGAGGCAACGTACTTGGTCGCCGTGTTGACGCTTGGCCATTCGTCCGCATGTTGCGGCCAGAACGGCTCCCAAATGTCAAAGGTTGTGCGCCCTAACAACAGGTCGAACGGCAGGTTCATCTGCCTTCTCAGGGCTGTTCCAAGAATAGGGTCGGAATATGGGCTTATCCACCCGCCATATGCGAAACCGCCGCTGGTATCTTCGTCTGGCCCGCCTGGGGCTTGGATGACACCATCCAGGGAAATATGTTCAAGCACCATAATTTTTCTCATGATAATTCTCCTGATAAGATTGTAGAACATATATTCTATTTCGTCCACATAGCAATAAACCAAATTCCAAACCTGCCGAAGCCAGACAACGTTAGCGCTCCCCTGCCGCGAGCGCGAGTGTACCTAAAAATTGAGTGCCAAGTGATGCGCGAAGCAGTCCGGCGCCGCGCCTTGTTGGGAGGGCCGAGTGCAAATATTCACGCAGTTTAGAAAAAATTCTGGCTAACTTGATGGCTGTCTTTGCGCTTCCAACTCTTTCAAAAAGCGCAATATGTGACTACGCCAGATATAATTGTCGAAAAGGAGTATCAAGATGAGAAAACTGTTTTTGCACTTTGCCGTGACGGCTGATGGTATGGTGTCAAACGTGGAGCAGTGGGTGTCGTTTACCGATGAAGCGATGAAAGATGGGAGTGCCTGGCACGACACGGTCGATACCATCATTTTCGGCAACAACAACTACGCCCCGTTGGCAGGGTATTGGCAGGCTGCGGAAACCTCGGCAAATTCAGCAGCCGAACGCGCCTTTGCCAAAAAGATTAACGATATGCATAAACTCGTCCTGTCGCACGGCGAGGTGGAACTCGTCTGGAAAAATTCGGAGCTGTTGCGCGTCACAGATAGCGCAGCCTTCAAGCAAACGATGGCCCGGCTCAAGAACATGCCTGGCAAAAATATTACCGTGGACTCTGGCGAGGGCACCTGGCGGTCATTTCTGGAAAATGACTTGTGGGACGGAATCGATATGTTGGTCCATCCCCTGCTGATCGGGAACGGCACACCGCTCTTTGACTCGATGTCCATCAAAGTCCCTCTACGTCTAGTGGAAAGCAAAACCTATGAGAATGGTGTGGTGAATTTGCGGTATGAGAGGGTATAGGAGAAACAAACGCCCAACGGTGAAGCCGAGCGGTCGGCTCGCACGACGTGTTATACGCCAGTGAACGGAAGGTTGCCAAACCGAGTCGCGTTTGCTACCAGGCACGCCTTAACCGAGCTGCTCGGCAAGCGCGACAATGATGCCCTCCGGGCCACGGATGTAACAGAGGCGGTACAAGTCCTCGTACTGGGTGACTTCGCCCACGAGCTCAGCGCCATGGGCGCGCAGGCGCGCGACGACGTCGTCGATGTCATCGACGGCGAACATGATGCGACGTATGCCCAGTGTATTCACGGGTGCGTTCTTCGGCTCACCTCTGACCGCTGCCGGCGTGTGGAACTTGTCCAGCTCGATGCGACCGTGACCATCGGG
>JAGTRX010000091.1 GCA_018262285.1 Pseudomonadota bacterium | reverse complement strand
CGACCTCAAGTTGGAGATAACGAGCGGCTCCGACGCCGTCGTGCAGGGCGATGCCTTCCTGCTGCGTCAGGCCATCAACAATCTATTCGACAATGCCATCGAATTTTCGCCCGCAGGCGGCAGCATCGAAGCCTGCCTTGAACGGCAAGGCGAAATGATCTGCCTGCGTCTGCGCGATCATGGCGGCGGCGTTCCCGACTATGCGCGCGAACGCGTTTTCGAACGTTTTTATTCCCTGCCCCGCCCGACCAATGGCAAAAAAAGTACCGGCCTGGGTTTGCCTTTTGTGCGCGAAGTGGCAGCATTACACGGTGGCAGCATCAGCATGGACAACCACCCGCAAGGCGGAGCAATCGCCCTGCTCTGTCTGCCCGGAAAAGCCTGAGCCTCTGGAGAACCCTCATGACCGTTCGTTCCGCCCTCCTTTCCACCCTCAAATGGCTGCTAGCCCTGATCGTCGGCCTGTTGCTGATCCTGTTTGTCGTCAATCTTGTCGATGATGACCTCAACCCCGAAATCACCGCCATCCTCAAGGAACAGCCACCGCAGATTCCGGTTAAGGAAAATGGCTACTTCACCTGGATTGGCGTCATGGCGCCGGAAAATCAGGCAGCGCAAGCCTGGGGCGAGCAACTGTTTCAGGAAATGCTGGCAACCGACAAAACCGCGCTTGCATCGCAAAAAAGCGCCGAGTCAGCCCTGCTCAGGACAAAACGGCAGGAAACACTCAAGCGCGACAAAATCCCCTGCCACCAGATCGAAAACTGTTTGCAGCGCGTTGCCGCTGACCCAAAAACCGCCGAAGAGGCGCTTGAAAAGGGCAATCTCACTCTGGCGCGCGGTGACGAAGCCAGCAAATTCCTGGCCTATCAGGAAGCCTGGCGACCGGACGCCACCTTCCACTCCGCACTGGTCAGCTATCCGTCCTTCTGGAACCCGCTGGCCGCCACCCGTTTCGCGCTGAAAGTGCAAACGGGTCAGCACGACGAGGCCTTGGCCGATCTGGCACGCGAAATCGCCTTCCACATCCGGCAAAGTCAGGGCGCCCACTCGCTGATTGAAAAACTGATTGCTCAAAACAACCTGCTCAACCGTTATCAGTTGCTGGGGCAATACCTGCAGCACCACCCACAAGCCGCCAAACAACAGGCAGACAAAATCGCCACACTTTTGGCGCCGCTTCCGGCTGATGCTGCCAGCCTCAAACCGGCGATCACCGGCGAAGCCAGGGTCATGGCCAGATCGATCCTCAGCCTGAAAACAGCACCAACCGAGTTCTTTTCCGACCAAATGCCCGAAGTGCTGATGCGCCCCTTCTTTTTGCCCAAGGCCAGTGTCAACACTTTCTATCAACTGCAAAAAGCCATGATCGAGGCCGAAAACAAAAGCGGTGAGGAATATCGAATACAACTGGCCGAAATCAGCAAAAAGGCGGAAGAAGACGCAAACAAATTCCCCTTCGCCTTGCGCAACCCCATCGGCCATATCCTGAGCCGGATTGCAACCCCCAGCTTTGGCCGCTATTTCCTCAAGCGCGACAACCTGCTGGCGACGCGCGCTCTGCTTGCCTTCCGGCTTGACCTATTGAAGTCAGGAATCAACCAGCCGGAGGCCATTGCCAAGGCGGTCGAATCGGCCGCTTTGGTGCACCCCTATACCGGCAACAAGGCGAAATGGAACGCCGAAAAGCGCACGATTGGTTACAGCGATCTGCCGGATGGCAAGGAACTGGTCATTCAGATGTAACGAAAAGCCGTGGTACCCAATTATCCGATATCCCGGAAAAGCGATACGCAAGGAGGGGTATAATTCGGGTGCTCCGCCAGAGGCAACCAAATGAAGAATTGGATTTCTTCCTGTCTTTGACAGAGTGGTTAGCTTACTAACGAATATTTTCTTGGAGAATGTCGTGTTAGAGATTAAGGACAATGTAGCCGTTATTACTGGTGGCGCGAGTGGAATTGGCTTGGCTCTTGCCAAGGAGTGGGTAAAGCAAGGTGGTAAAGTTGTAATCGGCGATTACAATGACGCAGTTTTTGCGGATGTCGCCAAGGAACTGGGCGAAAGCAACTGCGTATGTGTCAAGGTTAACGTAAGCCAGGAAGCCGATACGGAAAATCTGGCCAAGACCGCCATAGAAAAATTTGGCCAGATTAATCTGGTTGCCCCCTGTGCTGGCGTTATTGCGGATGGAATGATGGTTTCCCCCGACAAGAGCGACCCGACAAAGGTCAAAAAGATGAGCCTGGAAAAATGGCAACGGGTCATCGACATTAACCTGACTGGCGTATTCCTGACTGTGCGCGATTGCCTTGAACAAATGGTTATCAAAAAGTGCAAGGGTGCAGTGATTACGGTATCCTCTACCGGTTCTCTCGGAACGGCTGGTCAGATCAACTACTCCTCGACCAAGGCCGCCATGTCAGTTTTCCCGAAGGTTCTCACGGCTGAGTTGATGAGAAGAAAGCTCGGCGGTCAAATTCGCGTTAATGCGGTCGCGCCGGGTTATACAGCCACCGCCATGACGGCCGGAATGAACCAGGAAGCGCTTACCGCCATTGAGTCCGATATTCCTATTGGCCGCATGAACAAAGCAGAAGAAGTCGTTTCCGCCATGCTTGAGCTGTACAAAAACGAAGCGATTGCCGGCGAAGTTCTCTTCGTTCACGGTGGGCTGCGCCTCGGCTCCAAAGGGTAAATTTCTGCCCTTATAAAAGCCCGGCACAGCCGGGCTTTTTATTTCATATGGATTTCGGATACGGATGAAAATAGGGGGCATGGTTTTCTATGATGGGCGGTTTTAACGGCAAAACACGCTGATTCCGCTTCACTCGATTTCACCAACACCTCACGCCCGTTTCACATGGCGTCAATAAGCTGGTGGTCATGAATAACGCCCAACAAGGAGCCAATCATGACCGCCACCGCCTTCTTCTTCCTAATCATCCTTTTCGCCGGCCTCGGCTTTGCCGTGGTTGCGCCATTTCTGGCCATCATTTTCCTGATCCGTCTGACCGCCGCCTGGAAGAGCTTGCGCCACGACACACACCTGACCAGCACTGAACTCCTGCGCCAACTGGCCCAGCAGGTTTTCGCACTTCATCCGATTTCACCCGCACTTCACAGTATTCCCACAGCGCAGAAATAAGCTGGCTTCCATCGTCACTTTCACGGAGCCTTTCATGTTTCTCGCTCACCTTCCCGCTGGTTATCTGCTTGCGCGCGGCCTGCTCGCCTTGCCCGGTGCCTCAAGCCTACCGCTGACCCAGCAACGCCGGCTGCTGATCACTGGCCTGATCGCCAGCGTTCTTCCCGATTTTGATTATCTCTACTTCGAGTTAGCCACCAACCACAGCATCAGCCACCGTGCTTTTCCTTCGCACTGGCCGCCGAGTTGGTTACTCATCTTCTTTCTGGTTGCGGTGCTGGCCTGCGTTCTCAGGCAGCGCGAATGGCACGGGTGCAACCTCTTCCTGCTGGCCGGCGTTCAACTGCATTTCATGCTCGACACCATTGCCGGCCCCATCCGCTGGCTGGCACCCTTCGACCACACCCGTTTCACCCTCTTCCATGTACCTCGCCAGCCCGGCTGGTGGGTTTGGAGTTATGCCAACCATTTTTCCGGATGGCTTGAGGTCGCCTTCATTGCCACTGCCCTCTGGCTGGCCTGGCATACCTGCCGCCAACACCGCCACCCCGTCTTCGTTTCAAACCGCATCCATTCCAAGGAGTAAACAATGCGCAATTCACTGTTCTTGAAAATATTTATTATCGGCTTTGTGCTACTGCTGATTGTCATTCCGCTGACCATGATCGGCGCCATCGTGCAGGAGCGGCAAACACGCCAGAACGAGGCCGTGCGTGACATCGGCGCCAGCTATGCCGGAACGCAGCGCCTGCTGGGGCCGGTTCTGGTGATGCCCTACAGCGAGTTTTACACCGTCGATGAAATCACCACCGATGTCGATGGCAAGAAAATCAAACAGCCGGTCGAGCACCGTGTTGAACATGCCCGCCATGTTCTGCCGGGCGATCTGGTCATGCAGGGCGAACTGGCCACGCATATCAAGAAACGCGGCATTTTCCGGGCGCCGGTGTATGAATGGCAGGCCAACATCAGCGGCAATTTTCTGGTTCCTGAAGCCGTCGCCAGCGAACGTCATCGCACCGATTCGCGCATCCTCTGGGGGCAGCCCTATGTGGCACTGGGGCTTTCCGACATGCGCGGCGTCACCGGCAAACCCGAGCTGGATTGGGGCGGCAAACCGGTGGGCTTTGTCAAAGGTGGCGGCATCGGCGTCAGTGATAGCGGCATGATCGCCCCCATCACACCGCCCGCAGACGGCAAACCGGCCAGCATCACCTTCAAGCTCAAGCTGGGGCTTAGAGGCACCGAGCGTTTGAGCATCGTGCCACTGGGCGAAAACAATCGCATCCAGATCAATTCTGCCTGGCCGCATCCCTCCTTCGGCGGTCGTTTCTTGCCGGACGCTGCTTCGCAATCGATCGGGCCGGAAGGTTTCCGTGCCACCTGGAATATTTCTTCGCTGGCCTCTGCCGCCGGCCAACAGTTTCTGCGCGCAGCCGGTTCGTCGGAAGGAAAGTGCGCCGACGCCAGTTGCCTGGAAGCGATTGAACTTCGTCTGGTTGAGCCGGTGAATATCTACACCCAATCCGACCGCGCCTTGAAATACGGCTTCCTGTTCGTCGGCATCACCTTTGCCGCTTTCTTCCTGTTTGAAATCATGCGGCGCCTGCGCATTCACCCGGCGCAATACTTTATGGTCGGCTTAGCCCAGGCGCTGTTCTTCCTACTTGTCTTGAGTCTTTCCGAACACATCGCCTTCTCATTAGCCTATCTGGCGGCAGCATCGGCATCGGTAGGACTGATCGGCTTCTACCTCGCCTTTGTCATGCAAAGTGCTCGACGCGGTATCGTCTTCGGCGGCGTGCTTGGCCTGTTGTTCGCGGCGCTTTACGGCCTGCTGGTGTCAGAGGACATCGCGCTGATGCTCGGTTCGCTCCTGCTCTTCGGCCTGCTCGCCACTGCCATGATTCTCACCCGTCGCTTTGACTGGTATCGCCTCGGCAATCAGTCTGAAGGTGCAACGGCAAGTCCGCAGTAAGGGCATCTCTAATAATTCGTCACACCGGCGAAAGCCGGTGTCCAGTTCGTCGATTTTCCTGGATTCCGGCTTTCGCCGGAATGACAGACCAGAATTGCCCCGGGATCACGACGATCCCGGGGCAAACTGAAGCACTTAATTGGTGCCGGAAATCAGCTTCTGGGTTGCCGCATCGCAAGCCCCCAGAACCTTCAAAGTCTTATCTTTGGGGACAAAAGCATCGCCCGGCGACAGTTCGCCTTCGAGCATCACCTTTTTGCCCTCATAAGGCTTCAGGTCGTAGCCCTTGGGTAAACTATAGGCATAAACCGTCTTGGCCTGATAAATCGAATACACCTTACCCTTGATCACACAACCCTCGCTCTTGTGATTGACTGGCAGGCTGGCCAGAGCCACAGCCGGACAAAAAAACAGCAGAGAAAAACCAAGCATTCGCAGTTTCATGACTATCTCCAAAAATTGGAGCCCGCCGCCACAGGCACGCAGGTTCCGGTTGTTGAAAACGATAAACGCTATTCCTTCAACTCGTAAGTCGCCTTTTCACGCAGCCACTTGCCATTGATCGCCCGCTGAATGGCAATGGTTTTCAGGCCACGGCGATCATCGGCGCTGTAGGAAATGGGCGGATGCAGACCACCGGTCCAATCCTTGAGGTTTTCCATGCTCTCAATGAACTTTTCGCGCGTCAAGGTGCGGCCCGCAGCCTTGAGCCCTTCCACCGACAACTGTGCAATGGCATAGGCCACCGAACTCCAGGTTCCCAGTTCTTCACGGGCATAGCGGCCACCCATATTTTTGCGATAGAGGCGCTCACCACGATGAAAGCTGGGTCCTGGCGGGAAAGAACCTGTCCGCACGCCATGCGCTGCTTTTTCGCTGGCAACGTTGAACAGACCCGGCCCGCCGATGACATTGGTACCCACCCACTGCGGTTTGAAATCGGCCTTATAGGCCTCAAGAAGCAGGCTGCCTGCCGGCTTCAGGTAGGTGTAGAGAAACACCAGATCGGGTTCCTGGCCATCCGGATCGCTGTTTCTGATCTGCCCCAGCCACTCAACGGCCTCGGTAGAACCTTGATTGTGGAATACGGTGCGGATGCGCGGAATACCGGCTTTCTTCAATTCCTCGACCACCGCTTCGGTACCTTCATGACCAAAACGATCATCGACGGCAAAGACAACCACATTCTTCGGCGTCATGGTTTCCAGTGCGTACTGCGCCAGAATCCGCCCTTCGACCTGATAACTGGTCTGATAGGCAAAATAGTTGCGCTTCAAGGGATTCGCCCAGGTTGAAATACCGCTAATCGGCGCGATGACCGGGATGTTTTTCTCGACAAAATAATCAAGCGTCGCCAGATTGGCCGTGGTTCCCATCGGGCCGATCATCGCAAAAACCCCATCCTTTTCGACGAGCTTCTTCGAGAGCGTTTTGGCGCGCTCACTATCGAAGGCATTGTCTTCGACGATCAATTCCAGTTTTCTGCCGCACACGCCGCCCTGACTGGAATTGATGTAATCGAAATAAGCGGTGAAACCATGCAGCATGTCGAGACCGAGCGTGGCATTGGGGCCGGTCAGATCGAGGAAAGTACCGAGCTTGATCTTGTCAGCCGTCACCCCCGGCACACCAACCGGTTCTGGATCGGCAAAAGCCGGCGGCTCGACCCTGAACCCCTGCATTTGCAACTTGGGAACAATACCGATACGGTGGGCTTCGTCGCGTATCCATTCACGGAAATCCGGATGCGAAATCTTGATCAGGGCTTCCATGCGCTGCTTGACGGTCTTGCCCTTCAAGTCGGCAACACCGAATTCCGTGACGATGGTATCGGCGTACTGCCCCGGAACAGTCACTTCCGAACCCTGCGGCAGCATCGGCACGATAGTCGATACCGTGCCTTCCTTGGCGGTTGAACGCAGCGCGATGATGCCGCGTCCGCCGTTCGATTTCTGAGCGCCAAGGTGATAGTCGAGCTGACCACCGGTGCCGCTGAAATGCTTCGGACCAATACTCTGCGAACAAATCTGACCATTGATATCCAGCGTAATAGCGGTATTGACGCTGATCATCTTGTAGTTCTGGGCGATGATGAACGGATCATTGACCACCTTGCCCTGATGCACCTCGACACTGACATTGCGGTCAATGAAGTCATAGAGCTTCTGCGAACCCAACGCAAAGGTGCAGATCATCTTCTCTTTCCACATCGTCTTGCGCTTGCCGGAAATGGCGCCGGCTTCGATCAGGTCGAGAAAGCCATCGACGAACATTTCGGTATGGATACCGAGATCGCGACGCGCCGTCAGGAAAGGCGTAATGGCGTTGGGAATACCGCCGATCCCCAGTTGCAGGGTCGAGCCATCCTCGATCATCTCGGCAATGTAGCCACCGATGGTTTCCTGCCAGGGTTCGGAAGGAATACCTGAAATGACCGGCAAATCGAAATTGTTTTCAACGACATAATCAACGTCGTTGATATGCACCAGAGTATCGCCGTAGGTGTAGGGCAGTTTGTCATTGATTTCGAGAATGACCAGGTCGGCCGCCTCCATGAACTGTTTCTCGACAATCAGGCCGAGCGAAAGGGACATGAAGCCCTTCTCGTCCGGCGGCGTGGCAATGCCAAAAAAAACATTGATGTGGTTTTTGCAATTGCTCAACACCAAGGATGCCGCAGTGTGCAGATTATTGGGGCAATAGGAAATCCGGCCCGACTTGTGCATGTTGCGATCAGGTCCGCCAAAGAACCAGCTGCACACGTTGAAGTGGCCGGCCATATCGTCCTGGGACATGTAGGAATGGGGACGCATAGGCAGGCAGACATAGACATCCACGTTTTCCAGCCGATCTTTGTGATTGCCCAATTCGCCTAGCAATCCGGGCGGTTCCGAACCGATGATCGAAGTCCCGACAATCTGGTTGGACTGCACCATCGACACCGCTTCCGGAATCGAAATCAATTTATTCTTGTAAACATCCTTGTAATCCATCATATCCCCCTGAGAAAAATCCAAATCGTAAGCAACACCATTGTTATGGAAAACTGATCATTGGCCTACAGTATTTCCGCACTTGCCCGTCAAGGTCAAGCCACGTCGGCTGCAAATTGCGGACAAACCACGGGCGCCTACTTGGACTGGAGAACTTCAATACCTTTCCAGTCCTCCGCAACCCCCTCATTTTCTGCCAAGGTAGCGCGTTCCAGGTAAATTGCTGCAGGCAGATCATTCGGCAGCCGGGCATGAATTTCCCGGAACAAACTGCCGGCTCCAGCAAAATCACGCCGGTAATAGGCATCGACGGCGCTCTGCCATTTTTCGGCCAGATCGCGCTTGCACTGACGCACCGCTTCGGGATCGGCATCGAAGATTTCGTAGATCACCACCGGCTCCTTTTTGCCCTTGACCTGAATCTTGTCAAGAAAACGGACATCGAAATCCGCCGAGGACGGCAGGCGACTGATGATCGCTTCGCTGACGACGATGCTGGCGCCGTAATTCTTGGTCACGCCTTCGAGCCGCGAAGCCAGATTGACCGCATCCGAAATGACGGTGCTATCCATGCGCTCGTCTTCACCCACCGTCCCCAGGATGAGATTTCCCCAATGCAGGCCGACGCCAATGGCAATCGGCATATAGCCCTTGGCCTGTCGTTCAAAGTTGTAAGCCGCCACCCGACGCTGCATGTCAATGGCAGCGCGCACAGCCCTCTCAACCGAGCCGGGGAAAAGCGCCATAACCGCGTCGCCAATGTACTTGTCGATCACGCCGCCATGATCACGGATCACCGGCCCGACCCGGCGTAGAAAAGCATTGATGAAATCGAAATTCTGCTTCGGCGTCATCGTTTCCGACAGGCTGGTAAAGGAACGGATGTCGGAAAAAAGTACCGTCATTTCCTGCTGGACGTGATCACCCAGTGCCAGGTCGATAATGCTCGCCTTTTGCAGAAAAGCCAGAAAAGTGTGCGGCACAAACTTGCCATAAGCCGCCAGCAGGGCTTGCAGATGTCTGGCGTCGTTATCGATGGTTTGTGCCATATTGTTGAAAGAGGCACTCAGGTGGCCGATCTCGTCACGTGATTTGACTGACGCCCGCACATCGAAACGCTTCAAGGCAAATTCCCGCACCACACCATCCAGCGCCCGAATACCCTGAGTCAGGCGGTCGCCAAAGACAACCGAAATCACCAGCGCCGCAAGAACAGAAAAGAAAACGATCAGCGAGGAACCAAGTGCGGACTTGTTGAGTGCCTTGCGCATGTTCTCGTCCTTGAGATCTACACCGAGAATGCCGAGCAGGCGGCCATCCGCGCTTCGAATCGGGGCATAAGCCGAGAGCGAATTGGTGTTGTACTTGGGATCAGGCGTGAACGCATCCTCGATGACTACCGCCTCGGAAGAAAAGGCTTTCTTGATAAAAGGCCGGTGGTTGATGTCGTAGGACAAGCCAAAATGGGAAATCTCCTCGTTCAGAACCTGCCCGGCCGCCTGGCGCGCCACCGCATCCAGCACATCGGCATCGACCAGAAAAAACGCCTCGCCGGGTTTTTGACTGGGAACGAGAATGTATACAAACTGGATCAGGCTGGGTTCGGCTTGCCGGATGGCCTGAAACTGCCGGTAGATGCGCAGGTAGTCCGCAGACCTTTCAATCTCGGCGACGCGTTCTTCCGTCAACTTCTCCTTGAGCCGACCGATCAGGCGCTCGACTGTCACCACATCGACAGAAGCCCCACCGATATGGGCAATATTGCGCAGGCGCCCCCGGATCTCTGCCGCCAGGCTGTCCTGCAGCAAGGTATAGGAAAAGCCAAGTGCGGTTGAAGCGATAACCGCAGTCACCAGAAAAAACAGGAGAATGGCCTTGAGGCGGATGCTCATTCGAGAGTTCCAGACAATCAGCGGATGTCAGGAAATCTTACTCCATATTGCCCGGCGTCGCTGTCATTGCCAGAACTTCGGCCGGGCATCAAGACAATTGCTTCACCACCTGCACAACGAATGTGCGCCGATCGCCCGGAGATGCACCGCCCAGGTGCGGATCGAATGGTGCAATTTAGCTTAACCCATTGTTTTATATAGCTGGAACAGCAATTGCTTTTGCCTCTTGAATTTTTATCAGGGGGGTTTATGGAAGCACTAAAATCGGGCAGCGACACACTATTTATCCTGCTTGGCGCCATCATGGTACTGGCCATGCACGCCGGCTTCGCATTTCTCGAACTCGGCACGGTGCGCAAGAAAAACCAGGTCGACGCCCTGGTCAAGA
>JAGTRX010000195.1 GCA_018262285.1 Pseudomonadota bacterium | reverse complement strand
CGTATTTTGATCTGATCTGCTCGGATCTGAGCGCGCTTTCAGTGGCGCGCGCCGTGACTGCTTCTTCGGCGGTGCCGGTAGCGTTTCCAACCGTCGTGCTAAAGAATTACAGCGGGGACTGCGATATCAATCAGTCGAATCTCGTGCGTTTTCTCGACAAGCAGGACGCCAAGAGCCTCGACATCCGCGAATTGAAGGCGCAAGTAAACTCCTATACCAACCGAACAGCGCACCCCTATATTCACCTGGTCGATGGCGGGGTTGCAGATAATCTCGGGTTGCGCGCATTAACAGACCGTATTGAAACCATCGGCAGTGGTTTCTTATTCAACAATCCTGGCCAGATGCCCAAGGATGTCCTGGTTATCTCCGTCAATGCCCAAGTGACCCCGGAACCCGGCATCGACCATTCGGCAGCAGAACCTTCGGTGGGCGATACGATCAATGCGTTCACGGACGTTCAGATGTCCCGATACGACAATGACACAAAGCTGTTGTTGGCGAACAAACTCAAAGACCTTGAAAAGGCAATGCAGGAACACGGGCATAACGTCAGGATCTATAACGCCGAGGTAACTTTCGAATCCATTAAGACCCAGACGTTGAAATCCTATTTCAATAATCTGCCCACCTCGTTGGAACTGTCCGATCATGAAGTCGACATGTTGATCGGAGCCGGCCGGGATCTGTTACGAAACGAACCCCGATTCAAACATTTTCTGGAAGCTAACGCCGGCACAAGGGTGCTTGAGGCACCTCCCGCATCAAGCCGTGCGGTTTCACTCACGCATTAGGCTTTTCTCCAGCTGTTGTTGTAGCCTTTATGCGGCTTACGCTAGCCAAATAAAGCAAATCCCGCAATGCCAAAGTATTCGTCATTCGTCACATACACAGCTATGCTCGTATGGTATTCAGCCCGGCAGTTGCTCCGACTCAATTACTTGCAGTCCCACGGGCGCACCAAGACCGGCTTCGAGTAGGGCCCGTGCCACCTGGGTGGTAGTCACCGCCCGATAGTGCCGGGGTAGCAGCGAAGCCAGGTGCTTACCCAGAAACAATCCGAAGGCCTCCAGGTGCCTGGCGCTGGATCGTGAGCCTCCGATCAGCAGCGATGGCCTCACCAGCACCAGCGATGCAAACCCCAAGGTGGAGAGCGCTTGTTCGGTCTCGCCTTTGGTCCTGAGATAAAAGAGGCGAGAAGAAGCATCCGCTCCCAGGGAAGAGACCAGACCGAAAGCCGGCGTTCCTGCCCCCTTGGTTAACTTGGCCGCGGCCAGGACATAGTCGTGATCGACGCGGTAGAAGCCGGCCCTGGATTTAGCCTGACGTAGCGTAGTTCCCAGCGCGCAGAGCGCCAGGTCGGCCTTCCACCAAATCGCAGTCTCCGGCAACGCATCATAATCGATCAGCGGATTGTCCAGATTAGCATGAGGCGGCAGCGGGCGTCGCGTAGGCGCAACCACATGGGAGATTTCGGGGTGTTGCAAGGCCAGTTGCAGCAATGCTTGCCCAACCTGCCCCGTGGCGCCCAGGATGATTACAGTTTTCATAAATAACCTAGAAAGTTCCGTTAATAGTTAGCCGCAGCGGTCACTCATCAAAGCCGAGTGTGACAAACCAAGTTCCTTGGGCAGGCCAAACATATAAACCAGACCGATAGCCAGATCACCCAGACCCAGCGGCACGGCAATCAAACCCAGATCCCCGAAAAGACCGGCTGGAATTAGCAACAGCGCAGCGATGTATCGGAGTATCGATTCCCAATACACGAAAGAAGCGCGCTGGCGCAAATCCCGCGATGCCAGAATCAGCACCACACTGGTATAGCCTAAAAAGCCCGCGATTAGCCAGCCCCATAAGGGCGCAGGAACGTTCAAGCCCAGCCATCCATAAAATGGCGGACACGTTAACGTCAATGCAAGGCCAGCATTGTATACGCCTGACCAGAAAATAAAGGTTGTCATTTTGAATGGCATAAGGTTTTCTCCAAATTCAGGATGTATTTAGCGCTTTACCAATAACCCGTCAGCCCTATGAATGGGCCGTGCAAGGTCACATCGGCGGCGACGATGGGCTTGTCCACGTTCACAATCAAAGCCTTGTAACCCGCCTGTACCGTAGAGGGCACGCCAAACAGTGTGCTGCGGTAGCCGACTGCCCCGAGCGCGGAGCCGGTAAAGATCACATTATCCACACCAAAGCCACCGGCATTGCCGTCCATCAACAGGAACCACTTCGGCAAGAACTCTGCAATGATCCGGCCACCTATCACCGGAGCGGTGAAGGAACTGCTGCCTGAAAAACTACCGATACCACTAAATTCAAGTTGGTTACCCAGCCAAATAGTGCGGCCGCCGGCATAGATGTCGAGGGTGTTCGAAGTCGATTTCTCCTCCCAGTGGGCGACGCGTTCCGAGGCAGCCGAACCGAACAGCCGGTACGATACGCCATAATCCATGACGCCCAACTCAGTCGATAAGCCTTTAGCGATACCCCCATCGAAGCGGGGTTCGAAATCCAGCCCCAAATAATTGCCATCCAGGTAAAACCCCAGCCGTTCGTAATGCGCTTCTAAATGCCCATTGAAAGCCACCGGAAAACTGCGCAGTTTTCCGGCAATATCGATGAAGCTTAAATCGAGCGATTCGTTGAGCGGCCCAGCGGAAAAATCGCCGTTCAAGCCTGGAAACCACATGTAAAGCGTGAGATTGAATGCCCAGGGATCATGGGTGGCGTCGACTTCGGTAGTTTCGGCGCCGTGAACGCTGGAGGCTGTCGCCAATGCGGCTGCAAGGGCCAAAAGTTTGAAAAACGAGGAAACGCGGTGTTTTACGATCATATAAGTTCTCCTTAATTTTTAGAGCGTTAGTCACCCGCCGAATCCGGTGGCAGCAAATCAGGAACTTCCATCGGCTTAGCACCCGGCGTCGGCTTTTTCGCCGCAGTTCCGGGCAAGATCTCGAAGTTCGGCGTAAACGAAACCATTAGGCTTCTCAACTGATCGAAAGGCTTGCGATCGCCTTCGAACTTCGCCTTGCCGTCCTTGACCAGGTCGTCGAACGTGTTCACGCCCATCATCACCTGATTGAGGTCGACGCGGTTGATGGTGATCGTTAAATCCGGATTCTTGGCCTGCTGGTCCTTGATATTGGTGAGTGTCGCGTTGCTCATCTCCACCAGGTACTTCTCGCCGTTGTCGGGAGTGACCAGATTGATGACGAACTTCATGTCCTCGGCCTTGCGGGGATCGACGCTGATGCCGAGGAAATCGAGCCAATTCTCGGTCGACATCGCCCGGATTACGTCCGGCCCGCTCGACTTGACTGGCACGCCGCCCGGTAGTCCGGTGCGCAGTTCATAAGCTCCCTGCAAGAAGCTGTTGCGCAGACTCGGGCTTTCCTTCTGGTAGCCGATCTGTTCGAACACATCGGCCAGCAGGTCCTTGGCCGCCTGGTTTTTAGGCTGCGCAAAGACAAGCCGGTTCAGGATTTCCGACGCTTCCAGGTACTTGCCCTTGGCGTACAACTGCTTGCCCTTGGCCATGATCTTCGCGGAGCCGCCCATCATCTCGACGTACAGCGGTGCGGAATCTTCCGGCGAGAGTGGAATCAGCGTAGCCGGATTGCCGTCCCAGTAGCCCAGGAATCGGTTAATAACGCCACGGCTGTTATGCTCGCTGGAGCCGTGGTAGCTATGCGCGGGCCATTGCTTCCACAAGCTCGACGGCAGCTGATAGACGTTATGGATCTGGTTGATCGTCACGCCCTGGTTAGCGTAGTGCAACGATTGATTGTTAAGATTGGCGTAAGTGTCGCGTTGCGCACGCATCACTTCCTGGATACGCTCGTTGCCCCAGCGCGGCCAGCTGTGCGACGCGAACATCACCTCGGCTTCCTGACCGAACTTGTACAACGCGTTGTTGATCTGT
>JAGTRX010000194.1 GCA_018262285.1 Pseudomonadota bacterium | reverse complement strand
GCCATATTGGCTATCAAAAAGGCACTCATGCTTGTGCTCCCTTCTTTGCTTGTTCGGCCAGAAGATCGGCCGCCAGTTTTTCTTCCTCGGTCATCTCATTCTCATGCGCATAGGGATCGGGCAGATGGCCGGTGATGTAGGCAATTTTCTTGATCACTTCCGAAATGCCCTGAATGAACAGCAAGAGCAGACCCAGCGGCAATATGACCCGGACCGGCCAGCGCGCGAGGCCACCGGGACTGGGCGACATCTCGCCAATTTGGATGGAATCAATGACCGCCGGCAATGAAAGATAAAAAATACCAACTACCATCGGGGTGAAAAACAGGAAGAAGCAGATGATGTCGATCCAGCCCTGCACCTTGTGCGGGAAGTGGCCGGCAAGAACGTCGATGCGGATATGGGCGTTCCTGAGCAAGCCATAACCCGCCATCAGCATGAAGACCGCAGCAAAGATGTACCACTGCATTTCCAGCCAGGCGTTTGAACTGTAGTTGATGGTGTAACGCATCATCGCATTAAAGCTACTCAGCAGCGTCATGGCCAGTACCAGCCACATGACCATCTTGCAGATGCGCTCCGACATCGCATCAATCAGGCCTGATAACTTCAAAAAGAATTTCATCTTATTTGCCCCCTCCTTATTGTTTATTAAAATTTGAAGCCTGCAGGCAACAGGCTGTCTCCGGGGGAAAGAATACATCGCTCGAGCGAGCGCTACAATAACTTTTAGGATAACTCAAGGAATTTTTGGGCGCTATCGTTGTCCCTTAGCGCTCGATACGCGCCGAGTCGATCTGCTGGCACAGCTGTTCGGCGCCCTCCAGCAGGCGGAAGGTGTGACGCTGGATCAGGTCAGGATCGATGTGATAAAGCTGGTTGCGCCGGACAGCTTCAAGTTGCGGCCAGCGTTTCCACTCATCCAGCCAGGGTGGTCGAGCCGCATTGTTGCCAGAGGCGATGATGACTTGCGGCCGGGCAGCCAGCACAGCTTCGACATTTACGGTTGGCGCCAGCGTCGACAGCTGACCAAAAATGTTTTCGCCGCCACACAGGCGAATAGCGTCGGTAATCAGTTGGCGGGCGCCGACAGTCATCATCGGCCGCTGCCAGATCTGGTAGAAGACACGTACCGGCGCCTTGCCGGAATAGGTAGTGCGCAAGGCAGCAAGGCGCTGGCGAAATTGTGCGGCGGCTCGATTGGCAGTTTCCGGCGTACCAGCCAACTGGCCATAGTATTCAATATCGCTGGCCACGCTGGCCATGCGATCCGAGCGCACCAGAAAAACGGCAAGCCCCAGTGCTTTGAGCTTCTCGATTTGCGTGGTTGGTGTGCCACCCTGCCAGGCAATGACAAGATCAGGCTTCAAGGCCAGCAGGGCTTCCATATCCATACGACCGGATTGGCCGATGCGCGGCAGCTGGCGGGCAACTGGCGGGTAATCGCTGTAATCGGTGACGCCGACAACGTAAGCGCCAGCACCGGCAACATAAAGATTCTCGGTGATGTGCGGCGCCAGGCTGACAATGCGCCGGGCTGGCGATTTGAGGCGGATGTCCGCACCGCTGTCGTCACGCACAACAATATCGGCGCCGGCTGGGGCAATCAGCATTAGCCAGACAAGCAAAGCGGTCATCGGGGCAGTGATTTTCATAAGCGCATATTCTACGACGCTTGCCCGACCGAATCGGTAGAATGGCAACCTTCAGGTTTTGCCCTCACGGCCAGCAGCGCCGCATTCCCGATGAACGACGTTTCCGCTCCCGCCCCCGGCAAGTATTCCAGCCGCGCCATCTACCAACGGCTGATTTCCTGGGTCAAACCGTACTGGGGCACTTTTGCCCTGGCCATCCTGGGCATGATGCTGACGGCGGCGACCGAGCCTATTTTTCCGGCGCTGATGAAGCATCTGCTCGACAACGGCTTCGTCGCCAAGCAGCAGGAACTGACCTATCTGATTCCGCTGGCGATCATCGCCATTTTCATTTTTCGCGGCACGGCCAACTTCATGGGCAGCACCGCCATGGCCTGGGTGGCCGCCAAAGTGGTGATGGATTTGCGCCGCGCCATGTTCGGCCGCCTGCTCATTTTGCCCGCCCGCTTTTACGACGATCAATCGACCGGCACCATGATTTCCAAGGTGGCCTACGATGTCACCAATGTTTCGCAGGCGGCGACCGGCGTATTGACGACGATCGTGCGCGACGGTCTGGCGGTGATCGGCATGCTGGGCTACCTGCTCTATCTCGACTGGCGACTGACCCTGATTTCGCTGACGGTCGGCCCCATCATTTTTGGCGTCATGCGCATTTTTGGCAGCCGCTTGCGCAAGGCCAGCCGCAGCGGTTACACCGCCATGGGGCTGATCGCGCATATCCTGGAAGAAACGGTTGGCGCCCACAAGGTGGTTAAAATTTTTGGCGGTCAGGAATACGAAGCGAAGCGCTTTCAGGAAGCGACCAATCTTTCCCGCCGCGCCACCATGCGCGAGGCGATTGCGGCGGCGTCCACGGCGCCGCTGACGCAACTGGCCGCCTCGTTTTCGGTTGCCATCATCACTTATCTGGCGCTAGTGCAATCGGCCAGCAATGCAGGGACGACGGTCGGCACTTTCATTTCGTTTTTCATCGGCCTGATCATGATCCTGACCCCGGTCAAGCATCTGAGCGAAGTCAATGCGCCCTTGCAGCGCGGCCTGGCGGCAGCGGAAAGCGTTTTCGAGGTGCTCGACCAGTTACCCGAGGACGATGCCGGAACCGTCGAACTGCCGCGTGCCCAAGGCCACATCCGCTTCGAGCAGGTGGGATTCAGCTACCTGAGCAGCCCACGCCCTGCCCTGATCGAGATCGACCTCGATATTGAACCCGGCAAGACGGTGGCGCTGGTCGGCGCTTCCGGCAGTGGCAAAACAACCCTGGCCACCTTGATCCCGCGTTTTTATCACCCGAGCGCCGGCAAACTTCAGATCGACGGTTTCAGCATCGAGGAACTGACTCTGAAAAGCCTGCGCGCCAATATCGCCCTGGTCAGTCAGGATGTTGTGCTATTCAACGACACGGTGCGATCCAATATCGCTTACGGCATGGCGTCAGGCGCCAGCGAAGCAGAAATCATCGCCGCCGCCAAAGCCGCCAACGCCTGGGAATTCATCAGCCAGATGGAAAAAGGACTCGATACCGAAGTCGGCGAAAATGGCGTCAAGCTTTCCGGTGGTCAGCGCCAGCGTCTGGCCATCGCCCGCGCCTTCCTGAAGAATGCGCCTATCCTCATTCTCGATGAAGCAACCTCGGCGCTCGACTCGGAATCGGAACGCCAGATTCAGACGGCTCTGGAACAACTGATTCAGGGGCGTACCACCGTCGTGATTGCGCACCGCTTGTCGACCATCGAAAAGGCTGACCTCATCGTTGTCCTCGACCAGGGTCGCATTGTTGAGCGCGGCAACCATGCCGAATTACTTGCCCGCCAGGGTGTTTATGCCCACATGCACCAACTGCAGCGCGAAACGCGTTCCGATGCTGCCGAAGCCGCTCCCGCAAGTTGATATAATCGACAACAACCTCACCTACAAAATTCATTAACCCATTGTTATAAATGGAGATTATAAAACATGGCATCCGTCAATAAAGTCATTCTCGTCGGCAATCTGGGCGCCGACCCGGAAACCCGTTTCATGCCGAGCGGCGACCCGATCTGCAACCTGCGTCTGGCCACCACCGACAGCTACAAAGACAAGAGCTCCGGCGAAAAAAAGGAAACCACCGAGTGGCACCGGATTGTGATGTTTGGCCGTCTGGCTGAAATTGCCGGCCAGTACCTCAAGAAAGGTTCGCAGATTTACATTGAGGGCCGCATTCAAACCCGCAAATGGACGGACAAGGAAGGTCAGGAGCGCTATTCGACCGAAATCGTCGCCAATGAAATGAAAATGCTCGGCA
>JAGTRX010000090.1 GCA_018262285.1 Pseudomonadota bacterium | reverse complement strand
TCGAGGCGCGTCTGGGAAGCAACTGCCGGCATCGAATGCTCGGCAATGTTGTTCAGGATGGCAGTAATGGCACTCATGTCAAACTCCTTTCGGGTTGTTGGTACAACAGATCGTTTTGAGACAGGTCACGATCGATGGCTCCACTTTAGCGATCCTGCTGCATTGCAACAAACGAATTGTTTTTGTTCTACAATATAGAAAAACTTAACCGTTAAGAGCATGGTTTATCGACTTCCACCCCTGACCGCCTTGCGCGCCTTCGAGGCCGCTGCCCGCCATTTGAGCTTCAAGCAGGCAGCGGAAGAGTTGTATGTGACGCCGGGCGCCATCAGCCAGCAGATCAAGGCGCTTGAAGATTATCTGGGCAAGCCGCTCTTCGAGCGCCTGCCACGCGAGGTACGTTTGCTGCCGGTAGGTGAGGCGATGCTGCCCAAATTACGGGAGGGTTTCGAGTGTCTGGCTTCTGCCGTGGAAGCCACAAGGACGCAGCAACAGGTTGAAACGCTGCACGTCAATGCGCCCCCCAGCTTTGCCTCGCGCTGGCTGATGCCGCGACTGACCCGCTTTACCGAGCACTATCCCGAAATTGACTTACGTCTTTCCAGTAGCGCCGACAATATCGACAACCCGGATACTCCGGCAACGCATGATGTTGATCCGCGCACCGATGTCAGCGAAATCTCCATCCGCTACGGCAACGGCGATTATCCGGGGCATCGGGTCAGTCAGATTTTCAATCCCTTGCTGGTGGTGGCCTGCAGTCCGCTGCTTCTGGAAGGCGAGCATCCCTTGCGAACGCCGGAAGATTTGCAATGGCATGTCCTGATTCATGACGATACAGTGCCGGAAACCGATCTGCCGACCTGGGCGGACTGGATGCGGGCGGCCGGGGTGGAGAATATCGAGCCCCGCAAAGGGCCGCGTTTTGACAATACGCTGGCACTGGAAGCGGCCATCGACGGATTGGGCGTAGTGTTGGTCTTGAAGCCACTGATCGCCGGTGCGGTGCAAAAAGGCCGTCTGGTGATTCCGTTTGAAACCACCGTCTCATCGCGGCATGGCTATTATCTGGTGGTGGCCGAAGCGCTGGCCGAACGGCCGGCCGTCATGACATTCTGTGACTGGTTGTTGGCAGAAGCCGCCGAAGAACGCGATGAATAAACAATAAATTCAAATTAATAGGGTTTATTGTTAATGTGTTTTATGAGATAAATCGGTGCTGTCTTGAGCGTTTTTCTGGAATGGTGCAAGCCGGAATTCCAGGCGCAAGGCGGCGGATTCAATCAGTTCGCCGTCGCGCAGAAGATGGGGTGCGGAACCAATGTTCTGCCCGTTAATACGGGTAGGATAAGCGCCCTCAACGTGCGAAAGAACATAGCCCTGTGGCCGCCGGGCAATCACAATGAGTTGTTCGCCGGGAGTGCCGAAGGTGGCGACAACGCGATCCAGATGGATGGTTTCGCCCTCGGCATGGCGCCCCGATCCCGCCAGCACCTTGACGCTACCTTCCGGAAGATTGGTCTTGGTCGCACGCGCTACCGGCACAGATGTAACGGGCGTAGTTGCGGGCGCGGCGCCCTCTGCGGCTATTTCTGCCGCCATGTGGGACAAACCCTTGATGATCATCGTGCGTTCGAGTTCGATATCGGCGGCCACGCGTGAACTCATATAGCGCAAATGGTGACTACCCAGTTCGATCACGTCGGAATGCTGCAGGATTTGCCGTTTGAGCGGGCTGCCGTTCAACCGGGTGCCGTTGCTGCTTTGCAGGTCTTCAACGATATGGTCTTTCTCGATGCAGACGATGCGGGCATGCTGGCGGCTAAGCAGGGGGTCGTCAATGACGATTTCGTTACCCAGGTCGCGCCCGATGGTGACGCTTGCCTTATCGATGAAGAACTGATTGATGACGTTGCCGTTCAGGGACAAGATCAGCTTGGCCAAGGTTATTTCTCCGCAGACTTTGGGGACAACCAGGCGAGCAGGCGCGCCAGCCAGCCTTGGGGTTCGACGATGGGTTCGGGTTCAACCACGGGTTCGCAAATACGAGCCAGCGCCACCGTGATGTTGTCGTAACCGCCATTATCGTTGGCGAGCTGAACCAGGTGACTGGCCGCCATCGGCAAATTGGTTTTCAGCGCATCGACGATGAGTTCGAGATCGCTTTCTTCGACAAGGTCGCTCAGACCGTCCGTGCATAGCAGGTAAACGTCGCCGACAAGTAGGTCTTCTTCCTGCAGGTGTACCGTCACACTGGCCTGGATACCCAGTGCCTGCGTCACCATGTTGCGATTGTGTGAATCGGCGGCATCTTCGGCCGCGATCAGCCCGTGTTCAACCTGATCGCAGAGCAGGGAATCGTCGCGCGTCAGCAATTGGAGTTTGCCTGCACGCAAGCGGTAGATGCGTGAATCGCCGACATGCGCCAGTGCCACTTTTTGACCATGGAAAATCGCCAGCGCCAGCGTTGTTCCCATCCCGCCGCATCCGGTTTGCTGGCTGGCCGCAAGATGAATTTTCTGGTTGGTTTCGCCGACAATCTGATTGGCGAACTGGATCGGCGTCTGGTTCAGGATGCCATCACGCAAACGGATGATTTTGGAGCGCAGACGTTTTAGCGAAAAATCGACAGCCATCTGGCTGGCGACCTCGCCAGAGCGATGCCCGCCCATGCCGTCGGCCACTACGGCGATGCCATAATCGCTGTCGACCGCTGTCGTATCCTCGTTGCGGGCGCGGACCCGGCCGCTTTCGGTCAAACAGGCCAGTTCAAGATGAAAAGGTTCGTTGTTCAAAATGGACGACTATGTAATGTTGGGATAAAAATGACAGGTTGAAAATATAGCACATCGGCACCCACTTTCTTGACAAGCTTGCCTTGAGAACCCAATATCGAGCATCGTCATCGTTACAGGCTTGCCGCTTGCGGTTCGCATTTTCAAAATTCCGTCTGACTGCTTATGACTCTCGCACAACTAGGTCGTTACCAGATCACTGGAACCCTCGGGCAAGGGGCGATGGGAACGGTTTATCGTGCCTATGATCCGTTGATCGACCGAACAGTGGCGATCAAGACAGTGAGTTGTGCCGGCCTCTCGCGCGAGGAGTCGGAGGCTTTTGAACAGAGCTTCTACCGCGAAGCCAAATCGGCCGGACGTCTCAATCATCCCAATATCGTTACCATTCACGATGTCGGCCGCAGTGGTGATCTGGCTTATACCGCCATGGAATTTCTCGCCGGTCGCTCGTTGCGTGAAATCCTTGATTCGGGCGTCGTGCTGCCGCTTGAGCGCATTGCCAAAATCGCCATCGAAATCGCCGACGGGCTGGCTTTTGCCCACGCCAACGATGTTGTGCATCGCGACATCAAACCAGCCAATATCATGGTGCTCGATAACAACACCGTGAAAATTGCCGATTTCGGCGTTGCGCTGCTGCCCAACAGCGCACACACCCTGATGGGCACGGCTTTCGGCTCGCCAAAATACATGTCGCCGGAGCAGGTCACCGGCAAAAAGGCGGATGGCCGCTCGGACATTTTCTCGCTCGGCGTCGTCCTCTACGAAATGTTGACCGGGCGTCCGCCCTTTACTGGCGAAAGTCTCAACGAGGTTCTTGATCAGGTGCTGCATAGCGCACCACCGCTGCCTTCAAGCTTCAACCCGGATCTGCCACATGGCTTTGACCGTATCGTCGCACGTGCCATGGCCAAAGACCCGGACAAGCGCTACCAGAAGGCCAATGATATGGCGGCGCATCTGCGCAAATACCGCCGCATCGTCATTCAGACCCGGCGGGAACAGGCGCAAAACGCCGAAATTCTGCGTGCGGCGACGGCGATTCCTGTCGCCACCGGACCGGGCGCCGAGACCGTGCAGATCAAGACGATCCAGAAACCAGTGCCATCCCCATCGCCGCCCGCCAATACCCGCGTCCTGCGCTATGCCGTGCCGCTTGCTGTCGTCCTGATATTGCTGGCAATCACCGCCGGCTGGCTGCTGCGTCGTCCTGCGCCAGACCAGCCAACGGCTACTGTGGCTGTTTCCGCGCCAGCGCCTACGACCACATCCACAACATTGCCAGCGCCAGCGGTTGTGATGCCTGAAGCAACGCCTGTCGCGTCCGCGCCAAGCGCTTCGCCGGAGGCTGTAGCGGCTGCGCCGGAATCTGCCGCACCAGCGCCTGAAGCAAAGCCTGTTGTCGAGCCAGAGCCTGCTCCAAAGCCGGTTGCCGTTCCCGAAGGCCGTATCCGGCTGGCGGTCGCGCCCTGGGGCGAGGTTTATGTCGACGGCAAAAAAATGGGCATTTCGCCGCCGCTCAACGCACTTCGTTTGCCGGCTGGCAAACACCGGATTGAAATCCGTAACGCCAATTTCAGACCCTTCCGGCAAAGCGTTGATCTGACGCCGGATGGTACGATTCGCATCAAACACAAATTCGAATGAGGATTGATCAAATGTTTTCTTTACGCACTTCGTTGTTTGGCCGCAGTTTGTATCTGCTCGTTTTTGTTTTTTTGTTTAGTGCTTGTGCCTCGACTGACGTCAAAAAAGAGGAAGCGACGTCAGCCGAAACCAAGGCCATGCCGCCACTGCTCGACACGGCGCAACAGGAACTGGCCAGCGCTGTTGCCAGCTATGAGAATGGCAACTACAAGGTGGCAACAAAGCAATTCGAGAGGGCGTTGGCGCTCGGCCTAAAAATGCGGCAAGATCAGGCCAGGGCTCATAAATACAAGGCGTTCATACACTGTGTTGGCGGCCGTAAACGGCAGTGTCGCGAGGAATTCCGCACGGCACTGGATCTTGACCCCGCCTTCGATCTGACGCCAGCTGAAGCAGGGCATCCGACTTGGGGGCCGGTCTTCCGCGATCTCAAGAGAAGCCATAAGCCTGCTTCAAAATAAAGGGGTAGCGTGCTGTGTGCGCAGCCGATCGCTGCCGGCGGCCGGGCTTGTGCTTTTTTTCCGTGTTCTCTTTATTCTCCGTGGCTGATTGAGGTTTTTGGATGAATTCTGTCAATATCGCAAAACTGAAAGAAATTGTTGGCGCTGAAAACGTCCGCGACAACAAGGCTGACCTTTACGTGTACGGCTCCGACGCCTCGGTGCATGAAGCCATGCCGCAGGCCATCGTCAGGCCGCAGAACACCGAGCAGGTGCAGGAACTCATGCGCTACGCCAATAGCGAAAAGATTCCGGTCATTCCGCGCGGTTCCGGTTCCGGCATGTGCGGGCAGGTGGTGCCTGTCATGGGTGGCATCATCCTCGACATGAAGGGCATGAACCGTATTCTCGAAATCAATACGCCCGACGGCTATTGCCGGGTTCAACCGGGGGTGGTCGATAATGACCTCAATGCCGCCCTCAAACCGCACGGTGTTTTCTATCCGCCGACCCCGGCCTCCGGCGTGGTGGCCACCATCGGCGGCGAAATTGCCAACAACGCCTCCGGCACGCGCGCGGTCAAATACGGGGCAGCACGTGATGCAGTGCTGGCCATGAAAGTAGTGCTGGCCAATGGTGATTGCGTTTCGCTAGGGTCGAATACCCGCGTCGCCTCGTCGGGTTATCCGCTCGAACGCCTGATGGTCGGCTCCGAAGGCACTCTGGGCGTGATTGTCGAAGCGACACTGCGTTTTGTGCCGATCCCTAAACTGCGCTGCCTGGGAATCGCCAAGTTCAACACGTTGGCAGAGGCGGGCGATGCCATCTCGGAAATCATGGGTAGCGGCTGCCAGCCTTCGATGCTGGAATTGATCGACAAAATTGCCATCGTTGCCGCCAACAAGGCCGAAAAACTGGGCTTGCCGGAAGTCGAGGCCATCCTGTTGTTCGAGGCCGACGGCATGGCCAAGGAAACCATCGATCCCGAAATCGAGAAGTTTCAGGCCATCTGCGAGAAACACAACGGCTTTGGCCTTGAATTCAGCTACGACGAGAAGGAAAGGGCGCGGATTTTTGCCGGACGCGCCAAGCTCTTTCCCTCACTCTCCAAATACGACGAACGGCTGGCCTCGACCTCGCTGGCCGACGATATGGCGGTGCCGTTTTCCAAAATGGCCGAGACCGCCAAGAAAATTCATGAAGTCGCCCAGCGCCACGGCCTGGTCATGACGGCTTATGGCCATTGCGGGGCAGGGTGTATGCACACCAAAATCCTGATGGATACCGACAAGGATTTCCAATGGGAGGCGGCACGGCAGGCAGTGGCTGAAATCTATGACTATGTCCGCTCGGTGGGTGGCACCACCTCTGCCGAGCATGGCATCGGCCTGTCGAAAGCGGCAGCATTCAAGGCCGAAAAAGCCACCACGCTGGAGCTGATGCGCGGCATCAAAAAAGTTTTCGATCCCAATAATATTTTGAATCCAGGCAAGCTGATGGATGGCCCCGACGACTGGGTCGAAGCCACCCGCTTGCGTTATCAGGTCTCCAAGGCAGGCTAAGCATGACTCAACTCGCCAAACTGGAGAAATGGAAGGGCACGCTCAACAAGTGCATCCGTTGCGGCTACTGTTACGAACACTGCCAGATTTACAAATCCTCGCGCTGGGAAATCGACAGTCCGCGCGGCAAGCTGATTTTGCTCTACGGGCTCTTGAGTGGTGAAGTCGAGCCTTCCGATTATGTCGCCAACAAGCTCTTCGAATGTTTCCACTGCAACCGCTGCCAGAAGGCCTGCTCATCGGGTGTGCCGATTCAGGACGTGTATGCCGACGCCAGGGAATTCTTTCTCGAATCCGGTTTCGACGTGGTTGGCACCACCTCGCAAACCGATCACGACCTCTGCGCCCGCTGCCTGAACTGTGTCCGCATGTGCCCGCACGAAGCGCGCAGTTTTGTCGACGGCAAGATCGTCACCGATCGTCTAAAGTGCCAGAGCTGCGGCAGTTGCCTCGACATCTGTTCGGAAAAAGCAGTGGCCATTGGCCGTGGTTTCGGTACCAATCCGGATGAACTGCAACGCTCGATCAAATTGTTTTTCACCCAAAACAGCAATGCCAAGGCGATCGTGTTTTCCTGTAGTTGGTCTACTTTTCCGGGTTTCCAGACCGCCAACTTTGATGAACAGGAAGCCGATCCGGAAACCCTGACATTGGTGACTGTCTGCAGCGGCCGTCTGAATTCGCAAACCGTTCTGGAAACGCTGCTGCAAGGCGCCTGGGGGGTGTTGATTTGTTGCTGCCCGGAAAGCGATTGCGCGCACGGCGGCAGCGGGCGCGCCAAGGCGCGAATGAATGCGCTTCAGAAGACGCTGGAAGAAATCGGTATTGATCCCCGACGGATTCAGGTCAGTGAAGTAGCGCAGGGCAACACCAAGCTGTTTTCTGAAACCACAAAAAAATTCATGGATGAAATCAGTGACCTTGGCGCACTTTCCATCGGAGGTAAGCAATGATTCTGGCTGAACGCAAACCCATTGCAGACATCCTGAGCCACCTCGGCGATGCCCGGCGCGTTCTGCTCGTCGGCTGCCACGGCTGCGTCACCGTCTGCAGCGCTGGCGGGCAGAAGGAAGTCGACCTGCTGGTCGATGTTTTGCAACTGGCGCGCAAAGCCCAAGGACAGGCGATCGAAATCGGCAAGATGACGCTGGAGCGCCAGTGCGATGTCGAATTTTTGAGCGAAATGCTTGAGCAGGCCAAACAATTCGATGTGATCCTGTCGCTGGCCTGCGGCGCCGGGGTGCAACTGGTGGCTGAAAGAGCCGGTTCTTTGCGCGTCCTGCCGGCGCTGAACACCACTGCCATCGGCGTCAGCGAGCAGAAAGGCCAGTGGGGCGAGCGCTGCCAGGCCTGCGGCGACTGCAAACTGCCGCTGACTGGCGGCATTTGTCCCGTCACCCGTTGCTCCAAGAGCCTGCTGAACGGCCCCTGCGGTGGTTCCAGCAAGGGTCTGTGCGAAATCGGCAACGGAACGCCGTGCGGCTGGCAATTGATTATCGACCGGCTTGAAGTCACTGGCTGTCTGGATCAATACGAAACCATTCTGGAGCCAGCCGATTGGTCAAGCGCGCGCGATGGCGGCCCGCGCAAACTGGTTCGGGAAGATCTGAAATGAGCTCATCAAACCTGCAAGCCGTACTGCAAGCTGGAAAGTTCGCCGTCACCGCCGAGGCTGGCCCACCGCGCGGCGTCCGCCCCGAAATCATGCGCGACAAGGCCAGAATCCTGAAAGGTTGGGTCGATGCCTGCAATGTCACTGACAATCAAACCAGCGTGGTGCGCATGTGCAGCCTGGCGGCCTGCAAAATACTGCAGGACGAAGGGCTGGAGACGGTCATGCAGATGGTTTGCCGCGACCGCAACCGCATTGCCGCCCAGAGCGACATCCTCGGCGCTGCTGCGCTGGGCATTGCCAACCTGCTTTGTCTTTCCGGCGACCATCAGGTGTTTGGCGATCATCCGCAGGCCAAAAACGTTTTCGACATCGACTCGATCCAGCTTTTGCAAATCGCCACCCGCATGCGGGATGAGGCCAAATTTGCCGGTGGCAAGGCGGTGGACGGCGCCCCCAACCTGTTCATCGGCGCCTCTGCCAATCCCTTTGCCGATCCCTTCAGGATTCAGGTTCCCCGCCTGGCGAAGAAAGTGGCGGCCGGTGCCCAGTTCATTCAAACCCAAAGCATTTTTAATCTGGAAAAATTCAAGGAATGGATGCAAGGCGTCCGGGATCGCGGCCTGCACGAAAAAACTGCCATCCTCGCCGGCATCACCCCGATCAAGAGCCTCAAGATGGCCGAATACATGGCGGCCAACGTCGCTGGCATGGATGTGCCGGAAGCCATCCTCGAACGTATCCGGGGCGTGGACAAGAAAGAGCAGAAACAGGAAGGCATCAAAATCGCCGTCGAAACCGTTCAGCAACTGAGAGAAATCGAAGGCGTGCGCGGCATCCACATCATGGCGATCGAGTGGGAAGAGGCGGTGCCGGAAATCGTTCAGCAGGCTGGGCTGGTTCAATGATGCCTGTCTGAAACTGTGACTATTCATGCCGCCCTTACATACAATTTCAGGGGTAGATGTTTTTTTGATTATTACTTGCGGAGTAAAAATTATGATCCAAAAATTTGCCAAGTGCTTCTGTTTTTTGATTGGTTTGTTACTTGCCGGGCACGGAGTCGCTCAGGATAGGATGGTTAAAGTGGAAAAACCTGTACTTACTCCGCAACCAGATAAGGCTCTCGTCGTATTTGTCCGCTCGAGTATAGTTGTAGGCGCCTACAGTGCCGTTATTTATGACACTGTCGAGTCCACAAAAGACGGGGAAGAAAAGGTTGTCGGCATTGTTGGATCCCACGCCAAAATCGCCTATCAAGCTGATCCCGGAAAACGCTGGTTTTTTACTACTGGCGGGGGCGGTCAGGCGAACCATTTGTTAGCTAACTTGGTGGCCGGGAAAACCTACTACGTAATGGTTAAACCTCATTGGGGTTTCATTCCGAGTTTTTCCTTGCGCCCTGTGTCGCGTGAAGTCGGCGCTGAGTACCCATTCGATCAAAAAGAGATTGATGCTTGGAAAACCGAAGAGGATTACTACGAAACCACCCCTGACATGGAGGTTTGGAAGAAAGAAAACATCGAGAGCATTATCGAGAAAAAGCGCGACAGCCTGGCAAGGTGGCAGAGCTTAGATGCGGAACAGAAAGACGCGCTTACGTTGAAAGAATCTGAAGGGCACTGATCTTTTGCGAAAAATAGGGGTCAGCGAAAAATAGGGGTCAGGGATATTTCGCATTCGGCGCGCCGACATCTGGCTCTTCCTCCAAAACAGGTTTGTAATCCCAGTCTCTAACCCCCTGGATGATCAAATCAACGTCGTCAGAGGAAATAGAGAGTAACTGAAGGGCGCTGGCGCCTAGGCGCAGGCTGGCTTCGATGGCTTCCGGATAAGCATTTGTGGCGCCGGCTTTAATGAGTTGCGAACTGCCTTGCAAATCCCAGGCGCGCGCGATGATGGGAACTTGCGGGCAATTGTTGCGCAGGAAGGTAACTGCCCGTAGCGCCGCTTCGTGGTCGTCTATGGTGATCACCACCAATGAGGCTCTTTCCGGGTGAATGGCTGACAATAATTCCGGGTCGGAAATATCACCATAAATCATTTGATTGCCATCGGAATAGCCGCGCGCCACGCGTTTCGGATCATTATCCACCACCAGACAGGGAACGCCGCTCGTTTGCAGTAGCACGGCAACCGTATGGCCAACCCGTCCGTATCCGCCGATCAATACCTGCCGTTCCGATGTTTCCGCAAGCGCAAACAAGACATCCTGTTCCTCCACTTGGGGCGCCTTGACAGCCACCAAGCGGGAGGCGATGGCATGATTGAAGCGGATGAGAACGGAACCGGCAATAAAGGAGATGAGAACCGAGGTCATGGCGATCTGGCCAATTTGACTATCGACCACCTTGGCATCGAGCCCGATGGCGAGCAGGGCGAAGCCGAATTCACCGCCGACGGCCAGAATCAATCCGGTACGCCAGGACATGATGGCGTCAATGCCACTCCTTCGCAACATGAAGGCGACGATCAGTGTTTTGCTGAGCAGGATGAGCAGTGCGCCCAGCAACGCCCAGTGACCGATGGAGGGAATGATGGAGGGGTCGATGCGCATGCCGATGCCGACAAAGAAGAGCCCGAGCAGAACATCGCGGAAAGGGCGCATGCTGGATTCCACCTGGTGCCTGAATTCGGTTTCGCCCAGCATCATGCCGGCCAGAAAGGCGCCGAATGCCAGCGACAGACCAAGGCTGTTGGTCGTCCACGCCGCCAACAGGGCGATCAGCAGCACCGCCAGAGTGAACACTTCCGGCGAGCGGCGTTCGGCAACGAGTCGGAACAGCGGCCGCAGCAACCAGCGGCCGGCAAAAAAGACCAGCGTGAAGGCGAGGGCGGCTTTGGCCATGGCCCATCCCAATGCGCCAGCCAGTGCGCTGGCGCCGGCAGAAATGCCGAGGACGTGGATGACGACCAGGAGCGGAACGGAGGTGACGTCCTGAAAGACCGAAATCGCCAGTCCAAGTCGGCCATGCGGCGCATTGAGTTCACCCTGCTCATTCAACTGGCTGCCGATGACTGTCGAAGAGGATTGCGCGCAGACGGCGCCGAGGACAAAGGCTGCCGCTGGCGGCAGCCCGACCAGCCAGAGCAGGAAACCGACAATGGCCGTCGTCAGCGCTACTTGCGCCGTTCCTTGGCCAAGCACTTGATGACGCAAGGCGTGCAATTGGGGTAGTGAGTAGTTTAGCCCAATGGTAAACAGCAGGAAAACAACGCCAAATTCGGCCAGCACCTTGAATTCCGCAACATAAACGGTAGGGCCGGCCGTATAGGGGCCGAGTATCAGGCCGACCAGCAAATAACCCAGGCTCGACGGGATGTGCAGGCGCTGGAACAGGACAATAACTGCCACGGCCACACCCAGCAACAAGAGAATTTGCGACAGATGTTCCATGCTGGAAACTGCTCCTTAACCGCGCTGTGACGAAATCCTGAAAGTGCGCTAATCAATCAGCCACATGACGTTCGGTCTGCTTGAGCGTTGATGATACAGGATAGCTAGATCCGGAAAAACGACCTGCGCACAGTCATTTTCGGTGCTGAATGCAAACCCTTCGACGCCGGATCAGCTTTCGAAGGTGGCCAGAACATAGAGCTTGCGCCTGCCTTTGCCGCTGAGCCGGATAATTTTGCCATCACGTTCGAGCGCGTTCAGGGCCTGGCACAGCGAATCATTGGCAGCGTCGGTGTTGTGATAGGCCGCCAATTGACGCAATTCCAGGCATGAATTTTTGTGGAACTCGGACAGCACTGTTTTTTGTGAAATTTTTAGCGTATTCATCTGCTCCCCCCTGTTTATCTGACAGCAGAATTGCAATTCAATATTTCCTGCCCTTACGCTCCTATTGCGACAACCGAACCGCTTCAGGCTGGATGACAGAGATCACCGTCAGACGGCGCATGCTGCCATCGGGGAAATCCCAGTCGATGACCTGGCCTTCCTTGAGACCGATCAGTGCTGCGCCAACCGGCGCCAGAACTGATACCCGGCCATAGGCAGAATCAACATCTTCCGGCAGCACGATCTCGATCTCGCGGTGGCTGTTGGTTTTATGGTCGTAGTACTTGACGCGCGCACCAATCGTCACCACATCCGGCTCAATTGATTCCACTGGAACAACAATTGCCTGCTCCAGTTCGGTGCGCAAGTCAGCGGAAAGCTGCAGCACCATCAAGTCGAGATAGTCTTTGCGACTCAGGATCAAATTGGCTTCGGACATATAATTTTAACCTCACTGCTTAATCAGGATACAAAGTCTCAACCGCTACCATGGAGCGATGATAGAGGGCGAACGAGGGCTTGATAAGTCGGCGAGTTTGAATAACACTGTTTCCATATGAGAAACAATAGGGCAAGATAATGCACGATATCAACGACATGCTGGTTTTTGCCCAGGTCGTCAAGGCCAAGAGCTTTTCTGCGGCGGCGCGCGATCTGGATGTCTCGAAATCGCGGGTGAGCAAATCGGTGGCGCGGCTGGAAGCAGCGCTCGGTGTCCGCCTGTTGCAACGCAGTACGCGACGCTTGAGCCTGACGGAAGTGGGCGAGGCTTATTTTGAGCACTGTGACCGCATTGCCGAAGAACTGGCGCTGGCCGATAACACCATCAGTCGCCTGCACCTGGAACCGCGCGGGAAATTGAAAATCAGTGCCACGGTGGCTTTTGGCACCCTCCATGTTGCACCGGCGCTGCCCGAATTCATGGCGCAATATCCGGACATCACCGTGGATATGACCATTAACGACCGCACGGTCGATCTGGTGGAAGAACGTTATGACCTGGCGCTGTGCATTACAGCAGAGCCGGAACTCAATCTCGTTGCCCGCTGCCTGGCGCCAATCCGTCGCATCATTTGCGGCAGCCCGGCTTATCTCGATCGGCAGGGCATTCCCGCAACGCCGCAGGAATTGGTGCAACACAATTGCCTCGATTACACCTACATGAATAGCCAGGGCGTCTGGCATCTGCAAGGGCCGGAGGGCGAAGTTTCGATTCCGGTCAGTGGCAGCCTGCGCATCAATGACGACGAGGCTTTGTCACAAGCAGTCTTGGGCGGACTGGGTCTGGCCTTGTTGCCAACCTTTATTGTGGGCAGGGAATTGCAGGCTGGGCGCTTGCGCGAAGTGCTGCCGGGTTATGTGCCAGTCGAACAGTCGCTCTACGCCACGCATTTGCCGAACCGGCATTTGCCCTTGAAGGTTCGCGCTTTCATCGATTTTCTGCTCAACCGCTTTGGGTCTGATCCTTATTGGGATCGGCAGGAAAATAGCCAGCCCTGACCGTCCAGGTTCGATCGAACTGAAAGGCGACAATGACGGTTATTGCTGTGGTTGATTATTGAACAGCGGAAGATCGTGTGCGACGCGCCCCACGGCACGCTGGCCTTCCTCGATTGCTTCCCTTGCTCGGTGAAAGTCGAGCAGCCCGAGGTGAGCCAGCCGTGGCGCTACGATTAGGTCGGGCGGCTCACCTGCCATGCGACTTCGGGAGATTCGCACTTGCATGATGTTGATGCTGGAGGCCAGCACGTCGGTCATGGAGGGCATTTTCGGCTCGTCGGACGAATGCGCGTTGATGAGTGCCCCAAGGTTGTCCTGCAGTTTGCGTATCCAATCGACAGGTTCGCCAGTCGGAGCTTCGGGTTTGGAATCTTCGCGGAGGTGACGGCCCAATATGTCATGGCTGAGGTCGACTGCGATCACAACATCGGCACCCATCGCACGAGCCAGTGATACTGGCACTGGATTAACCAGCCCACCGTCCACCAACACAGATCCATCACACAGCGCTGGCGCGAAGAGTCCAGGCAGAGCGATGGATGCGCGCACTGCATCAAGCGTTGATCCCTGACGCAGCCAAACTTCCGCGCCGGTGTGCAGCGAAGTTGCCACTGCGGCGAAGGGCAGTGCCAAGCCTTCGACAGCGCGATCCATGAAATTGCGCCGGAAGAACTCCATCAGTCGTTCGCCCTTGATCAGGCCGCTGCTCAGGCTCACGTCCATGTATGCCACAACATCCCTGATTCCCAATCCAAGCACCCATTGCTCGAAACGGTCCAGCTCGCCTGAGGCATAGGCTGCACCCACTAGCGCGCCTATGGATGTTCCGCATACAAGGTCTGGTCGAATACCCGCCAGCTCCAACGCTCGAATCACACCTATGTGCGCCCAGCCGCGAGCCGAACCGCTGCCTAGTGCAAGGCCAACACGCGGCCTGCGGGGTTCGCTCATGCGTGATTCCCCGGGCTGGCGCTTTTGAACGCGGAGCCGACTTCCGAATCAGCGGTTGTCCAGGCCATTTCTATCCTTTAGATTGAGTATGCATCACGAAGTCTGATCGCTATCTCACACCAATCGGCTGCAACGGCGGCATGTTCAACGCCTCTACCATTTCGCCCTTCAAGGCATTCGCCACCAGTTTGGTCACTGTCGTACCGACGCTGAGATTGGCCTCTTTTGTCGAGGCGCCGAGGTGAGGGGTAATGATCACCTGGTCGAGTTCGAGCAGGGGATGTTGATAGGAATGTTCGTCCGGCGCCTTGTCATAGCTCGGTTCGGGTTCGAGCACGTCGATGCCGGCGCCCGCCACCTGGCCGCTCTTGATGGCATCGTACAGCGCTTTTTCATTGATCAGGCCACCGCGGGCGGCATTGACGATCTTGACGCCCTTTTTGCAGATTTTCAGTTGCGCTTCGCCCACCATGCCGTAGGTTTCGTCCGTTTTTGGCGTGTGGATGGTGATGAGGTCGGCCTGGCGCAGCAGATCATCGAGTGTCTGGCATTTGTCGACGCCATTCTTCACAAACTTTTCATCGGGAATGTAGGGGTCGTAGGCGACCGCCTTCATGCCGGCGCCGATCAATTTTCTGGCAACAATCGAGCCGATCCGACCCAAACCAATGATGCCGACGACCTTGCCGTCGAGTTCGGTGCCGATATAGTTGTTTCTGCGGAAATCATTGCGTCGGGCTGCTGCGTTGACCAGGGGAATGAATCTGAAAATACAGTAGGCCAGCCCGATGGCTAATTCGGCAGCAGCCATGCTGTTGCTGTCAGGCGTGTTGACGACGATGATGCCTTTTTCTGTGCAAGTCGGCACATCGATATTGTCGACACCGTTGCCGGCTCTTCCTGCAACTTTCAGGTTAACACCTTTCTCAATCAGCTCCTGATTCACCTTGGTGACGCTACGCACAATAATGGCGTCATAGTTCTGGATAATGCCGAGCAGTTCTTCCCGTGGCATGCCGTATACGGTATCCACCTCGAATCCGTTCTTTTTCAGGTATTCGATGCCTTCGTCGGCAATTCTTTCGGTTACAACGATTTTCATGATGTGATGACCCCTGATTGTTAATGTTGTAGTGTCGATGCGGCACAGGCTGTTTCAGCACTGTCTGCAATGACCTTGCAGAAATATTACCATGAGCTTCCTCAACGCAAAGGCGCAAAGAAACAATGTGTTGCAAGGCGGCTTACTTGGCCGCTTTCTGTGCCTGCGGCTTGCCGGGCAGGGGTTGCGGGTCGAGCACACCAATGGTCAGCGCATCGTCACCAAAATATTTGAGGGCAACGGCTTTGACTTCTTCCGGCGTCACCCGACGAATCTGTTCAATCATCTTGTCGATGTCGCGGTAGGAAAGACCAACGCCTTCGGTGCCGCCAATTTCCATGGCTTGCCCCTGCATCGAATCAAGTTTGTAAATCTGTGCCGCCAGTAGCTGCGCCTTGGCGCGCTTGATTTCGGCTTCGCTAACGCCTTCGCGCTGGATTTTGCTGATTTCCGCACGCAGTGCCTTTTCCAGATCGGCCGCTGTCTTGCCTGCGGCGGGCGAGCCATAAAGGTAGAACATGCCGGGGCCGCGTGCCGTGCTGTCATAGCTGGTGCTGGCACCGACCGCAATTTTCTGCTCGCGCACCAGATGTTTTCCGAAACGGGCAGCGTCGTAACCATCGAGGATGGCAGCCAGCATTTCGAGTGCATAGACGTCCTTGTCCTTCAAAACGTCGCGCAATGCCGGCGCCTTGTAACCCATGGCCAGCATCGGCAGTTCTGCCGGAGCTTTTACGGTGATGCGGCGCAACCCGCTTTGTTCCGGCTCTGCCAGCGGGCGGCGCGGGGGCAGGGCGCGGGCTTCAAGTGCGCCATAGTATTTTTCAGCCAGACGGAAAACATCCTGATGGTCAACGTCGCCGACCACCACTACATAGGCATTATTGGGAACATACCACTGCTCGTACCACGCTCTGGCATCGGCGGCGGTCATGTTTTGCAGATCGTTCATCCAGCCAATAATGGGTCGGCGGTAGGGGTGCGCTTGCAAAGCCACGGCATTCATTTGCTCAAAGAGCTTGGCGTGCGGATTGTCGTCGGTGCGCGTGCGGCGCTCTTCCATCACCACCTTGATTTCCTGCTCGAATTCCTTGGGGTCGACGTTGAGATGGCGCATGCGGTCGGCTTCGAGGCCGATCATTTCCTCCAGCTTTTCTTTCGGTACTTGCTGGTAATAGGCGGTGTAATCGCGGCTGGTAAAGGCGTTGTCGCGCCCGCCGGCAGCGGCTACGCGTTTATTGAATTCGCCGGGGCCGACGCTTGGCGTTCCCTTGAACATCATGTGTTCGAGCAGGTGGGCGAGACCCGAACTGCCATCTACTTCATCCATGCTGCCTGCCCGATACCAGGCCATGTGCACGACGGTAGGCGCCCGCCGGTCTTCCTTGACGATGACGCGCAAACCGTTTTTCAGGGTGGTTTCAAAGGGATTGGCCTGAACTGGCAGTGCCAGGAACAGCGATGCGGCGAGCAGGGCAAGGAAGCGTGTCGGGATGGGCATGGTGAAGAGGGCTTTCTGTTAGAATTCCGGCGGATTTTCCGCATTTTACCGGATGCCGGGCTCTTGGCATCCCTACCTGAGACACTATTCAAGCATGTTCGGTTTCCTGAAAAAATCAGCCGTACCAGCGCCTATTCCTGCTCCGGCTGTTGCCACGCTCACTCCCGATTCACCACCTGAAAAGCCCGCTTCCTGGCGTGAACGCCTGTTCAAGGGGCTTTCACGCACCCGCGCCCAGTTGGGCGGCAAGCTCAAATCCATCTTTGCCCGTGGCAAGGTCGATGATGAACTGCTGGAAGAACTCGAATCCTTGCTGCTGATGAGCGATGTCGGTATCGAGGCTACCGGCTACTTGCTCAAGGAACTGCAGGCGCGCGCTAAAAAGAGCAAGCTGGAAACGCCAGAGGCCATTCAGCAGGCGCTGTCCGGTGCTTTGACAGACTTACTGGCGCCGCTGGAAGCGCCCCTTGTCGTTGAAGGCCATCGCCCCTTCATCATCATGATCGCCGGTGTCAATGGCGCTGGCAAAACCACTTCCATCGGCAAACTGGCCAAGTATTTTCAGGAACAAGGCAAATCGGTACTGCTGGCGGCCGGTGATACTTTCCGAGCTGCGGCCCGCGAGCAGTTGCAGACCTGGGGCGAGCGCAACAACGTGACGGTGATTGCGCAGGAAGGCGGCGATCCCGGCGCGGTGATTTTCGACGCTATTGCCGCTGCCAAGGCGCGCGGCATCGACATCGTGCTGGCCGATACGGCCGGGCGGCTGCCGACGCAACTGCATCTGATGGAAGAAATCGCCAAGGTGCGCCGCGTCATCCAGAAAGCCGAACCGACCGGCCCACACGAAACCCTGCTGGTACTCGATGCCAATATCGGTCAGAACGCCCTGCAGCAGGTCAGAGCCTTCGACCAATCGATTCAGGTGACCGGTCTGGTGCTGACCAAACTCGACGGCACGGCCAAGGGTGGCGTGATTGCAGCAATCGCCCGCCAGTGCCCGAAACCGATCCGTTTTATCGGCGTCGGCGAGGGCATCGACGATCTGCGCCCGTTTGCCGTCAAGGATTTTGTTGAGGCTTTGTTTGAATAAAGGATAAGGCTCGCAAAGAGCCCAATGACTGGAATAGTGATCAAAATGCCGATTACCGAACTTCTTTCCCGCAATGCCGCCCTCTACGGCGACGAAATCAGCCTGGTCGAAATCAATCCGGATATCCGCGAAAACAAGGCAAGCTGGCGGGACTACGATCTGGTCGAAACCAATCCCGAAAAGAAATATCGGCGGGAGATGACCTGGCGCGAGTTCGACGACAAGGCCAACCGCTTTGCCAATTTCCTGCTCGAACGCGGTTTGCAAAGGGGGCACAAGGTCGGGATTCTGCTGATGAACTGTCTCGAATGGCTGCCCATCTATTTTGGCATCCT
>JAGTRX010000024.1 GCA_018262285.1 Pseudomonadota bacterium | reverse complement strand
GGTAATGATCTCGGTCAGTCCGTCAACAGCGCGGCCAGCGGCAACTTTGGTGAAATCGCATTTGGCGGCAAGAGCTTCGATGAGTTCAGTCTTGTTCATAGGGAGTTGTCTCTTTAGTGGTTGTGGAAATGCTGGATTATCCAGCGACTTTGGCAAGTTCGCAATCCCAATTGGGCGGAAATAGGCTTAGTGTCTCGCCTGTTGTTTCCGTGGCGCTTCTGAAAGAATGAAAAATACAGTAAAATCGACAAGATTTTTTGCAACATTAGCAGCAATTTTTCACCTTCCCCATAGGACTTTTCATATTATGACAACAACCACAGAAACACCCCATGTCAATCGATGGCTTGTCGCCATCATGGGCACGGTGCTGCAGCTTGTGCTCGGCACCATTTACGCTTGGAGCTTTTTCCAGAAACCGATGATGACTTACGGTGGCTGGGATAATCAGCAAGTGGCCTGGATTTTTTCCCTGTCCATCTGTTTTCTTGGTCTTGCCGCGGCGATGGGTGGTGTACTACTGCCGAAATTTGGTCCGCGCAAACTGGCGATTGCAGGTGCGCTCCTCTATGCGCTGGGTTGGGTCATTGGCGGTTTTGCCCTGACCACCAAAAACCTGCCGATGCTTTACATCGGCTTTGGCGTTATTGGTGGCATTGGTTTGGGTCTGGGCTATGTCACTCCGGTGGCGACCGCCGCCAAGTGGTTCCCGGACAAGAAGGGTTTCATTACCGGTATGGTGGTGATGGGTTTCGGATTTGGCGCTCTGCTGATGTCCAAGCTTATCGGCCCGATGATCATCGACATGTGCAAGACGGATGGTGTTGTGGCCTGGCCGACCGTCTTTTATTACATCGCTATTGTGCTGGGCATCCCCGGTTTGATCGCGGCTTCCATCATGCAGAACCCGCCAGCCGGTTATGCGCCGCCGGGATGGCACGGTTCAGCCGGTGCTGCTGCTGATTCGCACGATGCCAGCCTGACGCCGGGCGATTGCATCAAGTCCAGTACCTTTGCCCTGATGTGGTTCATTTTCTTCTGCAACATCACGGCAGGCATCATGTTCATTGGCTTCCAGTCGCCGCTGATCCAGGATTTGTTCAAGCTGTCTGATCCGACCATGGATGTCGCTGCTCTGGCTGCTGCTGGCGGCACGCTGATCGCCATCAGTTCCATTTTCAACGGCGTCGGTCGTTTCTTCTGGGGCGGTCTGTCCGACAAGATTGGTCGCGTGCAGGCCTTCCGCCTGATTCTCGGATCTCAGTTCATCGTTTTCCTGCTGATGACTCAAGTGACCAGCCCCATGATTTTTGGCGTACTGGTCTGCTATGTGCTGCTCTGCTACGGCGGTGGTTTTGGCACGGCACCGTCTTTTGTGCTGACTGTTTTTGGTAGTAAGGTCATGGGCGTGGTCTATGGTGTCCTTCTGACGGCCTGGGCGATGGGTGGCGTGGTTGGCCCGCAGATTGCCGCTTATATCAAGGATAACTTCAAGGAAGGTGCGGCCAATACGACTTTCCTGGTCGGCGCTGGTTTCTTGCTGGCAGGTGTGCTGGTTTCTCTGCTGCTCAGCAATAAGCAGTTCGCCAAGAAGGCCTGATCGCGCTTCGCGGAAAAGCGTCGGCATTGCCGGCGCTTTTTTTGCCAGGCGATATGTTTTGGAAAACATCACGATGGATCAATTACAACTAACCGCCGGGATTGAAGCGGCGATTCGAACTGAAGACGGGCGCAAGCAGCTTTCCTGCGCACGGGCGCATGTGCTGGCTGAAGATTTTGGCGTGACACTGGCCGAAATCGGCCGCTATTGCCAATCGCAGGACATCAAGATTATCGATTGTCAGTTGGGTTGCTTCGGCAGCGTGAAGAAACATGCCTGATTTGCGCCCGAATTGCCGTCTCTGGCTCTTTTGCGAAGAACACTCCGGTGTTTTTGGCGATGGCAAAGTACGACTGTTGCAGGAAATCGACCGTTGCGGTTGTCTGCGGCAGGCGGCGCGCAATCTGGAGATCAGTTACCGCAAGGCTTGGGGCGACCTGAAAAAGGCTGAGGAATGCCTCGGTGTGCAACTCATTGAGCGCAGTCGCGGCGGCAAATCAGGTGGTCAGTCGCTTTTGACCGACGATGGGCGGCGCTGGATCGAGGCCTATGCGGCCTTTCTCAAAGCTTTGCACGCCCATATGGACGAGGATTTTGCAGCCCACATGCAACCCCTGCTGAAGGGCAATAATGTTTGATTGCCCGAATTTTCTGATGATCGGCTCGGCCGGGCGCAATGTTGGCAAGACCGAATTCGCCTGCCGGGTGATCGCGAAGTGGTCGGCTTTCATGCCGGTGGTGGCCGTCAAGATCAGCATCGAAAACGATGCGCCTGTGCCTTACTGCCTGAGCGAAGAAGCCGTTACAGATTCCGGCAAGGATACGGCGCGCATGCGCCAGGCGGGCGCGGCAAAAGTCTTCTGGCTCAAGGTTCGCGCCGAGCATTTGCCGGAAGGCCTGGCGGCGCTGCAGTCGGTGTTGCCAGTTGGGGCAGCGGTGGTGTGCGAATCGACTTCGGCGCGCCAGTGGATACAACCCGGCGTTTTCCTGGTGCTGCGCAAGGCCGGGGATGATGCAATGAAAGCATCATGCCATCAGCTCATCGGTTTGGCGGATCGTGTTATTAAATTTCATGGCAATGGCTGGGATTTTCAGCCCGAGCAGTGCCATTTCGCGCAGGGTCGCTGGTTTATTCCGTTTGCCGCTTCGGCGGCGATTCTGGCTGGCGGGCAAAGCCGGCGCATGGGGCAGGACAAGAGCCTGTTGCCCATTGCCGGTCAGCCGATGATTGCCCACATCGCCGAAGCTTTGCAGCCGCTTTTCCCCGAACTCATGGTCAGCAGCAACAGCCCGCAACAGCATGCTTTTCTTGGTCTGCCGCTGGTGGCCGACCGCGAAGCCGGGCAGGGGCCTTTGCGTGGCATTCTGTCCTGTCTCGAAGTGGCAAAGAATGACCTGCTCCTGGTGACTGCCTGCGACATTCCGCAACTGCCCTTGGCCTTCATGGGTGACATGCTCCATCTGGCTCAGGATTGCGATCTGGTCATTCCGGTCAGTGCCGAAGGCCGCCATGAACCGCTCTTTGCCGTCTATCGAAAGACCCTGATTCCGGCTGCCCGGCAAATCCTGGCCGCAGGTGGCCGGCGCATTGTCGAACTGTTTGTTGGCCATCGCTCTGCCTGCCCGGAACTTCCGCAGGGGCTTTTCAATCTCAATACACCTGACGAATACCAACGTTTTGCTGAAAAATCGACATGATTACTTTTGAAGAAGCGCTGAATCGCATGCTGGCGAGCGCCCGCCTCCTTGGTGTCGAGCGTGTGCCGCTGGCCGAATGCCTGGGCCGCGTGCTGGCCGAGGATATTGTTTCCGACCTCGACATGCCGCCTTTTGACAAATCGGCGATGGACGGCTTTGCCTGCCGCCGTGCCGATTTGCCGGGGCCTTTGCGGATCGTTGAGGAAATCCCGGCCGGCAAGATGCCCGAAAAAGCGATTGCTGCCGGCGAGGCGGCCCGCATCATGACCGGCGCGCCCTTGCCGCAGGGGGCCGATTGCGTCTTCATGCGGGAAGATTCGGCGGAAGAAGCTGAGGAAATGGTGCGCTTCACCGCCAGGAACACCAGCGACAATTTCTGCTTGCGTGGCGAAGATGTCCATACTGGCGATTGCGTGCTGGAGAAGGGCGAATGGCTGGGTCCGGCGCATCTGGCCATTCTGGCGACGGTTGGTGCCGTTGAGGTACAGGTGGCAAAACGACCGCGCCTCGGCATTATTGCCACCGGCAGCGAACTGGTCGAAGTTGGCACCAAACCGCAAGGTGCGGCAATCCGCAATAGCAACAGCCCGCAATTGCTGGCACAAGCGGCGCAATGCGGGGTGCTGGCGCGTTATTACGGCATTGCGCCCGATACGCCGGAGGCCACGCGGGCCGCCATTGCGCGAGCACAGGCTGAAAACGACGTGGTCGTTCTTTCCGGCGGCGTTTCCAGCGGCGATTTCGATTTTGTGCCGCAGGCGCTGGCCGATTGCGGCTACAAATTTTTGTTCGACAGCGTCGCCATGCAGCCGGGTCGCCCCAGTGTCTTCGGCAGCGACGGCCAGACCTGGTGCATCGGTCTGCCTGGCAATCCGGTATCGACCTACCTCATTTTCGAAATCATGCTGCGACCTTTCCTGTGCCGCCTGATGGGGCACGACTATCGGCCGCGCCTAGTGCGAGCCAAGCTGGCCGGCGGCACGGTGCGCAAGAAGGCGGCACGGCAGTCTTCCTTGCCGGTGCGCTTTGTTGATCCGGGCACGGTGGAGTTGATCGAGTATCACGGCTCCGCCCATATCGGCGCCATGACGCGGGCTGAGGGGCTGATCACCATGCCGGTCGGTTGTCTGGAAATCAAGGCAGGAGAAGAGGTTGATGTTCGATCGCTTTAACCGGCGCATCCATTACCTGCGCATTTCAGTCACGGACCGCTGCAATCTGCGCTGTCAGTACTGCATGCCGGCCGAAGGCGTACCGCTCTTTTGCCACGAGGATCTGCTGACACTGGAAGAAATCCGCGATTTCACGGCAGTGGCGGTCGAAATGGGCGTCGACAAGGTACGGCTGACCGGCGGTGAGCCGCTGTTGCGACGCGGCATCGTCGATCTGGTGCGGATGCTGGCAGAAATTCCCGGTATTCGCGATCTGGCCATGACCACCAACGGCACACTGCTGGATCGTTATGCGGCAGATTTGCGGGCGGCTGGCCTGATGCGGGTCAATGTCAGCATGGATTCGTATATTCCCGAACGCTTTGCCGAGATTACCCGTGGCGGCAAGTTGTCGGTCGTGCAGGAAGGCATTGCGGCGGCGCGAGCGGCCGGTTTTGAAAACATCAAACTCAATTGCGTCATTGAAAGCTCGACGGATGAGGAAGACGCTCGTTCGGTCGCCCGCTTTGGCGCCGTCGAGCGGCTGGAAGTGCGCTATATCCACCGTATGCATACCGACAAGGGTATTTTCAAGCCGGTGATCGGTGGCGAGGGCGGCCACTGTGCCAGTTGCAACCGCATGCGCCTGACGGCGACCGGCCTGGTGACACCTTGTCTTTTTTCCAACCAATCCTGGTCGGTGCGCCAACTCGGCGCACGTGAAGCCTTGCTGGCCGCGCTTGCCGCCAAGCCGGAATCCGGCCAGACCAGTCATCATCTCTTTTCGCAAATGGGAGGCTAATGAGTTCCGAACTGTCCCACCTCGATGCCCAGGATCGGCCGCGCATGGTCGATGTCACCGACAAGCCGGAAAGCCATCGTCTGGCCGTAGCGGAAGGCTTCATTCGCCTGCAGCCGCAAACTTGCCAACTGATCGCCGAGAATCGCATCCGCAAGGGCAATGTGTTGCTGATCGCCGAACTGGCTGGCGTGCAGGCGGCCAAGCAGACTTCACAGCTAATTCCGCTCTGTCATCCGCTCATTCTGGGCAAGATTGCCGTCAGTGCCGAACTGCTCGAAGGCGGCGTCAAGATCAGCGCCGAAGTCAAATGCACCGGCCAGACCGGCGTCGAGATGGAAGCGCTGACGGCGGTGAGCGTGGCGCTACTGACGGTCTACGACATGTGTAAGGCCGTGGACAAAACGATGGAAATCGGCACCGTGCGCCTGCTCCAGAAAACGAAAACCCCTGTTTAATTTCAGATTCGAGAATTCCCATGCCCGTCATTCATTCCATTAACGTTTCCAGCGAAACCGGCACTACCAAACAGCCAGTCGACACCGCCACCTTCAACCTGCGCGGTATTGAAGGCGATGCCCATTCCGGCACCTGGCACCGCCAGATCAGCTTGCTGTCGATTGAGCATATCCGCCGTTTTGGCGAAAGCGCAAAAGTTGAATTCAAGCCGGGCGATTTTGCCGAGAATCTGACGACCGAGGGCATCGATTTTGCCGAGCTGGCGATTCTCGACCATCTTCGTATTGGTGAGGTGGAACTGGAAGTGACGCAATTCGGCAAGAAATGCCACGGCGGCGCCTGCGCCATTTTTCGCGAAATTGGCAAATGCGTCATGCCGAAGGAGGGAATCTTTTGCCGCGTGGTGAAGCCGGGCAGTATCCGCGTCGGCGATGCGCTAACGGTCATCCCTTCAGCGCTGCCGGTGCACATCATCACCTTGTCCGACCGCGCCAGTCGCGGCGAATACGAGGATCTGGGCGGGCCGCAAGTCAGGAAGCGTCTGGAAGAACACTTCGCCAACAAGAAATGGCGTCTCGCCATCGACAACAGCATCATTGCCGATGATGCCGAACAACTGCGCGCCCTGATCCGACAGAACGTTGAACAGGGCTGCCGCATCCTGATCACCACTGGCGGCACCGGCATCGGCCCGCGTGACATTACGCCGGACGTGGTGCGGTCGCTGCTCGACAAGGAAATCCCCGGCATCATGGAATACGTGCGCACCAAGTACGGTACGGCCATCCCCGGCGCCTTACTAAGCCGCAGCCTTGCCGGCGTGATTGGCGACACGCTGGTCTATACGCTGCCGGGTAGTGTGCGGGCGGTCAATCAGTATCTGGACGAAATTCTGCCGATCATTGATCACAGCCTGCGCATGCTGGCGGCGATCGACGAACACTGAGAAACTGTCCCAAGGATTACTGCGCTTGCCCTTTGAGCTTGCGCGGCTTTTTATCCGTTCCCCAGGCGTTCTCGCATTCGATGACGGTTTCGCCGACGATGGCCTCGTAACCGGCTTCGAGCTTGAGCTTGGCTTGCCAGTCCGGACTGGCAAGCGTGTCGAGCAGGGTTTGCAAAGCGGGACGCTCCAGCAGGTGGCGGCGGCAGGCCAGATAGTAGTCTTCGTAAACCAGGGGGATGAAGCGCAGGCCGAAGCGCTCGGCTGCAGCGCTGACGCCCAGCCCGGCATCGGCGCCGCCGCTGGCAATGATGGCGGCGACGGCGGCATGGGTGAATTCCTCAACCTCGTAACCGGCTATTTTTTGCGGCTCGATGCTCCGCTCCATAAGTAAAAGGTCAAAGAGAAGTCGAGTGCCGGAACCCGCCTGGCGATTGACGAAGCGTACGCCGGAGCGGGTGAGGTCGCCCAGTTCGCCGATTTGCTGCGGATTGCTAGCAGCGACCATCAAGCCTTGCGAGCGGCGCGCGAAGCGGATCAGTACATGCTTTTCAGGGTCGAGGTAGTTGCGGTAACTCGCCCAGATTGGCGCGGCAAGTTCGCCCTGCGGGCAATGAAAACCGGCGAGGTCACAGTGACCGGCAGCCAGTGAAGTCAGGCCGTCGCTGCTACCCAGAACATGCAGGTTCAGCTCGATGCCCTGCGCGCGTAAGCTAGAGGGCAGGCGGGCAAGCAGAGGGTCATGGCTGGCATGCAGTGTCAGGCGGCTGGGTGTGGCGGAGAAAAAAGTCGCCAGTTCGCGCCGCGCTTCGGTGGCGGCAGAGGCCAAAGCCGGAGCAAAACGGCTTTTCAGGCGGGCATCGAGGCGCACCAGATGCAGGCCGAGCGGCGCCAGACTGGAGCCTTTGCCCCGTGACATATCGACCAGTGGTTGTTGAAAACGTCCTTCCCAAGTGCGAATCAGGCCCCAGACATGACGGTAGGAGTAGCCGAGATCGCGCGCCACGCGCGCAACCGAGCCGGTCTCGGCAATGCCGGCCAGCAGGGCAACGAGCGTGCCTTCCTCATTGGTGGGAGCGGTTTCCTGGCTGCTCCAGTTCCAGACCAGATTGGGTTGCCATGCGGGGTGGTTCATCGTCTGTTCGCCAATGTTCATATCAAGGAAGGATATTTTGCTTCTGTTGTGAGTAATTAGGCAATTTATTACATATTTTACCGGTGTGAGGTCGCAACTATACTGCTGCCTCCTGCAATAGGTCTTTGCCAGTATTTCATATCGTAATGCAAATTTCAGAAGAAGGAGCAGACATGAAACTGAGTGCCCGGAATCAACTCAAGGGGGTCGTCAAGTCACTGACGCCTGGAGCCATCAATTGCGAAGTGCTGATCGAGTTGGCGCCCGGCCTTGAAATCGTGGCGCAAATCAGTACGGCTTCAGTCGAGCGTCTTGGCCTGCGACCAGGAGGCACGGCTTATGCGGTCATCAAGGCCGATAGCGTCATGGTCGCGGCGGATTGAGGACAGGATAAACGCGCTGATGGAAGCCTTTGGTGCAGCTCTCGATTTGATTTTGCATGGCGATTTCAGGCTGGCCAGCATCGTCTTCCTGAGTCTGCAGGTCAGCTTCGTGGCGGTGTTGCTGGCTTCCTGCCTGGCTTTCCCGCTCGGCGCTCTATTGGCCATCGGCCGTTTTCCCGGGCGGCGCGGACTGATTGTGCTGGCCAACGGTTTCATGGGCTTGCCCTCGGTCGTCGTCGGCCTCATCGTCTATCTGCTGCTGTCGCGCGTCGGGCCGTTGGGTTCCTTCGGCATTCTGTTTACGCCCTCGGCCATGGTTATCGCCCAGGCCATTCTGATTACGCCGTTGCTGACGGCGCTGACCCGGCAGATCGTCGAGGACAGTTGGGGGGAATACCGGGAACAGTTGCGTTCGCTCGGCGCTAATACGCCGCAGGCCATGCTGACTCTGCTCTGGGATGCGCGCTACTCGCTACTGACTGTCGTCCTGGCGGGTTATGGCCGGGCGGTTTCGGAAGTCGGGGCGGTGATGATCGTCGGCGGCAATATCGACGGCGTCACCCGCGTCATGACCACGACCATTGCCCTGGAAACCAGCAAGGGCGATCTGCCGCTGGCGCTGGCGCTCGGCTTCATTCTGGTGACGCTCGTTCTCGGCATCAATGCCGTGGCGTATGTGACCAGTCAGTGGGCGCAAAGGAGGCTGGGCTGATGGCGATGTTCCCGCTCACTTTGGCTGATATTGGTTTTGCCGCCAATCAGGTATCGATACTGTCCGGTATCAATTGTTCGATTGCTGCCGGTTCGCGCACGGTCATTCTTGGCGCCAATGGTGCGGGGAAGAGTGTGCTGATGCGCGTTATGCACGGCTTGCTGCCACCGACCAGTGGCCGTGTGCAATGGGGCGATACGCCCTTTCGACCGGGGGCGCAGGCCATGGTTTTTCAGCGGCCGGTCATGCTGCGTCGTTCTGCCCTCGCCAATGTGGCCTACGGGCTGAAGCTGGCCGGGGTGCGCGATGGTGAGCGCATGGAACGGGCGCGCACCGCCTTGACGCGGGTGGGTCTGGCGCATCTGGCTGACCGTCCGGCGCGGGTGTTGTCGGGCGGCGAGCAGCAGCGGGTGGCGCTGGCGCGCGCCTGGGCGCTTGATCCGGCCATTCTCTTTCTTGACGAGCCGACTGCCAGCCTCGATCCGACCGCTGCTGCGGCGATCGAGCAGGTCATCGGCGATATTCACGCCAGCGGCACCAGCATTGTGATGACGACCCACAACCTGGGGCAGGCCCGGCGGTTGGCCGAAGAAATCATTTTTTTACATCAGGGTCGGATGACCGAAAAAACGCCGGCAGCGCGTTTTTTTGCGCAGCCCGTTTCACCCGAAGCCAAAACTTACCTTGAAGGAGAATTGCCATGAATCCAATACGCCGTACCTTTATCACCCTGCTCGGCTGTGCGCTGCTCGGCATCCTGCCCGTTCAGGCGGTCGATACCTACATTACGGTGTCTTCAACTACCTCGACTGAGCAATCTGGACTGTTCGGCCATCTGCTACCGGTTTTCCAGAAGGCGAGCGGCATTCAGGTGCGCGTTGTTGCCCTCGGTACTGGCCAGGCGCTTGATATGGGCCGGCGTGGCGATGCCGATGTGCTCTTCGTGCACGACAAGGTGGCGGAAGAAAAATTCATTGCCGAAGGTTTTGGCGTCAAACGCGACGAGGTGATGTACAACGACTTCATTCTGGTCGGGCCGAAAGCCGACCAGGCCAAGGTGGCGGGCGGCAAGGATATTACCGAGGCGCTAAAAAAGATCGAGGCGGCGAAGGCAGCCTTCGTCTCACGCGGCGACAAGAGTGGCACGCACGCGGCTGAACTGCGCTTGTGGAAAGCGGCTGGCATCGACCTTGCCCAGCAGAAGGGCACCTGGTACCGCGACACCGGCTCCGGTATGGGTCCGGCACTTAATACCGCCGCTTCGCTCGATGCCTATATCCTGGCTGATCGCGGCACCTGGCTCTCCTTCAAGAACCGCCAGAACCTGAGCATCGTCGTTGAAGGTGACAAGCGCCTCTTTAACCAGTACGGCGTGATTCTGGTCAATCCGGAAAAGTATGCCCATGTGAAAAAGGAAGCAGGGCAGAAATTCATCGACTGGCTGATTTCCGAAGCGGGTCAGAAGACCATCGCCGAATACAAGATTGGCGGCGAGCAGTTGTTTTTCCCCAATGCCAGGAAATAAGGAGAAATGAAGATGTTGAAACGTACATGGAGTGTTTTTGCCGCGTTGATTATCGTCATGGCGACCCTTTCGCCGCTGGCGATGGGTCAGGAGGGCGTGGCCTACGGTAGTGGCAAGAACCGTTTTGCGCTGGCGACCGGTAGCCCCGGTGAATTGGGTTTGCTCAAAGTGCTGGCCGAGGAATTTGGCAAGGAAGCCGATGCGACCATGGTCTGGTTCAAGGCCGGCACCGGCAAATCACTGGCTTTGTTGAAGGACAAGAAGGTCGACATGGCGATGGTGCATGCGCCAGTGCAAGTGGCCAAGGCGCTGGAAGAAGGCTGGGCGACGCAAAAGACGCTGATCGGTTCGAACGAGTTTTACATTGTCGGCCCGGCGGATGATCCGGCCAAACTGGCTGCGGCAGCGGACGCCAAGGAAGCCTATCGCCGCGTAGCCAGCAGTGCCGCCAAATGGGTTTCGCGCGGCGATAATTCCGGCACGCACCAGAAGGAAATGGACCTGTGGAAAGCGGCAGGCGTTTCCTATCAAGGCGCCGGCTATATTGTCACCAAGGACTTCATGACCGCCAGCCTGAAGCGCGCCAATACTGAACGCGCCTATTTCATGTCCGATTCGAGCACCTGGATCATGGAAAAGGGCGTGGCGCCTGATCTGAAAATTCTCTTCCGTGGTGACAAGGCGCTGGTCAATACCTACCACGCTTTGGCAGCAGCGCCCGGTGCTACGCCGGGGCGCGAAACGGCAGTGAAATTCATCGCCTTCGTCGCCTCCGAAAAGGGCCAGAAAATCATCCGCGAATATGGGCGTGACCGTTTTGGCGAGGCGCTCTACAACGACGCTGCGTATGCAAAAAAATACGACTAAGGTTATGTATTTTAAAGGCTTTCAAATTTCAATGATTTTTAACAAGTTGGAGCAATGATGAACAAAAAAGTTTTGGTGAATATTATGGCGGGCATATTTGCGCCCGTCCTGGCCATGTCTGCGGCGCCAGTCTCTGCGGCCGATACCATATCCGAACTGCGTGCCGAGCTTGCCGCCCAGCGTGCGCGCATGGATGCCCTGGAGAAGAAACTTGAGGTGGCGGTCAAGGAAACGGTAGCGGCCAAGGAGGCAGCGAAGCAGGCCGTCCCGGCTGAAAAATCTGCGGGCTTGTCCATGCCCAAGGGATTGGCGGTCTATGGCATCGTCGATGCGGGCGTTGAAATCGGCGATTACGGACAGGGCACCAAGGCAAGGGTTCAGAGCGGTCTGGGTTCGGCGAGCCGTCTTGGCTTCAAGGGAGAGCGCGGTTTTGGTAACGATCTCGTTGCCTATTTCCAGCTTGAAGCCGGTGTTTCTGTCGACAATGGCCAGAATACGGCGCATTCGAGCAATATCAGCAATCCGATCCGGGGAACGAACTCCGCCTCAACGCAGAGCACGACCGGCGTCGCTGTTTTTTCCCGCAATACCTTCATTGGATTGCGCGGTAAGTTTGGCGATGTGCGATTCGGTCGCGATTTTATTCCCATCTACTCGATTACCAGCGCAGCCGATCCCTTTGCTGCGGGTGGTGGTACCGCTTATCGCCTGTTTGCCGGCTCCGCCGCTGGGCGTTTCGACAATGCGATTTTCTACGCAACCCCGAATTTCAATGGCTTCCAGGGAAAAATTGCCTATTCGGCCGGTATGGAAAACAACAGCCGCGCCGAAATTGGCGCCAGCGGCTTCAACACCAGCACCGGGCCGGAAAGCGAAGGCAAGGGCTGGAACGCCAGCCTGACCTACAAAAAAGGGCCGCTGTTTGTCGGCGCCAGTTATTTGAGCTACCTGCGTAATGGCAACGTGGTGCTGCCCGCAACAGAAAATGTGAAGCGTAAGGCCTGGGGTCTGGCAGCAACATACGACTTCAAGGTGGCAAAGCTCTATGGCTACTATCAAGCCGGCCAGGACACCCAGGCCGGCAGGGTCAAATCGCTCGATCAACACGCCTGGTGGCTCGGTGTTTCGGTACCGTTCAGGGATGTTCATACCTTCCGCGCTGTCTTCAGCCATTTGAATGACCGCATGGCAACCAACCGTGATTCCAACCATATTGGCCTCGGTTACGAATACATGCTGGACAAGGAAACCGACCTGTACGTCTACTATGCTAGTGTCACCAACAAAAATGGTGGTACGAACTCGATCTATGCGGGTGGTGGCAATTTAGGCTTTGATGGCACGGCCAATCTGCCCATCAATTACACACCGAAGTCGCTCATGCTCGGGGCGCGTTACCGTTTCTGATGTCATGGTGGCGGTTGAGGATACCAGCCTTGGCCGCCACCATATAGCAGCAAAATTGGCATAAGCTGTTGGCGGTGCTGACTTTTCTTGCTGATCGGGTATAAACTGCCTTGTGCTTTATTTGTGAGATTGCGCCATGAGCGCTTCACGCCTTCTCCCCCTCCTTAGCATTGCTATCCGGCCGTTGACCATCACGGTCGAAGCTGTCGACGAAACCGGTGAAACGGTGCGGGTGCCTATCCCCGGCGAGCATCCGCTGACCATTTACGTCGACAAGCGCGAAATCGTTACGCTGATGACGCTTGGCCAATCGCCCGAGGCGCTGGTCATTGGCTATTTGCGCAATCAGCGCTTGGTGAACAGCCTGGATGAGATTGCCAGCGTGCAGGTCGACTGGGAAGTGGATGCGGCGGCGGTGTGGACGCGGAGCGGTCAGTTGGATTCGGCGGAGGTCGAAGCGCGCTTGCAGAAGCGGACGGTGACGACCGGTTGCGGTCAGGGAACCGTCTTTGGCGATCTGATGGCGGAAATTGATCAGGTCCGTCTTCCAACCGAAGCGCGTTTGAGCGAAGAAGCGCTTTTTGCCATGCTGACTGGCGTGCGGCAATATGAATCGGTCTACAAGGAAGCTGGGGCGGTGCACGGCTGCGCTCTGATTGAGAACACCTTGCCCGAGCCGAAAATCCTGGTCTATATCGAGGATGTCGGGCGTCACAACGCCGTCGATGCCATCGCCGGCCGCATGTGGCTGGAGGAAATCAGTGGCGACAACACGATGTTCTACACCACCGGGCGACTCACCTCCGAGATGGTCATCAAGGCGGCACAGATGGGCATTCCCTTTCTGGTTTCCCGTTCCGGTATCACGCAGATGGGCTGGGAAGTGGCGCGGCAGGTCGGCATGACGGTGATCGGCCGCGCTCGTGGCCGGCATTACCAGATCTTTTCCGGCAAGGAACGGTTCGTGCGCTAAGCGATTTTCTGGCTGGCGTTGTTTATTTCATTCGGCAATCGAGCAGCGCGACATTGGGGTCGTTCGGGTTCGTTATAACTTGCCCTAACAGCACCAACATATCCTGGGGGCGCAAGACGGCTTGCAGATTCGACTTGGAGTGATACATGAAAGGTTATTCCTTATTCCTTATTCGCTATTTGCAAATGGCGAATATTTTGAAGTATCCATTTGCGGTCAATTGCTTGCAGAATATTTTCTCATTTCGCGAAACGAGAAAATAATTGCAGCAAGAGCAGCGCCGTCCAAATCGACGGGATTCAAGCGGCAAACGCTCTGGCCAGAATCGACTGGCGCAGGTGCTCGGCGCGCTTGAGATTGGCATCGACCTCGGCTTCGATCGTGCGGACGAGCGAGAGGCGGCGGTCGACTTCGGCGACGATGCGGTATTGTTCTGCAAGTGGTGGCAATGAAATTGCCCCGCCTGAAGAAATTTCCCTGCTTATCCGGGTTTGCTACCAATACCCCATGGATTGTCATTCCGGCGAAAGCCGGAATCCAGGAAAATTAACGAACTGGACACCGGCTTTCGCCGGTGTGACGGTTGTCAATCAACCGGATAAGCATGGAAACTTCAAGGTTAATGTTTTCTGGGCAGTAGCCGATGCAAACCGATCAAGTCGAAGACGGGCAGGAGTTCAGAACGCCTTGCTTTGGTTACAAGATTCATAAGCACGGACAGCCTATGCACAGGCCTTCATAGGTATAATCCCAAGACAAAATTTTTCTTTCTTTTTAACCTTTCCATGGGAAGTTCACGATGACCATTTGTGATGCAAGCGCCCGGAAAATCGTTTCATTCATGCAAGGAGGCAAGCGATGATTTCCGAACAAACTCTGCAGCGGATCGACAAGCTGGCAGAACGTTATCCAAAGGGCGCTTCCGCCCTGCTGCCGGCGCTCGATATTGTCCAGCGCGAAAACGGCAATCTGCTGAGCAAGGAAGACGAAAACCAGGTGGCGGCTCGCCTCAAGGTTTCGAAGAGCAAGGCGCGCGGCGTGGCGACTTACTACACGATGATCAACAAGACGGCAGTCGGTAAGTATCACCTGCAGGTCGACACCTGCGTGCCGGGCATGCTGATGGGCGCTGACGAAATTATGGCGCACCTCAAGAAGACGCTGGGCATCGGTTGCGGCGAAACTACGGCCGATGGTTTGTTCACGCTGTCGCATGTCGAAGACCTCGGTTCCTGCGGCACTTGCCCGATGATCCAGGTTAACGACACCTATTACGAGTCGATGAACATTGCCAAGGTCGATGCGCTGGTGGCGTCCCTGAAGAAGGGCGAAATGCCGGCGACCGAGCCGGTCTATCACGTCGGCGGCGAGCGTACCGTGCTGATGAAGCACCGTCTGACTGCCAATTCGACGGCGCTGTCCACCTATCAGGCCGATGATGGTTATACGGCACTGGCCAAGGCGCTGGCGATGCCAGCGGCGGACGTTATCGACGAAGTTAAGCGCGCCATTCTGCGCGGTCGTGGCGGCGCCGGTTTCCCGGCTGGTACCAAGTGGGGCTTCCTGCCGAAGGGTGATCCGCGTCCGGTCTATCTGATCTGCAACGCCGACGAAGGCGAGCCCGGTACCTTCAAGGATCGCCAGATCATGGAATACGATCCGCACCTGCTGGTCGAAGGCATGGGCATTGCCGCCCACGCCATTGGCGCCAAGAAGGCCTTCATCTACATTCGCGGCGAATTCAAGTGGATTGCCGAGATTCTGGCCAAGGCCATCGACGAAGCCAAGGCGGCCAACCTGCTGCCGCACGTCGATATCGTCGTCCATCGCGGCGGTGGTTCCTACGTCTGCGGCGACGAAACGGCGCTGATGCAGTCGCTCGAAGGCGGTCGCGGCACGCCGCGTCTGAAGCCGCCGTTCCCGGCCAACAAGGGTCTGTACGGTTGCCCGACCATCGTTAACAACGTCGAAACGCTCGCCAGCCTGCCATTTGTGATTGGTAAGGGGGCAGATGCCTTCCGCGCTATGGGTGGCCCCGGCGGCTACGGCCCGAAGATTTTCGGCGTCAGTGGTCAGGTCAACAAGCCCGGTGTTTATGAATTTCCGCTTGGCACGCCGCTGATGACCATTCTGGAAGCGGCCGGCGGCGTCAAGGGCACGCTCAAGGGCGTCATCGTCGGCGGCATGTCCGTTGCGATCCTGAAGCCGGACGAAGCGGCGACGCTGAAAATGGATTACGACGCTTGCGCGGCGGCTGGTACGGCGCTGGGTTCCGGCGGCATCATGGTGGTCAATGACACGGTTTCGATTCCCGAGCTGGCGCTGAGAACGATCAAGTTCTACTCGCACGAGTCCTGCGGCCAGTGCACACCCTGCCGCGACGGTTCGATGGCCATCGTCCGGCTAATCGAGAAACTACTGGAAGGCAAGGGCAAGTCGGCCGACATCGACCGCATTATCGCCTTGACCAATACCATTGCCGGCCTGACGGTCTGCCCGGTAGGCGAGGCCTTCTCGGTGCCGATCCGCGCCATGGTCAGCAAGTACCGCGACGAATTCGAAGCCTTGGTGCAGAAATAAGGAGATTGAACGATGAAAATCACGATTAACGGCATTGTTTGCGACGCCAAGGAAGGCGCCAACGTGCTGCAAACTGCGCGGGAGAACGGTCTTTACGTTCCCTCGCTGTGTTATTTCCCACGCACCGGCACAGCCGGCAAGTGCCGTGCCTGCGTCGCTGAAGTCGAAGGCATGCGCGGTCTGGTCACTACCTGTACGACCATCGTCCAGGAAGGCATGGTTGTCCGCACCAATAGCGAAAAGGCGATTGCGGCGCAGAAGATGGTCATCGACCTGCAATTGTCCAGCGGCGAGCACGATTGCCTGTCCTGCCAGCGCAACGGCGATTGCGAACTGCAGACCGCGGCCCACTTCCTCGGCATCAAGAAGCCGTCTTACGACGTCGGCGAAAGGCATTGCGATCTTTACGATACCAGTTCCGAGTCCATCATCAAGGACGGCACCAAGTGCGTGAAATGCAATCGTTGCGTCGATGCCTGTAACCATGTCGTGATGCACGAAGTGCTGGACATGGGCGAGCGTGCCCACGACATGCGTGTCATCTGCGACGACGACCTGCCGATGGGTGAGTCGTCCTGCGTGCGCTGCGGAGAATGTATGCAGGTCTGCCCGACCGGCGCCCTGGTCAGCAAAGCGGCGGAAGGCAAGGCGCGTAGCTGGGAACTGAAGAAGACCCGGACCATCTGCCCGTACTGCGGCGTCGGCTGCAATATCGATGTCGTCACCAAGGACGGCAAGATTCTTTACGGCCTGGGTGCGGAAGAAAACTGGCAGGAATTGCCCAATCAGGGCAGTCTGTGCGTCAAGGGCCGTTTCGGTCTGGATTACGTCAATAGCCCGAAGCGTCTGACCAAACCGCTGGTCAGGAAGAACGGCCAACTGGTCGAAACGACTTGGGAAGAGGCGATGGCGGCTGCCGCTGCCGGGCTGAAAAAGGTGCTGGACGAGAATGGCCCGCGTGCCATCGGCTGCCTGTCTTCGGCCAAGACCAGCAACGAAGACAACTACGCGATGATGCGTTTCAGCCGCGGGGTGCTCAAGACAAACAACATAGATCACTGCGCCCGATTATGACACTCCTCTACCGTGGCCGGTCTGGCTGCGACTCTGGGTTCTGGCGCAATGACCAACAGCATGCAGGAGGCGATGAAGTCGGACGTCATCCTGATTACTGGTAGCAACACAACGTGGTGTCACCCCGTTTTCGGTGGCATGATCAAGAAAGCCGTCAAGGAAAAGGGCGTCAAGCTGATCGTCATCGATCCGCGTGAAACCGACCTCGCCAAGATTGCCGATATCCATATACGCCAGAAGGGCGGTAGCGATGTCGCCTGGCTGATGGGCATTCAAAAGATCATCATCGACAACAACTGGCACAAGAAGGAATACATCGATACCCGCTGCGAAGGCTGGGACGATTACCTGAAGAGCCTGCAGGCCTACACGCAGGAAATGGTGTCTGCGGTCAGCGGTATCTCCAAGGAAGACCTGACGGCCATCGCCAAGTTGTATGCTACTGGTGGCCGGGCGGCAATCTACTACGCCATGGGCATCACGCAGCACTCGCATGGTGTCGACAACGTCAAGGCTATTTCCAATCTGGCCCTGATTACAGGCAATCTCGGTGTCGAGGGCGGCGGTGTCAATCCGCTACGCGGCCAGTCCAACGTGCAAGGCGCTTGCGACATGGGCGCATTGCCCAATGTCTTTTCGGCCTACCAGCCGGTGACCGATGCCGCTGTGCGCGAGAAATACGCCAAGTCCTGGGGTATCGACGTAGCAACGATGGATGCCGAAGTCGGCATGCCGGTGACGCTGATGGTCGATAATGCCGGCGAAAAGATCAAGGCGCTCTACATCATGGGTGAAAACCCGATGATGAACGACCCTGATCTGCATCACGCCAAGCATCAACTGGAGAAGCTCGACTTCATGATCGTGCAGGATATTTTCCTGACCGAGACGGCGGAAATGGCTGATGTCGTGTTGCCAGCAGCTTCCTTTGCCGAAAAGCTGGGAACCTACTCCAACACCGAGCGCCGCGTGCAGTTGGGCTATCAGGTGCTGGAACCTTTGCCCGGCGTGCGGCAGGACAGCGAAATCATCGCCGATCTGGCAACGCGTCTGGGCGCCAGCAATTTCCCGAGCACGCCACAAGCGCTGTTCGAGGAAATGCGCATGGTGACCCCGTCCTATCGCGGCATGACTTACGAGCGTCTGGCCAAGTCCGGTTTGCGCTGGCCCTGCCCAACCGAAGATCATCCGGGGACGCCGGTGTTGCACACGGCCAAGTTCACGCGTGGTCTCGCCTTGCTGGTACCGCTCGAATACCGTCCGTCGATGGAACTGCCGTGTGCCGACTATCCGTTGCTGCTGGCGACAGGCCGTCTGCTCGAGCATTACCACGGTGGCAACATGAGCCGTCAATCCTTTACGCTTGATACGCTGAAGCCGGAATGCGAACTCGAAATGCATCCGGAAGATGCCGAAAAGCTGGGGATCAAGAGTGGCGACTGGGTCAATATCGAAACCCGGCGTGGCAAGGTCAAGGTGCGCGCCAAGGTGACGGCCACGGTCGACAAGGGCGCGCTGTTCATGCCCTTCCACTTTCATGAGGCACCCGCCAACATGCTCACCAACAACGCCCTCGACCCGATTGCCAAGATCCCGGAATACAAGGTCTGCGCGGCACGTGTTGAGCTGGCGTCCTGATAGCGAATGCAAGGAGATTTGATAATGATGGAAGTTGAAGAAATCCGCCGCCTGTTCGGCATCGCCATCGAGCGTGAAATTGAGTCCAACGAGTTCTACGCCAAAGCGGCCAAGGCCTCGACGGACGCCAGTGTAAAGGCCATTTTCACAGACTTGGCCAAGGACGAACTCGGTCACATGGAACTGCTGGAGCGTTTCCGCGAGGATCCGACCCTGCCGATGAAAATGATCAAGCCCGCTGTCGACTACAAGGTGGCTGAAGAAGTAGCCTTGCCCAGACTCTCCACCGACATGAAGCCGGCTGATGCCATCGCCCTGGCCATGAAAAAGGAGCAGCAGGCCATGGAAGCTTATCGAGCCATGGCAGCGCAGTGCACTGACGACAGCCTGAAGGTGATTTTCAACAATCTGGCTGACATGGAACTGGGTCACAAAAACCGTCTGGAAACGCTCTTCGTCGATATCGGTTATCCCGAAGCGTTCTGATCCGGTTGTCGCATAATCAAAACGGGGAGGTCAAAAGCCTCCCCGTTTTTTTATGGAAAGACTTACTACAGTGCGCCGGAGATCATGCCCAGAGAAACGATAACCAACAGCACCGATACCGTGGTCTGCACGAATTTTATGGTGACCTTTTTGAGAAGTTTGGCACCGAAATAGGCGCCGGCAAATGCCGAAGCGGATGCCGAAGCGACGAGGAACCAGTTGATTCTGTCCGGCTGGGTCGTGATTCCCCAGCCATAAACAGGTAAACGGGAAAGGTCGACCATGACGGCAAGCAAAGTGCCGGTTGCCACAAAGGATTCCTTGCTTAATCCGGCCTTGAGCAGGAACATGCTTCTGAATGCGCCCTGGTGACCGGATAAACCACCAAAGAAACCGCTGATCAGGCCACCCAGGGGCAGAAACTTTCTATCCAGGGAGATTGATGAAAATCGCGGTGACAGTTCAAGAATTACAAAAGAAAGTATCAACAGTCCAACAACGGCTTTGAGTGGAAATACGCGCAATTCCTTCCCGAATATCATGTAGTCGAAAATCGACGGGATGCCGGAAAGCCATCCGAGAAGGAAAGCCCCGAAAAATGCTGCAGCAATGGCAGGAAGACCAAATCGCAAGAGAATGTCGCGACTGGCGTCTTTTCCCAGCAGTGCCACTTTGAACAGATTGTTGGCCAAATGTACGATGGCCGTGATTGCAATTGCGATATCGACCGGAAGGAAAATTGCGACGACGGGCATGAGCAATGTTCCGAGTCCGAAGCCGGAAAAAAGCGTGAGTCCGGAAGCGAGTAAAGCGGCGATTGAAATAATGAGTATTTCCATGGCGCCACCTTTTCAATGATCGTGCAACAAAGCCTTGCAGGCGGCTGGAGGGATTGCTGGCGGTTTTGGTGGGCGCGTCGGTTTGGACGGTTTCTTCGCCTCGTCGCTGAACCACCAGGCTAGTTCGCTGCCGCAGCCATTGCCTGCTGGCAGAGGCGCTTGAGCTTCGCAGTCCTTGTCGCTCGTCGGGCATTTCATACGGACATGCACATGGGCATCGTGGCCAAACCAAGGACGCAGTTTGTGCAGCCAGTTGCGATTTTCCTTTTCCGATTCGCACAGGGTGCGCTTGATGGCGGGGTTGATGAACAGGCGGTCGACCCGTATGTCTTCCGCCAGGGTTTTCAGGAGCAGGCGCTGTGCTTTGCCCCAGCCCGAGACGATTTGCGTGCCGTCGGTGCTGACCAGGCTGGGTGGATTGTTTCCTTCCGGAAATGCCTGTTGGGCGGCCTGGGCGGAAGTGGCAAGTGGCAGCCAGATGTCGACATCAAGGCCATTCTGATGGCTGCGGTGCGACGAGGACATCGGGCCGCCACGCGGCTGACTGAGATCGCCGATCATCAGCAGGGCGTCGCTTTTGCCGAGCGTCTTGCCAAGGTCTTCGATCAGACGTAATAGTTCAGGATGGCCGTAATAGCGGTTGCGGTGGCGGCGGATGTTGACATAGCCATTGCCTTCCTCGGGCAAGGTCTCGGCGCCGGCCAGACAGCCGTTGCCGGGGCTGCCGATCGCGCTGGCAGGGCCGGAAGAAGGCGTTTTGATTTCCGACCAGTTGTTGGGCTGGGCGTTTGCGCCGAGTGCCAGCAGTAGTGCTGCAATCAGGCCAAGCCTGCTGCAGAACCGGTGCAGGAGCAAGGTGTGGGTTTTGGCTTGCATGAAGAGCGTTGTCGGGACGTTTGATGCGAGCATTATGCCGAATTGACCGGGTTTCGGGTGGCGCTCGGCACGTTGAAAAATTCGGCGGCCTTACTTGCCGGAAGTGATTTGTGAATAAACGCACAATGTGATACATTTCACATGAACTTCAAGGACTTAGCCCTATGCCTCCCATTCCAGAACGTACCATTGAGCGACTTTGCGCCTACCGGCGCATCATGTTCCGCTGGCATCAGCAGGGGAAGAAGCGCTTTCATTCGCACGAACTGGCTGACGAAGCCGGCATTACTTCGGCGCAGGTGCGGCGCGACATGATGTCGCTGAAAACCCTCGGTACGCCGAAGAATGGGTATTACACCGACAATATCATCGAAGAATTGGGCTTGATTATTGAAGGCGAGGGCGGACAAAAAGCCGTGCTGGTCGGTGTCGGCAATCTGGGTCGCGCCATCGCCAGCTATCTGGATGGCATGCGACCGGATTTGCGCGTGGTCGCCGCCTTCGATGTCGACCCGGCCAAGGTAGGCCAGACTTTTAATCACATTCCCTGCCTGTCCGTCGATGACCTGAGCACCGTTGTTCGCCAAGAAGATGCCTTGATTGCCATCGTTGCCGTTCCCAGCAATGTGGCGCAGGACATGGCCAATCAATTGATGGAGGCGGGGGTGCGCGCCTTTGTCAATTTCACTTCGGTTCGCCTCAAGGTGCCGGAAAACGTGTTTGTGCAGGATATCGATATCGCCATTGCCCTGGAGAAATCGGCCTATTTCGCGCGCATTCTTGGCACTGGTGGTGCACCAAGCGGTGGCGAATCTATTGCGGTTTCTGAAACGATCAGCCAACGCAAACGGGTATTGTGTATCGACGACGACCGCGACATTATCGACAGCTACCGTTCGATTCTTGGCAGCTCCGGTTACGACGTCGAATTCGCCTACGATGGTGACCGTGGTCTGGCGCTGGCCAAAACCTGCAATCCGGATCTGATCATTCTCGATGTCATGATGCGCTATGCCCGGGAAGGTTTCGATGTTGCCGGCAAATTGCGGCAAGACGAACAATTGCGCTATGTTCCGATCCTGATGCTGACTTCGGTTGCCAGTGAGGTCGGTAGCGGTTTTGACCGCGATCGTGACGGCCTGTCGTTGCCGGTTGATGCCTTTGTCGATAAGCCGGTGGCACCCTTCACCCTGCTTTCAGCGATTCGTCGACTGCTGAGCCTGTCCAGGGAACAAATCAATGTGGCGGGTGGGGTCACCATTCCTCGCCTCTCCTTGCTCCATTATTCAGATGAGGCGTGATCAGAGTGTGCGCAAACGCATTGGGTAGCCCATCTTGAATTTCTTGGCCAGCAAACGTTCGATCAGGATTTCACTGCAAACCAAGCTGGTACTCAGCTTGCTGACCGTCGTTCTGGTTTCGGGACTGGGCGCCCTGCTGGTTGCCAAAATGGTGATCAACCGCAATATTGTCAGTCAGGCGCAAGTCGAAGTAGCGCAGAAGCTGGATGTGTTCAGCGAAATTTATAACAACCGTCTTTATGTCAAGCAACGCCTGATTTCCTCACTGGCCTCTTACGCCGAGTTCCAGCGCAATGTTGCCAGTGGCAGGCGTGCGCAGATTTTTGATGCCGTGCAGGGGCTCAAGGAGCCGAGCTTCGATTTTCTGAATGTTACCGACGCACAGGGCAAAGTGCTGGTGCGTTCACGAAATGCACAAATTGCCGACGATTCTGTTGCCCTCGACAAGTACGTTCGGGCTGTACTGAAAGACAAACTTGCTGTTTCCGGCTTCGATGTCATGGAATCCAGTGACCTGGCCAAGGAAGGGCTCGAATTGGCCATGCGCGCTGCAGTGCCGGTCAAGGTGATTGATGCTGCAGGCCGTCGCAACGAGGCGCAGACCGAAACCCGTGGCATGGTGCTGAAGGTGGCAGCGCCAATCTGGCACGACGGCCAGTTTGTCGGGGTTATTTACGGCGCCTTGTTGCTCAACAACGAGACCACCATTCTTGATCGCGCCAAAAACCTGATGCTTGGGCAGGAACAGATCAATGGCCGTGAGGTTGCCTCAGCGACACTTTTTATGGATGGGCTGCGCATTTCAACCAGTGTGCGTGACGAGAGCGGTGAGCGGGCTGTCGGTACGCAGGTCTCGCAGGAGGTCTTCAAAAAGGTTTTTGAAGAAGGGCAAACCTGGCGGGATCGCGCCATGGTAGTCGGCCATTGGACGATCGCCGCTTACAAACCGATCAAGGACATCGAAGACAAAACCATCGGGATTTTATACGCCGGCTTTCTGGAAGAAAAATTTGCCCATATCAACCAGAGCACCAACAATTCCTTCCTGCTCATCATTATCGTTTCCGGCCTGCTTTCACTCTTTTTGTCGGTCTATCTGGTGCATCACTTCATCCGGCCGATCAATGCCTTGGTCGATGCTGCCCAGGGGGTGGCGGCCGGTAATTATCACAAGGTTGATATTCCGACCGGCGATGAAATGGGCTATCTCAGCCAGGTCTTCAACAGCATGATTGACGCCTTGGTCGAGAAAGATCGCAAATTGATGGAAAGCGTTGAGAAACGCATTGAACGTACCGAAAAGCTGGCTGTGTTAGGTCGCCTGTCTTCTGGTGTTGCACACGAAATCAATAATCCGCTGACGGGAGTGCTGGCTTTTACGGACGTCATGCTGGAATCCCTGGCCGGCACCGAATACGAAGAAGACTTGCAGGTGATCAAGGCAGAAACTTTGCGTTGTCGCAGCATTGTGCGTGGCATGCTCGATTTTGCGCGTGAAACCAAACTGGAAAAAACGAACGCCAATCTGAACCAGATCATCAACGAGGTGTTGAAGATTTTGCGTAATCACGTTTCTTTCCAGAATATCGCCATTGAACGCAGACTTGATCCCATCCTTCCCGAAATTCTGGTCGATATCAACCAGATCAAGTCGGTTTTCAGCAATCTGATCGTCAATGCCGCTGATGCCATGCCGAATGGCGGGACATTGACCATCACCAGTCAGATCACGCCGGATCGCAAGTATGCCAGTGTTGAGGTCATCGATACCGGCACTGGTATTCGTGATGATGACTTGCTCAAGGTGTTCGATCCTTTCTTCACCACCAAGGAAACCGGCAAGGGAACCGGTCTGGGTCTCTCGGTCACCTATGGCATCGTTCAGCGCCATAACGGTTTTATCAATATCCAGAGCAAGATGGGCGTGGGAACGCGCATCGAAATCCAGCTCCCGCTGCATTCGGAGGAACCAACGTATGAGTAAGCTCTACAGACTCCTGTTTATCGACGATGAAGAAATCGTTCTGAAAAGCTGCCTGAAAATTCTCAAGGATCGCGGTTACGACATCGAAACAGCGCATTCCGGCGAGGAAGGCCTGGGAAAAATTTCCAATCACCATTACGACTTGGTCGTCACCGATCTGAAAATGCCCGGCATTGATGGCATTGAGGTGTTGAGGCGCATCAAGACCAAAGATCCGACGCAACTTGTGGTTGTCTTCACCGGTTTTGCCACGGTGGAGACGGCGCGCGAGTCCTTGAAAATGGGCGCTTTCGACTACATACCCAAGCCTTTCACCGCCACTGAGTTGCGCGATGTGGTCGCTAATGCCCTCAGGAGTCTCGAAAATGAGCAGGAGGTCAAAATGATTGACCTCATGGCCATCGTCGCACATGAATTCAAGAGCCCCGTCGCTGCCGTGCAAACTACGGCCGATACTCTATATGGCGGTTATTTTGGTCAGCTCACACCGGATCAGCGCAAAGGGCTCGAAACCATCATGCGCAATTGCCAGTATCTCGAAGACATCATCCGCTGTTACGTCGACCTCTCCAAAATGGAGCTTGGCAATCTCGAATTCAAGGAAACGAGCATCGATCTGGTCAAAGATGTGGTCGCTGCCACCGTGGACAAGCCGGAATACGCCAAGAACCTGAAGCGGATGCGGCTGCAGGCGACTTATGATGATGTGCCTCCCGTGTCGGGCGACGCCAATCTGCTGCGCATCGTAGTCAATAATCTGGTCAATAACGCCATCAAATACGGTCGCGCCGAAACCGATATTCGGGTCAAGGTTTACCAGCAGGATGGTCAGGTATTGATTTCTGTCTTCAACGAGGGGCCAGGCATCGAGACCACTGATATCGAGACACGCTTGTTCAAACGCTTCGAGCGCCTGAAGCAGAGCGGCACTGAAGGCGTCAAAGGCTCAGGTCTTGGCCTTTACATCTGCAAAAAAATTGTGGATCAGCATCGCGGCAAAATCGAGGTTGTTTCCGAATTTGGCCGGTTTGTCGAATTTAAGGTTCGACTGAATTCGGTTCACCCCTAAACATTCCTCACGCCGGCGAAGGCGGGTGCCCAGCCCGCTGGATCTTCTGGATTCCGGCCTTCGCCGGAATGATGGAATGAAATGTTTGGGATTCACTTCAATGGCCGCCTGATTGCAGGCCAAAAAAATGGGGGGCTATTCGCCCCCCAAAAACCCATAGTACAAACTATTTGCTGTTCCCTACCGTCGAGCCTGCATTTTGAACCGCTGCCCGCAGGATCACGATTGGACAGGTAACACCATTGTTTTGGCTAAAACAGATCGATGCGCCGTGAAAACATCGACCATGTTCAAAAGGACATTGTTGCGCAGGCATCAGGCGGCTTCTTCCGCTTGAGCCAGGGTGCTGCGGATCGACATGACGATCTTCTCACCGGTCACCATGACCAGAACAGACACGCAAGCCATAAAGCCCAGCCAGCCGCCCACTCCTTGCACCAAGCCGGAAGAGAGACCAAACACGGCGGCAAAAGTAAAGGCCAGTGCGGTCAATCGCCATCCTGACAGGTTTTGATCAGACGACATGCCGGCAAAGGAAGCAGACATGATCAGCGCCGGATATGGGGTCAGTGCGCCAAGCAGGGAGATGAAGGCCGATACACCAACCGGATTGGCTACCAGTTTGCGCAAATGCACCGAGATCATCAAAACTACCATGGTAATGGCGGCCATCGTGACAGCGGCATTACCATCCAGTTCCATGCTCTGGCCGGACTGAAACATGCTTTGCGCAAGGAAGACGGGTACTCCTGCTGCGAAGGCGATCAAACCAAGCTTGCCACCCATGCCGATAAATCTTTTGGCCAGCAGTTGCGTCAGCAAGAAGGCGCCGACAGAGGCCAGAACCAGAGACAACAGGGCGATGGGCAATGAAAGAGATTTCAGATTCGACATGCCGACAAAGGTGCCCATGTAGATCATGGGCAATAACTCGGTCAACGTTTTCAAACGTCCCGCAACGGCAATGACGGCAAAAACAAGCCCGACAGTTGCCGCAGCAACGACGGCATTGGTCAGGCCAAAATAGACCAGCGCATTGGTCAGCAGCGCTCCGGTCAGAATGGCTAAAAATTTGTGCGATTGCATTTCAGTCTCCATATTTGACGCTTATCGGCGTCGCCATATTCAGGCAGCAACTGCTTCTGGTTATGGGTGGCGCTCGAGTGGCGTTACGTTATTTTTGGCAAGTCCGAACCTCAACAAGTCACGGCAATTCCCATGACTTGTTTCAAATCAGCCTGCCTGTCCGCAAAATTCAGGAATACACCAGCAATTCCAGCAATGTGCGTTTTATCTGGCTTTCCGAGAACTTGCTGAGACTAGCCTTGACCGTTGTTGGTCATGAACCAGGCGTCAAGGAAAGTCGGCTTTTGCTCAGTTGCCACTTCAATCGGGAAGAAGGCCTGAAAAGCATTGAGAATCAAGGTTGTCATGATGTTCTCCTAATATTCGTTGAATTTAGCCTTGACCGTTGTTGGTCATGAACCAGGCGTCAAGGAAAGTCGGTTTTTGTTCAGTTGCCACTTCGATCGGGAAGAAGGCCTG
>JAGTRX010000193.1 GCA_018262285.1 Pseudomonadota bacterium | reverse complement strand
TGCCTTCATCATCTACAGTCTGACCATGAACAAGGTGCGCGAAATCGCGGTACTCAAGCTGATTGGCGCCAGAAACAGCACCATCGCCGGGATGATCTTACAACAGGCGCTGGGGCTCGGGATGATCGGCTTCATCGTGGGCCGTATTGTCGCTGGCCTGTGGGCGCCAGTGTTCCCCAAGTACGTGTTACTGCTGCCGGGCGATGCCCTGAGGGGTTTCATTGCAGTCATGATCATCTGCGCCCTGGCGAGCGTGGTGGCCATACGCGCCGCCTTGCGTATCGATCCAGCCGAAGCTATCGGTGGTTGAGATGAATACACCCGCTATTCATATTCAGGGTTTGAAGAAACGCTACGGTAAGGGTGATACCGCTGTCGATGCCCTCAAGGGCGTAGACATGACGGTTGCGCCGGGAGAGGTGATTGGCCTGATCGGCCCCAGCGGTTCCGGCAAGAGCACCCTGCTCAAATGCCTGGGCGCCGTCATCGAACCTAGTGGTGGCCGCATGGAAATCTCCGGCCAGGCCATTTACGACGAGGGCTGGAAAACCACAGACCTGCGCGCCCTGCGGCGTGACCAGATCGGCTTCGTGTTCCAGGCGCCGTACCTGATCCCTTTTCTCGATGTCACGGACAACGTGGCACTTTTGCCTATGCTAACCGGTATGTCCAACAGCCTGTCTCGCCAGCGCGCACTGGAATTGCTGGCAGCGCTTGATGTTGGCCACCGGGCCAGCGCCCAGGTATCGCAACTTTCCGGTGGCGAGCAGCAGCGGGTGGCCATCGCCCGTGCTTTGGCTAATCATCCCCCCGTGATTCTGGCCGACGAACCGACTGCGCCTCTGGACAGTGAACGGGCATTGGCCGTCATACGGATTCTGAATGAAATGGCCGTACAGTTCCGCACTGCCATTATTGTCGTTACCCATGACGAGAAGATCATTCCGACCTTCCGCCGTATCTACCGCATACGTGATGGCAAAACCTTTGAGGAGGCTGGCGAAGGCAGGCAGGTGTAAGCGGGATCACGCCCAGGACGCCGCTGCTAGGCACCCAGCAGCCGTTGCAAGTCCGGAATATGGATTTTTCGGCCTTCGACCCGGATAAGCCCGGCTTCGCTTAGTTCGTTAAGAATGCGCGAAAAATGCTCCTGCGATAGATTGAGGCGCGAGGCGATGGTGCCCTTGCTGGTCGTCAGGTCGATGGTGACGTCCGGTTGTCCGAGGGCATTGTCCGGAATGTCGCGCAGCAGATAACCGATGATGCGTTCCCGCCCAGAGCGCAGTGAATAGGATTCGACGTCGTGTACCAATTGATGCAATCGCAGGGAAAGGCCGGCGATCATCTTGCGGGCCAGGCGCGGCTGGCGGTCGATTTCCTCAAAAATGACGTTTTTCGAGATATGCAGCAGGCGGCTATCGACCAAGGCCTGGGCAAACGGCGAATAGGGTTTTTCCATGAACATGAAAGCTTCGCCAAAGCTCTCGCCTTCATTCAGGATTTCGACCACCTTCTCGATCCCCTGCGGCGAAACAAAGGCCAGCTTGATGCGTCCGGCAATAATCAGGTGAAAGCCGTTACAGATATCGCCTTTGTGAAAAATGATTTCGCCCTTGAGCGCTTTTAGTTCCTTGGTGCCAGCGGCAATGCGGCCGATTTCGTCGGCTTGCAGGCTGTTGAACAGCGGCAGGCGCAGTAGCAGGGTTTCGATATCGGTGGAACGGGGTGAAGGCATGGACAGCCTGAAAACAGGGGACCGGGCGTCCATCTTGGCATTGCCGCCGCGCGCTGACAATAGCGCGGTGGGTGCGACGGGTTTTCAGGTGGGCAGAAAACGCTCGCTGTACACCTGTGCCGCCGGAATACCGGCTGCCTGAGCGGCCTTTTCGGCAGCGTCGATCATGGCCGGCGGGCCGCAGAGATAGATGTCCGGCTTGGCTGCCGTTGTCTCCAGGTGCTGTCGCAAGGCATCGACCGGCGTCCCGACAAAACCGGACCAGCCTGCGCCGGGTTTCCAGACACAGATGTCCACCTTGAGTTGCGGCAACTGCGCCTGTAAATCGGCAATCTCGCTGCATTCGAACAGGTTGCTCTCCGAGGTGACGCCAAACAGCAGCGTGGCGGGTTGGGTTTCGCCGAATTCAACCATGCGGCGCAACATTGAAAGCATCGGTGCCAGCCCGGTGCCGCCAGCGACGAAACAGCGCGGACGATTGCCGTTATCCTGCAAAACAAAAGCACCTTGCGGGCCGCGCACACGCAGGCGGTCGCCAATGGCGGCACGCTTGGCCAGATAACCGGAAAACAGTCCCTTGGGCTGCAGGTGGATGAGAAATTCCAGCCGCCCTTCCCAATTGGCGGTATTGGCGATTGAATAAGCGCGTCTGACCAAGCCATCCGGCGTGGTCAGCTCGGCATATTGTCCCGGCTCGAACTCGGCGGCGTTGCCGAGTTCCGGGTCTTCCTCCAGGGTCAGAACCAGACGCAGGGTATTGCCGCCCAGCACTTTCAATTCGGCCAGCGTTGCCATGCGCTCGGGGATGGGCTGAAAACTGACATGGGCGTGATCGAAGGAGGCCGATAGCGTCATGTCGGCGAGCGGAATGGTACGGCACAGCAATACTTCGCCACGGGCGCGGGCTTCGGCCGGCAGCGCCTCGCTGCTGCAAGCGCCCAGTTGGTGCGCGCCGCCGGTATGGTGGGCGCGGCAGGTGCCGCAACCGCCCGATTTGCAAATGGCCGGTAATAGGATGGTGGAGCGGGCGGCGGCGCTGACCAGGTCTTCACCGTCCTCGCAGTCGAAGGCAATCTGCTGACCATCGCGGGTCGTCAATTGAATGTGATGGCTCATGGCTGTTCGGTTATGAAAGCGGGGCGAAAGCCCCTGGGTTTTTGGTCTCTTGTTAATCCAGACGAGAGATTCTTCCGGTTTTCAACGCAGAGGCGCAGAGGGCGCGGAGTGCCGCAGAGGGTATGAATGCAATACTCTGCGGTACTTTGCGTTCTCCTTTTCTCTGCGTTGTAAACCTGCCAGCTTGGGACAAAGGGTCAGGCGGCCAGCTTCAGCGATGCCGCAATGTCGGCTTCCGGCGTGCTGATGGTCTGAACCCCGAACTTTTCGACCAACACATCGATCAGGTTCGGCGTCAGGAAGGCCGCCATGGTCGGGCCGAGGCGGATGTTCTTGACGCCAAGCGACAGCAGGGTCAGGAAAACCGCCACCGCCTTCTGCTCGAACCAGGAGATGACCAGCGACAGCGGCAGTTCATTGACGCTGCAATTGAACGCCTTGGCCAGCGCCGTGGCGATGACGATGGCCGAGTAGGCATCGCTGCACTGACCCAGATCGAGCAGGCGCGGGATGCCGCCGATACTGCCATATTCGCCCTTGTTGAAGCGGAACTTGCCGCAACCCAGGGTCAGGATGACCGTATCCTGCGGCGTCTGCTCGGCAAAATCGGTGTAGTAATTGCGTCCCGGCGCTGCGCCGTCGCAACCGCCGATCAGGAAGAAGTGACGGATGGCGCCGCTTTTGACGCCGGCAATGACCTGATCGGCCACACCCAGCACGGTGTCGCGGGCAAAACCGATGGTGATGCGCTGTTCCGGCGCGTCTTCCTTGAAACCGGGCAGCGCCAGCGCCGCTTGCACCACGGCCGAATAATCCTTGCCGTCAAGGTGGCGCACACCCGGCCAGCCCACCGGGCCGAGGGTGAAAATGCGCTGGCGGTAGCGGGCATGCGGCTCGATCATGCAATTCGAGGTCATGACGATCGGGCCGGGGAATTCGGTGAATTCCTTCTGCTGTTCCTGCCAGGCGCCGCCGTAATTGCCAACCAGATGCGGGTAGGCCTTGAGCTTGGGGTAGGCCAGGCCGGGCAGCATTTCGCCGTGCGTGTAGACGTTGATCCCCTTGTCCCTGGTGGCTTCGAGGATATTGAGCAGATCCTTGAATTCGTGGCCGGAAACCAGAATGGCCTTGCCCTTGACCGGCGTGACGCGCACCGAGGT
>JAGTRX010000192.1 GCA_018262285.1 Pseudomonadota bacterium | reverse complement strand
AAAATCCCTTTTACCGTTGCCCGACAAAACGGCCAGAAATTGCATGAGGGCGTTAGCGAAGGTCCGTTGCTTTACCTGAAACTGCGGCCCGGTTCTTATCAAATTGCTGCCGAAATCGATGGCAGATGGCAAAGCAAGTCTATTCGTATCGGCACTTCGGGAAGTGCCGCAAAGATGATGTTTGTCTCCGGGAGCGAATGACGACGAGCAGACGATTGTATTGCGACGTTGGCAATCAAATCTGTTTATTGTAAGGAATACCAAATTGCGCGGACGCCTGTTTGAACGTCCCATCAAGCAGTCGTGACGCGCCGTGAATGAGCGTCTTTATTCTCGTTCATCCAATTTTTGCTATTCAGTGATCGTCAGGTTGAGTTTTTGGCGTTGAACAACTCTGCTAGCGGCCAGCGCGGTTTGACTGAAAAAGCTCCATTGGCGGTAGCAACACTTTTGCCGGCTTGCAGGCGCAAGGTTCCAGCCAAGGCAATCATGGCGCCGTTATCGGTGCAAAATTCCAGTTCCGGGTAATGCACGCGCCAGCCGCGTTGCTGAATTTCACTATTGAGGCGCTGGCGCAGCTGTTTGTTGGCACCGACGCCACCAGCAACCACCAGCCGTTTTAGTCCGGTTTCTTTCAGCGCCTTGAGTGATTTCCTGACCAGCACGTCAACGATGGCATCCTGAAAAGCGCGGGCGACGTCGGCCTTGAATTGATCGTCCGGGTTGTCTCGTTGCCTGACCAGATTGAGTACGGCGGTTTTGAGTCCGGAAAAGCTGAAATTAAGGTTGCCGGAATGCAAAAGTGGGCGAGGTAGTTCAAAGACTCCCGATGTTCCCAGTTCTGCCAGTGTCGACAGAGCAGCACCGCCGGGGTAAGGCAGGCCGAGCAGTTTGGCACTTTTGTCAAAGGCCTCACCGGCGGCGTCATCAAGCGTTTCGCCCAGAGTTTCGTATTCGCCTACGCCAGTAATGCGCATCAGTTGGCTGTGACCCCCGGAGACGAGCAGAGCGACAAAGGGGAATTCCGGCGGATCGGCGGAAAGCAAAGGTGAAAGAAGATGGCCCTCGAGATGGTGCAGCGGCAGTGTCAGTTTGTTGAGAGCGAAGGCCAGCGCTTCGGCAAAAGCGCAACCGACCAGCAGCGCGCCAGCCAGCCCCGGCCCTTGCGTATAGGCGATGGCGTCGATGTCAGCAGGCGCTACTCCGGCTGTGGCAACAACTTGGCGCAGCAGCGGCACGACGCGGCGGATGTGGTCGCGCGAAGCCAGTTCTGGCACGACACCGCCGTATTCGGCGTGCAGGGCGATCTGCGAGTGCAGGGCATGTGCCAGCAGGCCGCGTTCGCTGTCGTAAAGCGCCAGGCCAGTTTCGTCGCAGGAGGATTCGATACCAAGGACAAGCATGGGGGGCGAGTTTATTCCATTTTCGGGGAGGCATTGAAGCAAAAAATCCGCGTTATGATGGAAGATGTTTCTATTGGCTGCAGCGCATTCTTGAGCCCACCATGACCAACATCGATATTTTTACCAAGACGACCAAGGGGTTTGCCGAACTGTCGCACAAGACGGTTCATTTGCCACGCCAGTATTACGAGGTTTTGCAGGCGATTGACGGCCGTTCCGATCCCCGGCATTTGCAAAACAGGATGGAAGAAATTTCCGGAACAGAATTTGAAGGCATTCTTCGCTACCTTCTTGGGCATGGCTTGATCAAGCCCCTTTCTTCTGGCCCGGAAGTGGAGCGGCTCGATTTGCAGGTCGAAGGACGGATTGTGGTCGATGAACTCGATCCGGAAGACGGTGTGCGTGCCTGGGCGGAGGCCAAGCGCGGTGCTACCGAACTGAAGGAAAAGGGATATTTCAATAGCGCCGTTCGATTTTTCGAAGGCAGGGAAGTTCCCACAATATTGGTTGTTGAGGACGACCCGGTGATCGCGCGAATGGAGATGAAGCTGCTGCAAAATGCCGGCTTCAAGCCAACACATGCCAGTACTGGCAAAGAAACGGAAGCCATTCTGGCAGACTGGAAGCCTGATCTGGTAACACTTGATGTCAGGCTGCCCGATGCCAATGGATTTGATATTCTGCGCTGGCTTCGCCAGCATCCAGATTTCAGCAAATTGCCGATCGTCATGGTGACTGCGGAAACGGAGGCGGAAGATGTGCTGCAGGGATTACGCGGTGGCGCTGATGGCTATATTTTCAAGCCGTTTCAGGCGGAAGCCCTGATTCAGTGCATCCGCAAGGTGCTGAATATTTGAGGATGCCGCTTAGAAATTCGTCACACCGGCGAAAGCCGGTGTCCGATTCGTTGATTTTTCTGGACGCCCCCATCAGGCACTTATTTATTCAGATGAAAGAGACGGATCGCCGCTGTCTGCAAATGGTTTCTCGCTTCGCCTTCAGCCAGATGCAGCACCGTGCTCGGGGCATGCAGCAATTTGTTGGTCAGGCGCTGTGAAAGTTGCTCAAGAACAAGCTCGGCATTTTCTCCCTTGGCCAGCAGCTTCATGGCGCGCTCGAGTTCGTGGCGGCGCAGGCGATCCCCGCTGTCGCGTAGCGCCCGGATGACAGGCACGTTTTCCCGGGCTTCCAGCCAATGCAGGAAACGTGCGGTGCTTGTGGCGATGATGGATTCGGCCTGGTGCACCGCCGCTTGCCTCGATTCATAGCCGCTGGTGATGATTTCGGCCAGGTCATCGACGGTATGGAGGGATATGCCCTCCAATTCGCCGACCTCCGCTTCGATGTCACGCGGCACGGCCAGGTCGACCATGAGCATGGGGTGATGCTGGCGATCCTTGATCGCCCGTTCGGCCATGCCGAGGCCAATAATGGGCAGGGGGCTGGCCGTACAGGAAATTACAATGTCGTTTTGCGCCAAGTGTTCGGGTAACTCGTTGAGGCGGATGGCTGATCCGCCATAACGCCCGGCCAGGGTTTCTCCGAGTTCGAGGGTGCGATTGGCGATGGTGATGCGGCCGGGATTTTGCGAGGCGAAGTGCGCCATGCAAAGCTCGATCATTTCGCCGGCACCGATGAAGAGGATGTTTTTTGTGCTGATCGATTCGAAAAGACGTCGACCCAGATGCACGCTGGCGGCCGCCATGGATACGACATTGGCGCCGATGGCGGTGCTGCTGCGGACCTCCTTGGCCACCGAAAAGGCACGCTGGAAGAGCTTGTGCAGTTGCGTTCCCAGTGTGCCGGCAGCTTCGGCGGCGCGCATGGCATCCTTCATCTGCCCGAGAATCTGGGGTTCGCCCAGCACCATGGAATCGAGACCGCTGGCGACGCGGAAGGCATGCCGAATAGCTTGCGCGGAGGTCAGGCTGTACAGATAGGGATGTATTTGCTGACGGTCGAGATGGTGGTATTCGGCCAGCCAGTCGGCCAGGCATTCCGCTGATTCGGCGTTGCAATAGAGCTCGGTGCGGTTGCAGGTCGAAAGAATGGCGGCTTCACGTACCGGTTGCGTATCGATCAAACTCGACAGTGCATGCGGCAGGCTGGCCATGCCGAAAGACAGGCGCTCGCGGACTGCCAGGGGGGCACTATGGTGATTGATGCCGAGGGTGATAAGCATGTTGCCGGAGCCCTGGGTTGAAGATGGTTTTTAGACGATGCCCGTATTCTCGCCCTTGTTCTGGGTGACTTCCATGAATTGGCGATAGAGATTCAAATACTGTTCATCGGCGCGCTTCAAGCGTTCGGCCGCCAGCCGGAAAAAAATCTGCAGCATTTTGCTCTGCAATTCAGGCGATGCGTTGTGCAAGGAAGCGTAAGGCCATTTACCGACGGTCACTTCGCCATCGGCGACGACGGTGGCGGCGCGCGGGGCGGGCTTGCTTTCAGCGAAGGCAAGTTCGCCAAATATGGTGCCGGGAGCCATGAAGCTGATGAGGCGTCCCTGATGCAGCACTCGGGCATCGCCTTCGAGCAGCATATAGCAGGATTTGGCAGTAGCACCTTCGGTTATCAGGATGGTGTTCTTTTCCAGGCGATACCACTTCGAGATGCGCAG
>JAGTRX010000089.1 GCA_018262285.1 Pseudomonadota bacterium | reverse complement strand
GGAAGCGGAAGAGAAGGCTCGCAAGGAAGCCGAGGAAAAAGCCAAGCGCGAGGCCGAAGACAAAGCCCGTAAAGCCGCTGAAGATAAGGCGCGTCAGGAGGCCGAAGCCAGGGCGAAGAAGGAAGCGGAAGAGAAGGCTCGCAAGGAAGCCGAGGAAAAAGCCAAGCGCGAGGCCGAAGACAAAGCCCGTAAAGCCGCTGAAGAAAAGGCATTGAAAGCCGCTGAAGAAAAAGAGCGTCAGGAAGCGGACGCCAAATCAAAGAAAGAAGCCGAAGCTAAAGCCAGGAAGGATGTAGAAGAAAAGGCCCGTAAAGAGGCTGAGGAAAAGGCACGAAAAGAAGCCGAAGAGAAGGCCAGGGAAATCGCGGAACGCGAAGCCGAAGAACGTGCCTTGCGGGAAATTGAAGAGGAAGAGGAATTAGAGCAAAGGCCGCAAAAGGTAGCAGAAGTCCGCTCTCGACCTGAAGCAGCGCCTGTAGCTCACGTTGTTGAAAAACTGCCCGGTAAGCCGCTCAAATTGGGCAAACCAATTGCTATTGGACTGCTCTTAATACTTGTTATCGGCCTGGCGCTGGTTCATGTCATCTCCTTCAGCGGCAAGATTCCACAAATCGAGAAGTCAGCCGGTGCGCTATTGCAGCAATCGGTCAAGGTCAATGGTGGCGTCTATTTCTCCCTGCTGCCACAGCCGCACTGGCGCCTGGAAGGGGTTTCGGTCGGAGATGGGCAGATCAAGCTGGGCAAGGTCAAACTGTTCGGTGACAGCCTCAACCCGAAGTCGATTGAACTTGAAACGGTAAGCCTGAGCGAGGAAGGCATGGCCATGCTCCTTTTTGCACGGCCGGAAGTAAAGAATGCCGGTCTGCGACGCGTCGGCGTCAGCAAGCTCAAGTTCGAATCAAAACTTGCGGTTTTCCCTGAATTCGATGGCAGCGCCGAGATCGGTGAAAACGGCCAGTGGCAAAAAATTGTCCTGAGCGCCACTGAAAACAGAACCAAGCTGGAATTACTAGCGAAAGGCGACAAAGTCGGTATTGAATTCAGCACCGAAACCTTGGCGATCCCGGCGCAGGCGCTGCTGACGTTCAAGGATGTCGAAGCAAACGGCCAAGTGGATCGCAATGAACTGACGCTGACAGAATTCAAGGGGCGGCTCTATGATGGCACCTTGGGCGGCAATCTGCGCCTGAAGCGGAAACAGAACTGGCTTGCCGAGGGTGAAGTCAACGCCAAGGGGCTGGAAATTGCGCAGATGTTTGGCAAGGTTTTTGGCGGTGGCAAACTGGATGGCAAGGCCTCGTACCTCTTGCGTAGCGAGAATGTCGAAAAACTTTTTGAAACGCCTCGCCTGGAAGGCAACTTTGCCATTCACAACGGCATCCTGCTCGGCGTTGACATGAAGCAGGTCATCAAGGGCAGCTTCAATGGCGGCACAACGCTTTTTAATGACATGGCTGGTAATTTCAGCCATGACGGCGGCGCAACGCAGTTCCCTGGAATCAATATTACAGCCGGGCTGATTTCTGCGGCCGGCAAAGCGGATGTGTTGGCCGACAAGAACGTTCAGGGGCGTTTCGAGGTCGAGCTGAAATCTTCACTGATGAAGGCGCGCGCCAATTTGAATGTTTCAGGAACAACAGCTGGCTTGAAATTTGCCCGCTAAGTCCGACGTGTCTTGCTGGACAGTTTTTGCTTTGGCGCCACTGTGCTTGCCATTAGAAATTGAACGTCGATTTTGCCAAGTCGGACTTGCCCTGTAGAATCCTCCCCCGCGCGGGCCTGTAGCTCAGTCGGTCAGACAGAATTCTTCTGCCTCTCGGAAGCGCGAAAGATGTTTTGTTTTAGTTTCAACTCGCTAACACAGCAGCTTGTCGGTAAAATTGCAGTTTCGGGCCCGTAGCTCAGTTGGTTAGAGCAGAGGACTCATCAATGGTGACTTTCGTCAGAAATGACGATTGAAAAATTGGGTGAATTCAGGGAAACCTAACCACACAGCAATGTGTGCACGGCAACCCTGAGCCAAGCCGGAGTTACAATTCCGGAAGGTGCAGAGACTAGCGGAGGGGTATAGCCCCCTTAATAACCGCCTTGAGCGCCCGACGCCTGACCGCACTGAACGCTTCGGCATTCAGCGTAGAAGGTGGTGAGATAGTCCGTAGCGTAAATGAAGATCTAATCTATCGATTTGAACTTTAGCAACGAAAGTTGGGAGCGCTAGAATCCTTTGGTCCACGGTTCAAGTCCGTGCGGGCCCACCAATGAATAAAGCCAACCCTTGGGGGTTGGCTTTTTTCTTACTCACTGACGTTATCGTAAGCAGCGCTATCTTCCAAAACCAGGCCCAAATGGCGGCTTGCAGACGAATCATGATTTCAAAAGTTCCTCGCGCCCACCCAGCCAGCGCGCCAGATGGCGTTCGACACGCTCAGGTGCTTCGCGCAAGAGTTGCTCGGCAAGTATTCGCGCCTTTTCCACCAAATCAGCATCAGCTTCCAGATCAGCGTAACGCAGCAGGGGTACGCCACTTTGCCGACTACCTATAAATTCGCCGGGGCCGCGTAATTGTAGGTCCTGACGCGCAATTTCAAAGCCGTCGGTATTCTCGAAAATGATCTTGAGGCGCTGCCGCGCCAGTTGCGAGAGTGGTTGCGCGTAGAGCAGCACGCAATCAGAACTTTCGCTACCCCGCCCGACCCGGCCGCGCAACTGGTGCAATTGCGAGAGGCCAAAACGCTCGGCGTGCTCGATGACCATCAGGCTGGCGTTGGGCACATCGACGCCCACTTCGATCACCGTCGTCGCCACCAGCACGTCGATTTCACCCGCCAGAAAGGCCGCCATCGTGGCCTGCTTTTCGTCGGTCTTGAGACGGCCATGGACAAGGCCGATGCGACATTGCGGCAGTTCCGTCTGCAGTTGTTCGTAGGTCTCCAGCGCCGTCTGCAATTGCAGCGCTTCCGATTCTTCAATCAGCGGGCAGACCCAGTATGCCTGCCGGTTTTCAGCGGCCTGACGTTCGAGAAAGCTGATCACCTCGCCACGCCGTCCGACGCTGACCAGCCGGGTACGCACCGGCGTCCGCCCCGGCGGTAGTTCATCGAGTACCGAAACGTCGAGATCGGCATAGTAGCTCATCGCCAGGGTGCGCGGTATCGGTGTTGCCGACATCATCAACTGGTGCGGGTTGCCACCTTTTTGCCGCAGCGCCAAACGCTGTTGCACGCCGAAGCGATGCTGTTCATCGACAATGGCCAGCCCCAGCTTGGCAAAATCAACGCCTTCCTGAATCAAGGCATGCGTGCCGACAATCAGTTGCGCCCCGGCCGCCGCCTTGGCCTGCTGCTCTTTTTTCTGGCTGGCCTTGAGGCTGCCGGCCAGCCACAGAACATTCACACCCAAGGGTTCCAGCCAGCCCCGCAGCTTCTGGTAGTGCTGTTCGGCAAGGATTTCAGTCGGCGCCATCAGCGCCGCCTGCCAACAGGCTTCGATGGCATGGCAGGCCGCCAGCGCTGCGACAATGGTCTTGCCGCTGCCGACATCGCCTTGTAACAGGCGTTGCATCGGATAAGGCTGGGCGAGATCGGCGACAATTTCGTTACTGGCGCGGGTCTGCGCTCCCGTCAGGGCAAAAGGCAGCGCCGCCAACAAACGGTGCGCCAACTCGCCTTTGCAGCGCAGTGCCGGCGCGCCACGCTGTCGGCGAGCCAAATAGGCACGGCGCAAGGAGAACTGTTGCGCCAGCACTTCTTCAAATTTGACGCGCTGCCAGGCAGGGTGCGTGCGCGCTTCCAGTGCCTCTTGCGTCGCACCGGCCGGCGGGAAATGCAGAACGCGCACCGCCTCGGCGAAAGACGGCAAGCTCAATGCCGCATCCAGCTCCGGCGGCAAAGTTTCTTGCAAATCAGCCGTTTCGATGGCCTGTACAATCAGTTTTCGCAGGGCAGATTGAGCGACTCCGGCTGTCGTTGGGTAGACCGGGGTTAGTGTTTGGGGCAGCGGCGTTTCCGCACTGGCCTTGGCAAACCTGGGGTGCACCATTTCTGCCCCAAAAAATCCGTCACGGATTTCTCCAAAGAAACGTATGCACGCACCCGGCACCAACGTGGCGCGCTGGTTGGGGTAAAAGTTGAAAAAACGCATACAGAGCTGGCCACTCTCATCCTCAACCCAGACGACCAATTGCCGACGCGGGCGAAACTGGATTTCGCTAGAAACAACTGTCGCTTCAACCTGAACCGGCACACCACTCGGCGCCTTGGCGATCAGCGTAATGCGCGTTTCGTCCTCGTAACGCAAGGGCAAATGGACGACGAGATCGACGCTGCTGCGCAAACCAAGTTTGGCAAGTTTTTTTCTGAGCGCTTCGGAAGCGCGAATCGGCTGACCGCTGGCAGAAGCCGAATTGTTTTTCATCAAGCCAGAAACATGACGCCTTCGGCCTCCACCAGCGCGCCGCGCGGCAATTCCTTGACGCCAACCGCCGCCCGCGCCGGATATGGTTCGCTAAAATAGCGCGCCATGCCTTCATTCACCTTGGCGAAGTTGGCAAGATCGGTCAGGTAAATATTGACCTTGACGACATCGGCCAGGGAACCACCGGCCGCTTCCGCCACAGCTTTCAGGTTTTCAAACACCCGAGTCACTTGCGCTTCGATGCCCTCGACCATTTGCATGCTTTGCGGATCAAGGCCAATCTGGCCGGAAAGATAAACGGTGTCGCCAACGCGCACCGCCTGCGAATAAGTGCCAATGGCTGCGGGCGCCAGCGGCGTGGAAATGATGGTTTTGCTCATGCTTGAACCCTTGTAAAAATCAACGCCGGCCCGAAGGTGGCGCAATCAACATACCGTCTATCCCGAGCGCCTTAAGCTTTTCACGCGCCGCTTCGGCTTCGGCACGGGTTTTGAAAGGTCCGACCTGAACCCGCGCTTCCAGCGTCGAAGGAATGCCATTCAGCGCCAGCTTAGCGTGCAGTTCTTCCGCTTTGCGGGCATTGGTGAAGACACCGGCTTGCACGGCAAAACCGGTCAGCAGTCGCGGCAGGCTGGGTGGGGCAACCAGAACGGGGGGCGTTGGTCGCGTCTGCGTCGCCTGCTTGGGCTCAGGCTGACTGGTTGCCGCCTGCACTGGAACCGGCGCCGCTGTCGCTTCCGGCACTGGCTTGGTCGTTGCCGCAGTTTCCGGGGACGTTGATTTGGATGCTTGCACTGGCGTCGTTTTGATTGGCTGAGCGCTCGGTTTTACGATTGGCGCTACTGGCCTGGCGGCCGGTGCCGTTATCGTTGTCGTCGTTGTCACAGTTTCAACCGGCGGCGCTATTTCGCTTGTCGTTGGCGTTTGGTTTGGCTGCTCGGATCCACTCAAGCCGGGGGCAGCCATTTCCGGTGTCGCCGGATCGGACAGCGCCGGCTTGACCGGCTGCGACACTTCCTTTTTTGGGGAAACCGGCACTGGCTTGGTGAACACCTTGGGAGTAACTTCCTCACGACGGGAAGACAGGTAGTCGAAAAAGGCCAACACCCCGAGCAATATGAGCACCATAACACCAGCAACTCCCAGGCGCTTGAGCAACCTGCCGCGCAATTCGCTTTCCTGCTCGTCGTTTTCGCTGTGATCCGCCATGGCTCAATGCTCCCGATTCTTAACCAGAGAAGCCACCAATTCTGCTTCCGCCCGTGAAATCCCACAGCGTTCGGCAATAATTTCGGCACCATAACCCGTTACCGCCATCTGCATGGCATCACTGTAAAGCGGCGAAACCGCCTGGCTGGCCTTGATCTGCCCTAACTCATGTCGCAATTCCTCGCGCAAGGCGGCAAATTCGCCGCGCAGGGTATCGAGTTCATCGCGCATTTGCGCAAGTTCCCGCTCGACACCACGCATAAAAGCCTCCTGCGCCAGATGCGCTGGCGGTTCTGACCAGGCGACATCCTCGTCCTCGCCGTCAGCCACAGCGGCTGACCCTTCTGCCCCCTGCGCAGCGCCATCTGACAATGCCTTGATTGCCGGTTCCAACGCCAGCGGAGCCTCGGCTGCCTTGCTCTTCTGGCGTCGCAGGCGCCGAATACGGAAAACCTCCAGCAACATGTAGAGGGCCAGCAGAACAATCAGCGCCAGCAGACCCTCACGCCAGCCCGGCGAAAATCCGGCAAAATCGAAGCTCAAGCTAGGCCCCATGCTGGAGCTAAGTTCAGAAGCCCTGCGTGAACTGCACGCCGAGAATATGGGCGCTGGTGTCGTAGCGGCCATTCAAAGTAGCTGCGTTGCCACCGCCCCAAGTAAATGTTTTGGCTTGGTTGATATAGGTATCCTTGACGTAAAGGTAGGCATAACCCACATCAATCATAGAATCACGGGCTGGTTTCCATTGCGCTCCCAACGATAACCAAATGCGGTTGTTATCGGGAACACGAGCCGAACGCACCAAGTCACTGACCGGCGTACGGTCGTAAGCTATACCAAACTTCAATTTCCAGGCATCGTTATATTTATAGGCAGCGCCCCAGGCGATGCGCCAGGAATTCTCGTAGCCAAAAGGCTCTGATCCACGCGAAGCGCCCGTAGCGCGATGGTAGATATCCAGCCGATTCAAAGAATCCCAGCGCGTGTAGGAAAAGTCACCCATGGCCTCCCAGCGATCGGAGACTTGTTGCCAGACAGAAAGAATGAACGTATCCGGTAATTTCAATTTGGCTCTGACGGGCGTAATCGCTGCGCCAATAAACTGATCGCCTTCCAGGTCATATTTCATGGCTGAACGGTAAGAAACACCCACACGCATGGCAGGAGAAAGATTGAACAGCGCGCCTGCATTCCACCCCCAGGCAGAATCTTTTCCTTTGAGCACGGCGATGGTTCCAGGCGCGGCCATGTTGCCCATCTCGGCTTCAATGCGCTGGTAATTCAGGCCAAAGCCAAGCGCCACCTTATCGTTCACCCGATAGGCCAGCGACGGATTCAGATTAACCGTCTTGATTTCCGATTTCAGCGCATGATAGCGGCCAATCCAGTTCGGATCTTCATATTCGGTCGCCAGACCAAAAGGCGCAGAAATTCCCAGCCCCACAAACCATTGCGGCGCCAGTTGCCAGGAAACGTAAGCATTGGGTACGGCCGCCCAGCCACCAGCATCACCACCGTTACTGCCGGTCAAACCGAAAGTGGAATTAGTGCCGATGTTCGTAAATTTATAGCTCGGACCAATCGCATTCACCCCAAGCGAAATTTGCCTGCCCGGCAGCATTGTCATCCCGGCCGGGTTATAGAAAATGGTACTGGCGTTGTCGGCAACCGCTGCTGAACCGGCATAGGAAACGCCAAGGCCGCTGGCGTTCTGTTCAAGCAACTGAAACGCTGCAGCCGAAGCTTGCGACGAGAAGGCTGCCAACAGAACTGCAGGTAGAAGACGCATCATTTTCTTGTTCATCAAACTCGCTCCAGACTCGAAGAATGTCTCTTAACCGCAGGATTTTACTTAATTTTCGGGGAATCGTCGCATTTTTTCCGCCTCGTTGCCACGCCAAAGTCCATGATGTGCAGAGCAACAACAGGACTGCAGCATCGTGGTACGATTGTCAGATATTTAACCGCAGGTGACAAACCGGCGCCATGCTTCCAGCCCTCGATACCAACTTTCCCAATCTCAAGGTTCTGGCCGTTGACGACAACCGGACCAACCTCCATATTCTGAGCGTTTTTCTAAAAAAGCTTGGGCATGAGGTAATTCTGGCTGAAAACGGCGATGAGGGCTTGCTCCTTTTTGACGAGGAAAGGCCGGACGTAATCCTGCTTGACATCATGATGCCCGGGCTTGATGGATTTGAAGTCGCACGCCGCATCAAAGAGCGGGTGCGCGACTTCTGGGTTCCCATCGTTTTTCTCTCGGCGCTCAATCGGGATGAAAATCTGGTCGAGGGTCTTGAAGCCGGTGGCGATGATTATCTGACCAAGCCGATCAATTTCGTTGTCCTCGAAGCCAAGATGCGCTCGATACAACGTTCGCTCATGCTGCAACAGCGTGCCATCGAATCCTTCGAGCGTCTGCAGGCGATCTCGGACAGTGTTCTTGAAGCAATTATCACCATCAATACGCAAGGTACCATCGTCAGCGCCAACGCCGCAGCAGAAACCATTTTCGGCTGGTCGGTCGAAGAATTGGTGGGCAAAGACATCTCCATGCTGATGCCCGAACCGCACTGTAACCGCCACCAGCAATATCTGGATGCCTACGTTGCCGGCGGCCCACCCCATATTGTTGGTTACGAACGCGAAGTTGAGGCCTTGCGTCGTGACGGCACAATCTTCCCGGCCGAACTGGGGGTCAGTGAAATCCGTCTGGAAGAAGGCCGCCTCTTTATCGGCGTCATTCGTGACGTTACCGAGCGCAAGCGTACCGAACGCAAACTGCGCGACAACGCCGAGCAATTACAAGCCTATTACGACACCACCCAGGCCGAGCAGAACCTCGCCATGACCCTGATGCAGAAACAACTGCACCGCCGGGGGCTACAGGATGAGCATTTGCGTTATACGGTCATCCCCGCTGAACGCTTCAGCGGCGACATCGTCGCTGCCGTGCGCACGCCCGAGGGGCGATTCTATGCGATGCTGGCCGATGCCACCGGGCATGGCCTGGCAGCGGCAATCAGTGTCCTTCCCATTCTCAGCGTTTTCTACGGCATGACGACGTTCAACCATTCCGTCAGCAAAATTGTTCTGGAACTCAACGAACAATTGCGTGAATCTGTTCCGGTTGGACGTTTTGTTGCCGCCTGCCTGGTTTGTCTCGATGAAAACACGCTGACCGGTGAAATATGGGTAGGTGGTACGCCGCCAGCCCTGCTGATCGACAACACGGGCAAAGTCGAATGCTGCTTTGACTCTACCCGACTACCGCTCGGAATAATTGGTAACGAAGATCTGGGCACTCCGCCCGACACCTTTCAATGGAGTGCGGAGAGCCAAATTCTGATCTGCTCCGATGGTCTCCTTGATGCCGAGGGTTCGGACGGAGCACGCTTCGAGAGCACCGGACTACAGGCAGCCATTGCCAACACGGATTGCAAAGGGCGCTTTGACGCCATTCTTGGCGCTTTGGGGCGTCATCTTGACGGCCAGAGGGCAGCGGACGACGTCTCCATCATGCTCGTCGACTGCCCCTGAGCGGTTTTCTCCTGAGCTTTTCCAAGTCAGCTGTTCGGTTTTCCCAAAGCAAAAAGCCAGGCTCACACCTGGCTTTTTTTGATAGGACGCAACGCGGTCAGGAGGCTTGTTCTTCGGCCACTTCCACCGCTTCAGTCGGTTCCGGACGATCCACCAGTTCGACAAAGGCCATCGGCGCATTGTCGCCATTGCGGAAACCACACTTCAGGATGCGCAAATAGCCACCCGGGCGTGCTGCATAGCGCGGCCCCAATTCAGCAAAGAGCTTGATTACGGTATCGCGATCGCGAAGACGGTCAAAAGCGAGGCGCTTGTTGGCCAACGTCGGTGTCTTGCCGAGAGTGATCATGGGCTCGGCGACACGGCGCAATTCCTTGGCCTTGGGCAGAGTGGTCTTGATCGCTTCATGCTGCAACAGCGAAACGGTCATGTTGCGCAGCATCGCCAAGCGATGGCTGCTGGTACGGTTAAGTTTGCGAAGTCCCAAGCGGTGACGCATGGTTAATCCTTTCTATGTTCTGCAGGCGTCCCTTGGCCGCTGCGATCGATCAGGCCGTCAGGCCTTTTCAAGACCAGCGGGCGGCCAGTTCTCCAGTTTCATTCCCAAGGTCAGGCCGCGCGAAGCCAGCACTTCCTTGATTTCATTGAGCGACTTGCGACCCAGGTTAGGGGTCTTCAAGAGCTCGTTTTCAGTACGTTGAATCAAGTCACCGATATAGTAAATATTCTCGGCTTTCAGGCAATTGGCAGAGCGCACTGTCAGTTCCAGGTCATCGACCGGACGCAGAAGCACCGGGTCAACTTGCACCGGCCGCGACGATTCAACCGTCGGCGCCGTACCCTCAAGATCGGCAAAGACCGACAACTGTTCCATGAGCACACGCGCTGCATAGCGAATCGCCTCCTCCGGCTCGACCACGCCATTGGTTTCGATTTCCATGATCAGCTTGTCGAGATCGGTACGCTGTTCGACACGCGCACTTTCAACGTTATACGCCACACGCCGAATCGGGCTGAACGAGGCATCGAGAACCAGTTTGCCAATCGTCTTGGCATCGCCGAGATTGCGCATGGTGCCAGGAACATAGCCACGACCGCGCTCAACCCGGATTTCCATAGACAACTTGCCACCAACCGAAAGATTGGCAATGACATGCTCGGGATTGATAATTTCGGCGTCGTGCGGCAACTCGATGTCACCCGCCCGAACCGGACCGGCTCCTTCTTTGCTCAAGTTGAGAACCACAGAGTCGCGTCCATGCAATTTGAACACGATACCCTTGAGGTTGAGAAGGATGTTGACCACATCTTCTTCAACCCCTTCAATAGTCGAGTATTCATGCAAAACGCCATCGATGCTCACTTCCGTCGGAGCATAGCCCGGCATGGAAGACAACAAAATACGACGTAAGGCATTGCCCAACGTATGGCCATAGCCCCGTTCAAACGGCTCCATGATCACCTTGGCCTCAACCGGCGATGCGCTTTGCACGTCGATAATGCGCGGTTTCAGAAGTCCACTGCTTTGCATTGGCTATCCTTTTTGTTCAGTAGTCCGGC
>JAGTRX010000191.1 GCA_018262285.1 Pseudomonadota bacterium | reverse complement strand
TAAGAAGATTCGCCAGTCCTCTTTGGCAGTTGTTGAGAAGATTGCCGGGTTCATTTTGTCGGCCATCGCCATCGAGATGATTGCAACGGGTCTGCGCGGATTGTTCCCGGTTCTGGTTGCCTGAATTCCAGCCTTCAATTCCGTGCTGGCACGCCACCTTCCCCAACCAGGATAAAGGGTGCCCAGAAGAAGGGATGCGATAGCGAGACCTCCAAGCCCTGGCTGATTCGCAAGCGCTCATCGCCTGCGATCATGGCGCGCTTGGCCTGTGCCAAGGCTTCGCTTTTAGGCGTTTTAAGCATGCGCGCGAAGGCCGACTGCACAAACTTGGCGGTTGAACTGCTTTCAACACTCCATTGCGTGACCAGTAGCGACTTGGCTCCGGCATACATAAAGCTACGGGTCAGACCGGCGAAACCCTCGCCGCGATCCTCGCCACCGCTGCCACTGGCGGTATTGCACGCCGACAGCACCACCAGGTCGGCGCTCAAGTCGAGACCGAGTATTTCGCCCATTTCCAGCAGGCCATCTTCTTCCGGATCGCCGACAAAACTCAGCGCCAGGGCGGGCTGTGTACCTGGGCCAAAGTCGCCGGCCATCAAACCGTGGGTGGCAAACAGCAGATTGCGGTATTGATTCAGGCGCAGGTGCTTGACGTTGTATTCGCTGGCCCGGGTTCCGACAAAAACGTCTTGTTCGGGCTTTGCCCCGAGAATCTTAGCAACATGGAAGGCCTCTTTCCTGCTTTCCGGTAAGGGCGGCAAGGAAACGCCGGCCATGGCACGCTGGGCGCTCAGGGTGCGCAGGATGGCTGCCCGTGTTCCAACGCGGTTGCCAGTTTCCGAGGCTGCGCCAGCCGAACGGAAATCCGGGTCAGCAAAGGCGACGAGCGGGCGTTGTGAAGAAGCGGTTGCTTTGCCGAATTGGCGCAGGCTGCGCAGAACAGACAGCGACGGCAGATAGGTAATGGCATGGCTGTTGACCCAGAACGGTGCCGTTCGCCATTCGGCACCGATGATCGATGTATCGGATTTCTTGCCAGCAAAGCTCTGTGTCAACAAGGTTTCGAACGGCAACTTGTAAAGAAGGTCATCTGGCACCAGATAAACGCTGCGCTTGGCGCGTAAATTTGCCTCGGCCGGCAAAATCAGGCTCTGGTACAAGGCATATGCTGGTTCAGGGCGATAACTAGTGAAAATATTGTTCAGGCTTGCAGTATTATTGCCCCGACCCAAATCCTCGGCGATCTGGGCGAAGGTGCTGCGATAGGCCTCGCTTTGCCGGATCAGCTCCTCACGACTGATGGGCAACAGGAACAAATCGGTGGTGTTGCCCGTAATAACCCAGAGCGCCGTTTGCCGGGGCATGACAAAGTAGCTCAGCGCCGCCTCGTCGGTTCCGAGCAGCGCCTGCACATCTTCAATACGCATCGGTTTTGGCGTTTTCAAATCGGCATAGCGCGGGTATCTGGTGCGCAGGGTTTCCTGCAGCGTCTGACGATCTAGCCTCGCCTTGCTCAGGAGCTGCGTGAGATTCTGCCGATCGCTGAGGGACAGCTTTTGTTGCTGCATTTGCTTTTCGAGAGACTCAAGCTCGAACGCGGCGAAACGCTCTTTTGTGAGCAGCGTTTTCAGATCGGGATCGCTTAGAGTCGCAGCAAAGATGTCATTGGCACGCGCTTCCATCATCATTTCCGAAAACACCCGCGAACGCGCTTGCTCAACGACCTGGAAGGCTTGCCGGTGATAGGCGGCATCCTTTGTCGACTCGAAACGGCGGATCAGCAGTTCAATATATTCCCGGTAGAGACGTGCAAACTGCTGGACAAAGGCCGCCTTGGCCTGGCGCGAGATATCACCAACCCCTGCGGCCATTTCCTCCAGCACTTCCACGGCACGGCCATAGCTGGCCAACGCCTCGTCAGGACGATTTTCCCTGACCGACAACTGCCCCTTCAGGTGCAAGGCTTTGACCAGACCAGGACGATCGGTGATGGCCTCCTTGGTCGGCAAGCTGGCCGCAAGGTATTTCCTCGCCTCTTCGTTCTGGCGAAGTTGCGCTGCGATCTCGGCAAGATCGAGCTCGATGTCGGAAAGCAACTTGCGGTCACCGAGCTGTATCGCCAGCAAATAGGCTTCCCGAAGATGGTCAAGGGCGGCCACCAAAGCCAACTTTTGGCGGTGGATTCCGGCCTGTTGATGCAAGGAAACTGCCTGCGCATGCTGGTCGCCGATATGTTTGACCACCCGGTACGAACGCTGCTGCGCCTGCAATGCCTGGTCATATTTTCCGGCGGCCAGGTAACTTTGGCTCAACTTGTGCCAGAGCAAACTGATAGTCGACTGGTCTTCCTTGAAATGGCCTTGTTCGATCAATTGATTGAACAAGCGCTCGGCGGCAGCGAAATCGCCAAGTCGCAAATAGAGGTCGCCAAGATCGATATTGCCGCGTACCAAGCCCTTGTCGACAACCCACTGGAGGTTGGCAAAAGCGCGGCCATAGTTGCCCATCAAAGCATCAATGCGGCCGGCAAGCAGCCGATAATGGCGCAGGGCAGATTCGTTGCTTTGGAATTTTTCTTCGGCTTCCTGAGTAATGGCCAGGGCTTCGGCATAGCGCGCCGCGTTGAAAAGGCTCTCGGCACGCTGTAGCGCATCAGCCTCTTCCGCTGACGCCAATTCCTCAACTACGATATCGTCAAGCCACAGCCAACCTGTGTCCTGCACGACAATGCGAAAGTCGATGCTGTCCGTGTGGCCGATATTGATGGTGACCGAGAATGGCTGCCAATCGAAGGTTCCGGAGGGCAAGGCAAAGCGTTTGCCCCAGGCGGCATCGATAGTCACCAGACCGGCACCCGGTTTCAGCTCCTTGCCCTTCAAATGGCAACGGATGCGGATCAATGTGTTCGGCTTAAGACCGGCAATGCGCTGCGAGAGAGTGGTGAACACATGCGGTGCAGCGGGCGAATTGTTGCCGACCAACAAAGATCGCTTTCCCGAAAACTTCTCTGCTGTATCGATCTTCATGAAGGCACTGGCATTACTGCTGTTCCACCACAGTCCGAAATTGAATTTGCCATCCGCACGCTCGTAATGCCCGGTGCCCCAGGGAAAAACAATGCCCTCCTCGAAACCGCCATTTTTCAGCAGGTTCGTACCGGCGTAGGCGATGGGTGCGTTGGCAGATTGTCCGATTTTTTCCTGCTTAAGGCTTCTGGCCAGCGTGAAATTGCGCGCAAATACCGCAAGATCGCCCTGCGCCATATTTGTCGCCGCGATATTATTGATGATTTCCGCGCCCAAGCGATTGCTGCCACCAACCTGAGACAGCGCCTGCTGATAGATATCCAGCGCATGTGCGAACTGCCCGTTGTTGAAGAAGCGATCAGCCTCTAGGACTATCTGTTCGGTATTCCGTGCACTGGCCGGGACGGGAACGAGCAGGCAGGACAACATTATGGCCAGTCTGAGCAAGCAGCCGGCGGCAAAGGCTTTCTGTTTATGACTCGGCTTCGAACCATAGTCTTCGCGCATTTTGCCTTCCTCCCAGTCGCTTAAACGTTCCTGGCTTCGATCTTTTTGATGAACGAATCTGCCTCCGTTTGCCGACTGACTCGTTGCAAGACAAATTGCGCTTCGCGCTTTGCGTCAAATTCCAGTTTCGAGTCATGCTGAGCTGCGCCAATGGCTACGCTTGCTTTACTGGCTGCCACTTTCTCGACAGGCGACAGAGACTCATCCGGCTCAAGCGCGGCCTTCGACAAACCCCTCAAGCGTCGAACCAACTCCCGCCCGTATGCAGAATCCTCCTGTGCGTCGCGCATGCTGCCCTCCGGATCTCAGTATAGACGGATCGGATTGGATTCTTACAAGCTGTTTTTTTCTGGAATGGGGCGAAAAATTTCGCTGTTAAGCAGCCGGAAGGCGCACATCATGACATACAAAAACAAAACGCCCCGTAGGGCGCATGTTTGCTGGTGCATTGGCGGAGTTCGAACCCTTGATCCAGGTTTTGCCCGGATGCTCCCTTAGCAGGGGAGTGCCTTCGACCACTCGGCCACGTCTCCGTTCAAGAGGCGGCGATGTTATCCGTTAATCGCCAGCCGGTCAAATTTCAGGAGGGTTGATCCAGTTGAAATGCCCGATGCAGGACACGCACGGCCAGTTCCAGATACTTTTCGTCAATCACTACCGAAATCTTGATTTCGGAAGTCGAAATCATCTGGATGTTGATACCTTCTTCCGCCAAAGCCTTGAACATGCGACTGGCCACGCCGGGGTGCGAACGCATGCCAACACCAACCGCAGAAACCTTGCAAATCTTGTTGTCGCCGATGACCTGTCTGGCACCCACCTGCGGCAGCATGTCTTCGAGGATTTTCTGCGCCTTGACAAAGTCACCGCGATTGACAGTAAAGGAGAAATCGGTGGAACCATCCTGGCCGACATTCTGGATAATCATGTCGACGTCGATATTGGCTTCAGCAATGGCACCGAGTATCTGGTAAGCAATGCCGGGTTTGTCCGGAACCCCGAGGACAGTGATTTTAGCCTCGTCGCGGTTGAAGGCAATGCCGGAAATGATCGGTTGTTCCATGTTCTTTTCTTCCTCAACGGTAATCAGTGTGCCTTCGCCTTCGTCCTCGAAGCTGGAAAGCACGCGCAGTTTGACTTTGTATTTGCCGGCAAATTCGACCGAGCGGATCTGCAGCACTTTCGAGCCCAGGCTGGCCATTTCCAGCATTTCCTCGAAGGTGATGGTGTCGAGTTTACGGGCTTCGGGCACAACACGGGGATCGGTGGTGTAGACGCCATCAACATCGGTGTATATCTGGCATTCGTCGGCCTTAAGCGCTGCCGCCAGCGCCACGCCGGTGGTATCCGAGCCACCACGGCCAAGCGTGGTGATGTTGCCCTCCTCGTCCTCGCCTTGAAACCCGGCAACAACGAGCACATACCCCTGATTGAGGTCACGGCGCATATTCGCTTCATCAATGGCCAGGATACGGGCTTTGGTAAAGGTGTTATCCGTCAGGATTCTGACCTGGCCACCAGTGTAACTTTTGGCTTTGATGTCGATATCTTTGAGTGCCATGGCCAGCAGGCCGATGGTGACCTGTTCGCCGGTGGAAATAACCACATCCATTTCGCGCGGGTCGCAGGCGGGCTGAACTTCCTTGCACAGGGCAATCAGCCGGTTAGTTTCGCCGCTCATGGCAGAGACAACAACGACAACTTGGTGTCCCTGCGCCTGAAAACGGGCAATACGCTTGGCGACATTCTTGATGCGCTCAGGGTTGGCTACCGAGGTGCCGCCATACTTCTGAATGATTAACATGGAAAGGTCACAATCGCTTAGAAGCCCTGATTTTACATGAACCGCGCTGCCTGCGGTATGGGCAGACACCATTGCGCCTTTGCTAAAGCGCCCCGCCTCATTTATCCTGCGAGTCTTTGGCCAATTGATAAAAACATCATGGGCATTCCCATCAAGACGCAGGAAGATATCGAGAAAATGCGCATTGCCGGCCGATTGGCGGCTGAAGTGCTTGATTTTATTGAGCCATACGTCAAGGCTGGCGTTACCACCGGCGAGATTGATCGCTTGTGCCACGACTACATGGTCAATGTGCAGGGCTGTATTCCGGCGCCACTCAATTATGCCCCGGCGGGTTATAAACCCTATCCAAAATCGATTTGCACCTCGATCAATCATCAGGTCTGCCACGGCATGCCTGGTGACCGGGCACTCAAGAATGGCGACATCGTCAATATCGATGTCACCACCATCAAGGATGGTCTGCATGGCGATACCAGCCGGATGTTCCTGATTGGCGAGGCTTCCATTCAGGCCAAACGCCTGTGTGAAATCACCTACGACTGCATGTGGCTGGGCATCGCGACCATCAAGTCCGGCGCCACTCTCGGCGACATTGGCGCTGCCATCCAGCGCCATGCCGAGAAAAACGGCTATTCGGTGGTGCGCGAATTTTGCGGTCATGGCATTGGCCATCGCTTTCACGAAGACCCGCAGGTCCTGCATTATGGTCAGGCTGGAACCGGAGAAAAATTGCTTCCGGGGATGATATTTACCGTTGAGCCCATGATCAACGCCGGCAAGGCGGCGATTCGTCAATTGCCGGATGGCTGGACAGTGGTGACCAAGGATCATTCTCTTTCGGCACAGTGGGAGCACACGGTGCTGGTCACCGAAAGTGGCTATGAAGTGCTGACGCTTTCGGCCGGTTGCCGCCCTCCCCCCGCCTTCATCAAGTAATGAGTCAGTTCGCCAATCTGCGTCGCGATCTTAAAGCGCAGGCGGAAGTCATGCGCGAGGAATATCTGCGCCACGGCGACGCCCGCAAACTGTTGCGGCAACGATGCGAGGCGGTCGATGCCCTGCTCATTCACCTCTGGCACAGCCTCAAACTGCCGGCC
>JAGTRX010000088.1 GCA_018262285.1 Pseudomonadota bacterium | reverse complement strand
GGCCGCAACAAAATCCAGGTAAGGAACGCCGGGCCGAACAGGAAGAGGATCGCCCCGCATCAGCGCGTTGTAGAAGGCGGCGACCTGTTTCATGATTACCCCGCCGGCCCAGCCATCCACAATCAGGTGGTGACAGGTTTGTGACCAGAGATGGCAGTCTTCCGCCAGTTTGTAGAGGGTGTAGCGAAACAGCGGTTCGTCAAATAGACGGAATGGACGACGAATCGTTTCCTGCATGCCAGCCAGCGCCGCTTGCAGCGGATCAGCCTCTTTGGAGCAGTCAATAAGCGGAATGTCGACCAAGGGCATTTCGGGAAACGACTGCAGCGGAACGCCATCCCGTTCGGTCAGCCTCAGGCGCAGCGCCTCGTTCTCCTGCACCAGCAAAATGACAGCCTGCCGGAAGATTTCCACATCAATCTTTCCGCAAATCCGGTTGTAACAGGCAATGTTGTAAAGAGGGGTTTCGGGATAAAGGGTTTGCTCGAACCAGATTTCGCGCTGAACGGAGGATAGGGGGAAGAGACCTTTGCCCTTATGCATTCTCCTGAATCCCCAACTTGTTAACGATGAGGGTTGCAATGGCTGGCCAATGGCGTTGGATGAAAAAATGATCGCCATCGAGGCTACGGCATTCGAAGCTGCCGGTGGTCAGGCGCGACCAGGCCATGGCGTTCTCGATGGGCAGGTCTTCGTCTGTTCCCCGTAAGACGAGCATGGAAACGGGCAGGGCTTCTTCCTGCTGGTTGGGCTGCCAGGTTTCGATGGCCTGGAAGTCGGCACGCAGGATCGGTTCGAAGTAATCGAGCAGATCGTCATCCTGTAGGATTTTCGGCGGGCAGCCGCCCAGCGTGTGCAGCATCTGGATGAACTCGCTGCGTGGCAGCAGATGCCGGGTCGTTTTCTGGCGCAGACCGGGGGCGGCTTGGCCGCAAAGAATCAGGGCTTCCGGTAGCGGCAGGCCAGCCTGCCGAATTCTCAGGGTGCAAAGGTAGGCCAGCAAGGCGCCCATGCTGTGCCCGAAGAGAGCGTAGCGGCCGGTGACGAGGGCGGGGCGTAGTTGGGCAAAACAGTCATCTGCCAGCGCTTCGAGACTGGTGCACAGCGCTTCGCGGCTGCGGCGGCCGCGTCCGGGCAGTTCGATGCCGGTAACGGTGAGCGCCGGCGGGCAGCAGGCGGCCAGCGGGCGATAAGACCAGGCGTTTCCACCTGCATAGGGAAAGCAGTACAACGAAACCGGATTCATCACACTATTCTGTCTATTTTCCCGTTTCGTTTGCAGCACTTGACCAATCGCCGCCCAGCGCCTTGTAGAGATTGATGCTGGCGATCAGGGCGGTGGACTGAGCCTGGGCCAAGCCCTGTTCGGCGGCAAAGAGATTGCGTTGCGAGTCGAGCAGTTCGAGATGGCTGGTGACGCCGGCCTGATAGCGCAGATTGGCCAGATGGGCGTAGCGGCGCACTTCCGCCACCAGCCTTTCCTGACTGGTCTTCTGTTCTTCCGATTTCTGCAGGGCGATGAGAGCGTCTTCGGTATCGCGGAAGGAGGATTGGATAGCTTTGCGATACCCGGCCAGGGCTTGTTCGCGCTGGGCTTCGGAAACACGCAGACTGGCCAGCAGGCTGCCGCCGCTGAAAATGGGCTGAGTCAGGCCGGAAACGAAGTTCCAGCTACGACTCGATCCCGAAAACAGATTGGAGAGCTGCGGGCTGGTGCCGCCCTGATTGCCGGTCAGCGAAATGCTGGGGAAGAAATTGGCTCTGGCCGCGCCGACGCGGGCATTGGCGGCAATAAGGGTTTGTTCCGCTTGCTGGATGTCCGGGCGCCGGGCCAGCAATTCCGACGGCAATCCACCCGGAACATCGGGAATCAGAAAGGTGTCAATGGAACGGCCGCGTTTGATCGGGCCGGGATTGCGGCCGAGGAGCAGGCTGAGTTCGTTTTCATTTTGCGCTACATCCTGTTCGAGTTGCTGGACGCTGAAGGCGGTTCCCTGCAGTTCGGAGCCGGCCTGCCGCAGCTCCATTTCGGAAATGACACCGGCCTTGAAGCGTAGTTGCGCCAGCCGCTCGCTTTCCTTGCGGGCGTCCAGAGTGCGGCGCGCCATTTCCAGTCGGGAATCGAGTTCGCGCAACTGGATGTAGCTGGTCGCCACCGAGCCGATCAGGGTCAGGACGACGGCTTGCCGTGCGGCTTCCTGACCTAAATAGTCGGCGTTGGCGGCTTCCGACAGGCGGCGGATGCGACCCCAGAAGTCGAGTTCCCAGGCCAGGGTGAAACCGGCCTGGAGATTCTTTACAACCGGGTCGTTGCCTTGGCGGCTTTTTGTTTCAGAAGCGGCAAGTCCGATTTTCGGCCACAGCGGCGCGGTACTTATGGTTCGATTCGCTTCGTATTCTTTTAGTCGGGCCGTGGCAATGGTCAGGTCGAGGTTGTTGGCCAGTGCTGTTTCGATGGCCTCGCTCAGGACGGGGTCACCAAACTGTTGCCACCACTGCGCTGGCGATGCCGTTTTGGTGCCAGCGTTGGCGTAACGGTATTGCGCCGGGACTTCGACTTCAGGCCGCTGGTAGTCCTGCCCCATCATGCAGCCGCCGAGGAATAAGGCCAGGGTCAGGGTCGCGCCAGTTTTCGCCGCCATGTCAGTCTCCTTTCCGTTCTGCGTTGGAGGAAGGGTTTCGGCGCAAGCGTTCACCAAAGCCTTCGATCAACTGATAGAACACCGGTACGAGAAAGACGGCGAGGACGGTGGCGGCCAGCATGCCGCCCAATACGCCGGTGCCGATGGAGTGGCGGCTGCCGGCGCCGGCGCCGCTGGCGAAAACGAGTGGCACGACACCGAGGATGAAGGCGAAGGACGTCATCAGAATGGGTCGGAAGCGCAGGCGGGCAGCTTTTTCTGCGGCGGCGTAGACAGACAAGCCCTGGGCGCGTTCAAGCACAGCGAATTCGACGATGAGAATGGCGTTCTTGGCCGACAGCGCAATCAGGGTCAGCAGGCCGATTTGGAAATAGATGTCGCTGCTGATGCCGCGCAGGGCAATGGCGACATAGGCGCCGAAAAGCCCGAAAGGCACGGCCAGCATGACCCCGAAAGGCAACGACCATTTTTCGTACTGGGCGGCCAGAATGAGGAAAACCATCAGCAGGCCAGCGGCAAAGACCAGTGTGGAACTGCCGCCGCTCTTTTTTTCCTCCAGTGCCTGACCGCTCCACTGATAGCTCATGCCCGCAGGTAGCGCCTGCTGAGCGACTTCTTCGAGGGCTTTCATCGCTTGCCCGGAACTGTAGCCGGGGGCAGCGCCGCCATTGACAGTGGCCGAGTTAAAGCCGTTGTAGCGGCTGATGGAAGCTGGGCCGCTCGAATATTTGACCTTGGCCAGCGATTTCATCGGCACCATTTTGCCGCTGGCCGCGCGGACGAAGACGTTTTCAATGTCCTCCGGGCGGGCGCGGTATTCCGGTTCGGCCTGCATGGTGACGCGGAAGGTCTTGCCGAATTTGCTGAAATCATCGACATAGGTCGATCCGAACAGGGATTGCAGACTGCCAAACAGGCTGGACAAAGGAACGCCGAGGGATTTGGCTTTTTCCCGGTCGACGTCGATGTAGAGTTGTGGCGAGGCGCTGCGAATCTGGGTTGACAAGCCCACCACTTCCGGCCGCTTGCTGGCTTTGGCAATGAAGTCGCGGGTCGCCGCTTCCAGCGTGGCAGAACCGCCTTCGCCACGGCTCTGGATAATGAAATCGAAGCCGCCGGTACTGCCGAGGCCGGGAATGGCGGGCGGATTGAAGGCGACCACCTGGGCGTCGCGGATTTCTCCAAAGCCGCCCCACAAGGCACCGAGAACGGAGAGGGCGTGCAGATCGCGCCCTTTTCTTTCGTCCCAGTCCTTGAGCATGACGAAGTAGGTGGCGGCGTTTGGGGTGATCCCGCCTTCCAGCATGTTCATGCCGGTAAAGGAAATGACATCGCGCACGGCCGGATGTTTCCGGATGCTGGCTTCCACCGCGTGGGTGACCGCCGTTGTTCGCTCGATGCTGGCGCCGTCGGGCAGCATGGCGGCGGCGATCAGGTAACCCTGGTCTTCTTCCGGAATGAAGCTGGTCGGGATCAGCCTGAAGAGTCCAAGGGTCAACAGCACGATGCCGCCATAAAGGGCGATGCCTAGTGCAGTGCGTTTCAACAGGAAGCGCGTGCCTTTAGCGTAGCTTTCGGTCAGGCGCTCGAAGCGGTCGTTGAACCACTTGAAGAAGCCTTTTTGCGCCGCGTGGCCGGGTTTGAGCAACAGACCGGCCAGCGCCGGGGTGAGGGTGAGCGCCACAATGCCGGAAATGACGACGGCGATGGCGATGGTGATGGCGAACTGCTTGTAGAGTTGCCCCGTCATGCCGGCCATGAAAGCGACCGGCACAAAGACCGAGCAGAGTACCAGCACGATGGCAATGACCGGGCCGGTGACTTCGTCCATGGCGCGTTTTGCCGCTTCTTTGGCGTCGACGCCAGTCTCGTGCATGATGCGCTCGACGTTCTCGATGACCACAATGGCATCATCGACGACGATGCCGATGGCCAGCACCATGCCGAACAGGGTGAGGGTGTTGATGCTGTAGCCGAGCAAAAACATGCCGGCAAAGGAACCGAGGATGGACACCGGCACGGCCAGCAGCGGGATCAACGTCGCCCGCCAGCTTTGCAGGAAGATGAAGACCACCACCAATACCAGTAGCAGGGCTTCGAAGAAGGTGTGCACCACTTCATTGATCGATACCTCGACGAAACGCGAAGTGTCAAAGGGAATGGAATAGGTGATTCCGGAAGGAAAGCGTTTCGACAGTTCGCGCATGCTGGCGCGGATGCTGGCCGAGAGGTCGAGGGCGTTGGCCTTGGGCGATTGATAAATAGAAATCAGCGTGGTCGGCTTGCCATTGAGAGCGCCGAGAAAATCATAACTTTGTGCGCCGAGCTCGATGCGGGCGACGTCCTTCAGGCGTACCCGCGCCTGATTGTCGCCGGTACGCAGGATGATTTCGCCGAATTCGCGAGCATCGGTCAGGCGGCCACGGGTGGTGACCGGAAAAGTCAGTTGCACCGGCGATTTGTTGGGCGCGGCACCGATCTGGCCGATGGCAACCTGGGCGTTGGCTTCGCGCACGGCTGTAGCAATGTCGTCGCTGGTGATGCCGAGTTGCGCCATGCGGTCGGGTTTGAGCCACAGCCGCATGGAATAGTCGCGCGCGCCCATGATTTCGACCTTGCCGACGCCAGCCACCCGTTTCAATTCGTCGGTGACATTGAGACTGGCGTAGTTGCTGGTGTAGATATCGTCGTAACGGCCGTCAGGCGACTGAACGGCGATGACCATCAGCATGTTGGAGGCCGATTTGGCGACGACGACGCCATTCTCGCGTACCGCCGCTGGTAATTGCGGCAGGGCGAGGTTGACGCGGTTCTGGATGTCAGTGGCGGCCTTGTCGACATCGGTGCCGACTTCAAAATTGACGGTGAGCGACATGCTGCCGTTGGCGGCATTGTTCGAAGTCATGCTGGTCATGCCTTCGGCGCCATTGATCTGCTGTTCGAGCGGCGCTGCGACCGTCGAGGCCACCGTCTCGGCGCTGGCGCCGACATAGGCGGCAGAAACCGACACCGAGGGCGGGGTGATCTGCGGATACTGGGCAACCGGCAGAATTTTGATCGCTGCCAGACCGGCCAGGGTGATAATGAGGGAAATGACGGTTGCGAAAATCGGCCGGTCGATGAAGAAGCGTGGAATCATGACGATCCCCGCTATTTCTTCGCTTCGGGGGCGGCCGGAGCTGGCGTTTTGGCGGGGGTATTGGCCGCCTGGCTGACTATTTTGAGCGGCGCTCCCGGTTGTACCTTGACGACACCGCCGACTATCACCTGTTCGTTACCTTTTAGTCCGCTCGTGACGAACCAGTCGTCGCCATGCCAGTCGCCCACTTCCACCGGCCGAATTTCGGCCTTACTTTCCGGGCTGACGACATAGACAAACTTGCCGGTCTGCCCCTGCATGACGGCGCTTTGCGGCACCAGAAGAGCCGCGGGTCGAATGACGCCGTTGAGGCGAACGCGGACGAATTGGCCGGGGTTGATGGCCATGTCCTTGTTGGGGAAAGTGGCGCGTACGGCGTAAGTGCCCGTCTGTGAATCGACCGAGGGCGAGGCGAAATCAACCTTGCCCCGGTTGGGCAAGGTGCGGCCGTCGGAAAGAATCATTTCCACCTCGAACTGGAAATCCTTCGGGAAGCGTAGTGTGCCGCGCTCGGCTTCAGCGCTGTAACGCAACCATTCGTTTTCGGAAATGCTGAAGTTGACCCAGATCGGATCGACCTGTGCCACGGTGGTTAGCAAGCCATTGGTCGCCGGGTTGATATAGGTGCCTTCCGCCAGGTTGGAGCGACCGGCAATGCCGGTGAGTGGCGAAGTAATGCGGGTGTAGGAGAGATTCATGCCGGCGCGCGCATGTTCAGCCTTGCTGGCGGCCAGGGCGGCCGCTGCCGATTTTTCGGCGGCCACGGCATCGTCGAAATCTTTCTTGCTGATGGCGTTTTCGGCCAGCAGGGGTTGCAGGCGTTCCTGCGTTTTCCTGGCATTCTGCGCCCAGTTTTCCTTGTCCTGCAATGCGGCCGCTGTGCTGTCGGCCTGGGATTTCAGGGGGCGCGGATCGATCAGAAAAAGTGGATCATTCTGGCGAACCAGCATTCCTTCGCTGTAATACTTCTTTTGCAGGTAGCCATCGACGCGGGCGCGAATTTCGACCAGCCTTGAACTTTCGGTCTGTCCGACATATTGCAGCGCAATCGGTACATCGCGCGGTGCGATGGTCGCAGTGGTGACTTCAACCGGCGGCGCAGCCTGATCCTGCCCATGCGGGCTACAGGCTGCAGCCAGCAAAACGCCGAGTAGTAGTAGTTTTTGTCCGGGTAGATTTTGAATCATCATCTTTGCCATTCACACGACTGTTATGGGTTACGCAGATGCTCCGGAAATACTGGTCAGGGTTTTTTCTGGCCTTGTTGTTTTGTGGCCGGTTCGGGTGGTTCTTTTGTGTCGGTATTCAGGATGAGCGGCAATCCGTTTTTCGGGTTGCCGACAACGACGACCTTGGCATTGGGTGATTTGGCCAGTTCGAGGGTGGCTTCGATACCGCGCCAGCGCAGGTAAGAATCGTTCATGCCATTGCTGACAATTTCCTGGAAATTACGGATACCGAGTGCTTCGATGCGCTTTCTTTCAGCTTCTTTCTGCTCGCGTTGCAAACGGAAGGAATATTCTTCCATCTGATGGAACATGGCATTCTTGCGCACGATGGCTTCCTGCACGCCCGGGGGCAAGGTCATCCCTTTGATCAACACATCTTCGAACATGATCCAGGTGATTGACTCACCGGGCTGCTTGAAGCGTTCGTGCAGGTCGAAACGCACGGATTCGAGAATCTGGTTCTGAATTTTGAGGCGTTTTTCGGTGTAAACCTCATCCGGTGAATTGACAGCGATGACATCGCGGGCACGGGCGCCAACGGTCGGCGCGATGAGGGTTTCCGGGTAAGCTGGACCAATGTGCTTGTGCAAATGGGCTGCAGCGCCGGGTACGATGTGAAAGCGCCAAACCAGAGCCAAAGTAATCAGCAGGCCGTCTGAAGAAAGCACCTGGACTTCGCGTTCTGTCGTCTGCAAGCGGGCGTCATAGATGTGCAGGGTGTCCCACGGCAAGGTGAGGCGGTATCCTTCAGGGAAAACCTCATCGGTATAGGTACCGCCACCGAAACGTTTCCAGAGTACGCCGACATGGCCAGCGGGGATGGTGTGGTAAACGAAGGGGAAAAGAAATACGGTTGCGACTATGGTAAAAATGACCAGTTCGAAACGATAGGCATGCAGGCGGGCGCGTGTATAGCGCCAGGCGCGTTTGAGTTTGCACCTGATTCGGCAATATAGCGATGGGGGTAGGCTAATCGTTTCATCCATGGCTCAGAGTCTCCGTCAAATCCTGCAGTTGCCCTTCTTCCATGTGCAGCCTGCGATCAGCAACGTGAAAATAGCGGTCATCGTGGGTGACTGCAATAATGGTTTTTCCTGCCGCCTTCATCTGGGGCAGCAGGACGTCGTAAAACTTGCGGCGGAAATGCGGATCCTGATCGGCAGCCCATTCATCGAGCACGATGATGGGCTTGTCTTCAAGCATGGCGGCGATTAGCGCCAGGCGTTTTCTCTGGCCGGAAGAAAGGTCTACGTTGGTGAAACCGCCGCCTGTGATCTCGGTTTTGCCGGTGATTTCCATTTCTTCGAGCAGACTGCTAGCCAATTCCGGGCTTGGCTCTTCGATGCCGTATAGTTTGCGGAAAAGGTGAAAATCGGAAAATACAGCGCAGAAACGATCACGGAAAGCCTGGGCGCTTGCGCTGCTGACAGGAATGTCATTGACCAGCAATTCGCCGGAAAGCGGCGGGTAAAGACCGGTTAGCAGCCTGATCAGGGTGGATTTGCCAGATCCGTTGCCACCGGTTATGAAAACGGTTTCGCCAGCGCGAATGGTCAGGTCGACTGGTCCGACATCGAAGTGGCTGTCCTCGCTGACATGCGAGAAAAAGACCCGGCGCAGTTCCAGGCTTCGCAAGTTTGGCACCGGCGGTGATTTTTGCTCCGGAGAAGATGTTAACCCGTTGGTTTCGATGATGGTGGAATCAAGAACGCGTTCAAGCTTGTAGATGTTTTCAGCTGCGGCATTGGCGATGGTGATCTGTGGTACGGCACCGACCAGCCCGGAAATGGGGCCAAAGAGAAAGATGACGGTGGTCATCGATTCCGTGACGGTTCCCGAATAGTTGGAACCCAGCATCGGGATAACAAAGACCAGGGTTCCGAGCAGAACCATGAAAGCGCATTGGGCAAAAATGAAATTGGTTGCCAGCCCAAATTTGGCTTTGGTGCGGTAACTTGCCGTTTGGCGCGAGACCAGGACGAAATCCGCCAATATGGCTTTCGCACGCTGACTGGAGAGTTTGACTTCCTTGAAGCCGTCGAGCAGCCCGCTGACAATGTCGTGCAACTTGTTTTCTTCGTCGTCGGATTCGTGCAGGGCAGCGTCCACTGCCTTCATTTTGTACAGGTAAATGCGGGCGGTCAGGGTCAGCATGATGGCGGAAACCACCAGCGAGGTCATTGAGATCGTAGCCAGATAGACACAGGCGCAAATAATGACGACAGCCGCTTGTGAGCCTAGTACCAATGCGTCTGCCGTTTGCGAGATGGTACGGGTATCGGTACCGATGGCGGCAAAGAGCGGACCACGACCGATATGCTCGACTTCGCGCAATTCGCACTTCTTGAGACGGCCGATCAGTTTTTCCCGGCAACGATGGATGATGCGCTCGACCTCGGAAGAGGTAGTGACCAGAACATAGCGCTGGGAATAGATATAAACCAGAATGGCCAGCAAGAAAAGGACGACACTGGCCAGTTGCGGTTTGCCGTCCTTGATGTGTTCGGCAGCTTTGTTGACGACGGCCAGCAGCGCGGCATTGCTGCCACCAGCAACTGTAGCCATCATTGCAAGACGACGCAGCGAAGTCCGGTTTTCAGCAAGAAGCAGGTCAACAAGGCGCATGCGATTATGGTTTATTGATATAAGAAATGAGGGCGCTCATGAGATTGATTTGCCTGTTCCGTCCTGACTTTCTGCATCTTTCGCTTCCGGTTCCAATGTAGAGAGAATCAACAGGAAAAGGGTAACGAGAAAGGGGGTCAGCAATATGCTGAACAGAAAACTGCGAAAAAAGCCCAGCCGTGTCTTGTATCCGAGCATTGCAACCATGAAGCAGATGGTCAGGTATCCGGCAATAATAAGGGGGGACATGTCGATCTCCGAAGCGCTCAGCTATTCAAGGTTTTTTTATTTGCAGCGGAATGGTGCCAAAACCGGTTGCCTGGACATCCTTGCCGCAATCGTCACCATTTACGTATTTGCAACGCAAAACGTTGATTGTGCCCTCCAGACCTTTGCAATGACTAACCTCAAGCTGGTAGAAATGATAAGAATCCTGCTGCTGGATCTTGAGGTTATCGAAGCGGGAAACACTTCTGCCTACGACCTGGCCGGCTAGGGTGCGATACTCAATGCCGACGATCAGTTCGTCGACCATGGCGTTGGAAGAATTGGTAGCGTGAACAGAAGGTGAGCAATAAGTCGCTCCACCCTGCAGCCCAAACACATAGGCGGATGGAACAGCAATAAATAAAGGCCCTCTTGGTCTTTCGGCACGGGTTGCTTCCTGCAGGGCGATGGTGTGACCGGTTTCTTCATCAAACAGGACGTTACGGGATTGACCCAAAGCATTGCCGGTCAAGGATAGCAATAACGCCACGGACAGGCTGAGATGATGGAAAAACGAGATATTCATGCGAGTGAGCGGCTTCTCTATTGCAACTATCCGGATAGTTCGGAGAGATGGGTTTGCCCCCGTGCGGGGGCTGACGGGGGATTGTTATGGCAAAGCGTATTAATGTCAATTTATCTGTGCAGCTAATTTATTGGCAGCGGGCAGGATTGAACCGGCTGTCGACAAGACGTGGTAGCGACAAGGAAGGGTTTTCGGGATAATCTTCGCTTCCATCCGGGAGTTTTCATGCAGATCATCCGTTTCTTCGTGGTTCTTTTTGTTTGCCTGTGCGGTGCTGATACGGCACTGGCCGAAATCAAAATTGGGGTTGTCGCTTCATTGAGTGGCCCTGCGGCACTGATTGG
>JAGTRX010000190.1 GCA_018262285.1 Pseudomonadota bacterium | reverse complement strand
CCTCGACATACTGACGCAAGGCCGGAGTGACTTCGATATGGTGACCGCTGATTTGCAAATTCATGTTTTCTCCTTTGATGATTACAGGGATTTTCGCAGATTTACCGGCGCTATGCCTTGCCCTTCGCGATATTTTGCAACAGTACGGCGAGCAACAACGATTCCTTGTTGCCCTAGTATTTCGGATATTTGGCTATCCGACAAGGGTTTCTTGCCATCTTCGGCTGCAATCAGTTGTTTGATAAGTGCGCGGATGGCGGTTGCCGAGCAGGCGCCGCCAGTATCCGTAGCCACATGGCTGCCAAAAAAGTATTTCAATTCAAAGAGACCGCGCGGGGTTGCCATATATTTCTGACTGGTCACACGCGAAATGGTGGATTCGTGCAGTCCGAGCACTTCGGCGATCTCGCGCAATACCAGCGGCCGCATCGCCACTTCGCCGTGCTCAAAAAACTGGCGCTGGCGTTCGACGATGGCTTCCGAGACCCGCAGAATAGTGTCGAAACGTTGCTGGACATTTTTAATCAGCCAACGCGCCTCCTGCAACTGGCCACCAAGGTTGCCATTACCCCGACGCTGACGCGCCAGGATTTCGGCGTAGAGCCGATTGACGCGCAGACGCGGAAAGGCATCGGGATTGATATAGGCCGTCCATTTACCGCGCAATTTTTTGACGATAACGTCCGGTATGACATAGCGCGCTTCCAGCGCCGCGAAGCGGGCACCCGGATGCGGATCGAGGCTGGTGATCAGCGCCTGCGCCGCCTTGAGCGAGTCCTCGCTACAACCGGTCAAACGCATGAGCTTGTTGAAATCGCGCGCCGCCAACAACTCAAGGTGAGACTCAACGATTTTTTGTGCCAGTGCGCAGCGCGGATCATCCTTCAGTGCCTGCAGCTGCAAGGACAGACATTCACGCGGCGAACGAGCGCCAACGCCAAGCGGATCGAAACTCTGGATGTATTTCAGGGCAATTTCCAGCTCTTCCAGATCCACCTCTTGCTCCGGCGGCGGCACCTCCAGAAGCTCCGGCAATGGCGTTGCCAGATAGCCGTTATCATCAAGCGCATCAATCAGCAAACGCACCAGGGTACGATCACGCTCGGCCAACTGGGTCAATCCCAATTGCCGGTAAAGATGCTCATGCAAGGAACAGTGCGCCGCATGCAGATCCTGCGCCTCGCCGTCTTCATCTTCACCATCGCGGCCACCGCCGGTAAAAGTACCAGCATCGCTATCCCAGCGATCATCATTGTCGAAATCGGGCGCTTCCGGCACGTCGGCATCATCCTGCCGATCTGCCGCCTCATCGCTGCCAGACGCCGCTGGTGCATCAACATCACCCTCCTGGCCAGCCTTGCGGTCAGCGTAGGGTTCCGGCTCGTCTCCATCGACCCGTTCCAGCAAGGGATTCTCGAGCAGATAACGATCCAGTTCCTGCTGCATTTCGATGGTCGACAGCTGCAACAGCTTGATCGCCTGCTGCAACTGCGGCGTCAACGCCAAATGCTGGGAAAGTTTGAGTTGCAGCGCCGGTTTCATGAGATGAAGACAGCGACCCCTGTTTGGTTAGAGACGGAAATGCTCGCCCAGATAGACCCGGCGCACATCGTCGTTTTTGATGATTTCGTCAGGCCTGCCAGCAGCGAGCACATGCCCTTCATTAATAATATAGGCGTGATCGCAAATACCCAGGGTCTCGCGCACATTGTGGTCGGTAATCAGCACGCCGATGTGACGTTCCTTCAGAAAACGGATGATTTTCTGGATTTCCAGTACAGCAATGGGATCAACGCCGGCAAAGGGCTCGTCAAGCAAAATGAAGCGCGGATTGGTCGCCAGCGCCCGGGCAATCTCCACCCGCCGCCGCTCGCCGCCGGAAAGGGCTGCCGCGTTGACGTGCCGAACGTGCGCGATGGCCAATTCAGCCAGCAAAGCTTCCAGGCGCTCATCAATCTCATTGGCAGGAAATCCTTGTAATTCGAGCACCGCCTGAATATTTTCGCTGACGCTCATTTTGCGAAAAATCGAGGCTTCCTGCGGCAAATAGGAAAGGCCAAGCTGCGCCCGGCTGTGAATGGGCAGATGGGTCAGCCTGTTTTCGTCAATGAAGACATCGCCGCCATCGGCCGGCGCCAACCCGACAATCATGTAAAAACACGTCGTTTTACCCGCTCCGTTCGGCCCCAGCAGACCAACTACCTCGCCACTCTTGACCTCGAAGGAAACATCCTGAACCACCGTCCGCGCTTTGTAGCGTTTCTTGAGGTTGTGGGCGGAAAGGCAGGCAGCGGGCTGATTCATATTTGTTTGGTCAAATTTTGGCTTGTCAGTACGGACATTCTCGTTCATTCCGCCTCGCCGCGCAGCACCCGCCGGATAATTTCCGGTGAAAATCCGCGATTATGCAAAAAACGGGATTGTCTAACACGCTCTTCGGCACTGGCGGGCAGCGCCGCGAATTTCTTTTGCCAAACGCTACGGCAACGCGTTTCCTCATCAGGGCTTTCAACCAGGGCAGCGCGCACGCAATCCTCGTCTATCCCCTTGCAGCGCAACTCCTCGGCCAGACGCCTGTTGCCGAAGCGCGACGCCCGTGCAGTGACGCGCTGACTGGCGTAACGCTGATCGGAAAGAAAATGGCGCGCCTGCAAATCATCAAGCAATGTCTCGATTTCCTCGGGTGAAGCCGCATACGGCGCCAGCTTCTGACTCAGTTCATGGCGGCCATACTCGCGCCGGCTCAGGAGCCTGAGGGCGCGAGCCCTCAGTTCGTCAGGCATCGGCAGCAGCAGCCGGCGGAGAAGCCGGCAACAGTGGCAATTTAAGCTTGGCGACGGCTTCCCGGATACGCGCCTCGATTTCCTTGGCAATTTCCGGGTGCGTTTTGAGAAATTCGCGGGCATTGTCCTTGCCCTGACCAATTTTTTCGCCCTTGTAGGCATACCAGGCGCCGGATTTATCGACAATCTTGTGATTCACCCCAAGTTCGACGATTTCACCCTCACGCGAAATGCCCTCGCCGTAGAGAATATCGAACACGGCCTCGCGGAACGGCGGCGACACCTTGTTCTTGACCACCTTGACACGGGTTTCGTTACCAACCACCTCGTCACCCTTCTTGATGCCACCGATACGGCGGATATCAAGGCGCACCGAAGCGTAGAACTTGAGGGCATTACCGCCCGTCGTCGTTTCCGGATTGCCGAACATGACGCCGATTTTCATGCGAATCTGGTTGATGAAAATCACCAGGGTATTGGTTTTCTTGATATTGGCCGTCAGCTTGCGCAAGGCCTGACTCATCAGGCGGGCATGCAGACCCATCATCGAATCGCCCATTTCTCCCTCGATTTCAGCCTTCGGCGTCAACGCCGCCACCGAGTCAATGACGATAATGTCGACCGAAGCGGAACGCACCAGCATATCGGCAATTTCCAATGCCTGTTCACCGTTGTCCGGCTGCGAAATGAGTAGTTCATTAACCTGAACACCCAATTTTTGCGCATAACCAGGATCGAGCGCGTGTTCGGCATCGATAAAAGCTGCCGTGCCGCCCAGCTTCTGCATTTCGGCAATCACCTGCAGACAAAGCGTGGTCTTGCCGGAAGATTCCGGGCCATAAACCTCGACCACCCGCCCGCGCGGCAAACCGCCAACGCCCAAGGCCAGATCAAGGCCGAGCGAACCGGTGGAAACGACCTGCACCGGCTCGCCAATTTCGGCATCGCCCATTTTCATGATCGAGCCTTTACCAAACTGCTTTTCAATCTGCGCTAAAGCGGCCGCCAGAGCCTTACTCTTGTTGTCGTCCATTTCCAGATACCTCAAAACGTTTGTTGGGAATTATGACACAGCAGGCATGGCTGGAACAAAAATTGCAGTCCGATAAAATCCACCAAGCGCACACATGACTGTATATTTCAACAGTTATACACTTTGACTGTCTGCTTGGCAACAATTGATACCGTTTTCTTGATGCAGCTTTGAAATCCGTTCAACCCCGAACGGATGCATCAGTGCCGGGAAAGCATACATTCAACCACCAAGATCGCTTACCCGCTGACCTTAAGGCTTATTGCACTTCAACGTTGAATCTAGGCGCCGCTTTTCTTGGGTGTACCTGCGCTGAAAGATGGCGACAATG
>JAGTRX010000087.1 GCA_018262285.1 Pseudomonadota bacterium | reverse complement strand
TGGTGATATCAACGCCACCTGCTGTGTTCATCAGGTATTGCGTCGGCGTGACTTTCCATCTGGCGCTGTCTTTTTGCCATTTGCAGCCATTGCAAATCTTGAAAGTGATTTTGTCGGCAATGATCCGAATCACGCCGTCCGAGACATTGCTTTTGCCCGGTTTGACCTTTTGTATCGCTTCGGCAGCCGGGAAATCGCAGGTCAGTGTGACCTTGGCGCCGAGCTTGCTGGCGGCTTGAGCATGTGTCGCGATGGCGAGACAAAGGGAAGCAAGAACAATTCTGGACGGGTGCATGGATTCCTCTCGATGATGGGCTGGCGCGGCCTACTCTGGCCGCATCTGCGGGAAGAGAATGACGTCGCGGATGGCCGGCGCGTCGGTCAGCAGCATGATCAGGCGGTCGATGCCGATGCCGCAGCCTCCCGTCGGGGGCAGGCCGTATTCGAGGGCGCGGATGAAGTCGGCGTCGTAATACATGGCTTCCTCGTCGCCGGCATCCTTGGCCTTGGCTTGTGCCTGGAAGCGGGCGGCCTGATCTTCCGGGTCATTCAGCTCGGAGAAGCCATTGGCAATTTCGCGGCCGACGATGAAGAGCTCGAAGCGCTCGGTGATTTCAGGGTTAGCGTCGGAAGCGCGCGCCAGTGGCGAGACTTCCACCGGGTAGTCGATGATGAAGGTCGGTTCCCACAACTGGCTTTCTGCGGTTTCCTCGAAGAACAGCAATTGCAGGCTGCCCAGACCCATTTCCGGCTTGACCTGTACCTTGCGGGCGGTCAGTTGCTCACGCAGCCAGGCAGCATCGTTCAACTGTGCATCGCTGTATTGCGGGCAGTATTTTTTGACGGCATCGACCATGGTCAGGCGGTGGAAAGGTTTGGAGAGATCGAGTTCGCGGCCTTGGTAGACAAATACCTCGGTATCGAGAGCCTCGCGGGCGGCGTGGCGCAGCAGGCCTTCGGTGAAATCCATCAGGGTCTGGTAATTGGCGTAGGCCTCGTAGAACTCCATCATGGTGAATTCCGGGTTATGCCGGGGCGAAAGGCCTTCGTTGCGGAAGTTACGGTTGATCTCGAACACCTTTTCAAAGCCACCGACGACCAGACGCTTCAGGTATAACTCCGGTGCAATACGCAGGAATTGCTGCATATCCAGCGCGTTGTGGTGCGTGACAAAAGGCTTGGCCGATGCGCCACCGGGAATGGGGTGCATCATCGGCGTTTCGACTTCGAGGAACTGGTGGTCGGTCATGTAGTTGCGGATGGAGGCGACGATCTTGCTGCGTGCCACGAAAGTGAAGCGCGTTTCCTCGTTCATGATCAGGTCGACATAGCGCTGGCGATATTTCAACTCGATGTCGGCGAGGCCGTGGAATTTGTCCGGCAGCGGGCGCAGCGACTTGGTGAGCAGGCGAATTTCAGTCGCGTAAATGGTCAGTTCGCCGGTCTTGGTCTTCATCAGGGTGCCGATGACGCCGAGGATGTCGCCCAGATCCCAAGTCTTGAAGGCAGCGTAGACGTCTTCGCCGATTTTGTCGCGGGCAACGTAAATTTGAATGCGGCCGGAAAGATCCTGCAGCGTGGCGAAGGAAGCCTTGCCCATGACCCGCTTCAACATCATGCGGCCACCGACTTTGACTTCGACTGGCAGGGCTTCGAGTTCCTCGGCCGTTTTTTCGCCGTACAGTTCGTGCAGTTTGTCGGCGACGTTCTCGCGCGAAAAGTCGTTGGGGAAGGCTTTGCCGGTCTTGCGCCATTCGGCAAGTTTGGCACGGCGCTCGGCGATGAGCTGGTTTTCGTCCTGGGCTGGGGTGGGCTGTTCGGCTGAAGACATGTCTATCCTTGGCGGTATCTGTAGGAACTTCTACTGTGCAAGGCGGCATTTTACCCGTTGTCAGCCAGTTTTGAGGCTGCAGGATAAAATCCGGGTCGATGCCTTTGGTTCAGCGCTGAAAACGCTATTGGCCAAAGACCAGGCGTTGCGTCCCGAAAATGGGCTTCAAATTGGAAAGCCTGGAATGCCTCCAGTAAAGAATTACAACCAGCGGCGAACCGATTGTTGATAGGCGGAAAAATCGGAGCCAAAAAGTTTCAGCAGCATTCTCTCTTCCGGAATGATCTGGAAACGGTTCATATACAGCACGAAGATTGGCAGAACGAGCAGGTTGAGCGGATTAGCCAGTGTGAACGTCCAGCCTATGAGCGAAAGCAACAAGGCGAGGTACATCGGGTTGCGGGTTATTCGGTAGATGCCGCTGTGAACCAAAGAACTGGCGTCCTCGGGCTTGCCTGGATGAATTGTTGTTCGTGCCTTGAAAAAAGCAATCACGGCGGTGATACCGGCAAATGCGCTGCCGGCGTAAAAGACACCGGCAATGGTGTTTTGGCCGGGAAGTGTCCAATCGAATTCCGGGAAAAGCCGGTTGACCAGCCACATGGCAAGGCCGGTCAGCAAAAAAAGCGCTACGGGCGGGATTTTGAGTTCAAGGCAGTGCATTTACTACCATTCGTATTCCAGCCCCTCGCGTGCCAACTGCACGATGCAGTCGCCGGGCGGGTTGGCGGCCAGCGCTTCGGTGAAAACGGCTTCAAGCGCGTCGTCGCTGCGGGTTGGCTCGTGGTGGGTGCAGAACAGGGTTTTGGCCTTGATATGTTTGGCCAGGGCGATTGAGGAGGCAAAACTGCCGTGTCCCCAGCCGGGTTTTACGGCGTATTCCGATTTGGTGTAGGCGCAATCGGCGATCATGACATCGACACCGGCCAGTACAGCTTCGATACCGGCTTCTTTTTCGTCGATAAGCGCGGCGAAATCGCTGTAGTTGGCGTCTTCCGGCTTGTAGATATTGGCGTGCGGTTCGTTGTCGCCAGTGAAAAAGAGCGATTTGCCGCCGCTATCGATGCGGTAGCCGTAATTGATGACCGGATGATTGAGCAACACCGGGGTGATGGTGGCGTCGGCGATGTAGATGGTTTCGCCGGGCGAGAGCGAGAGGTAGTCGATATCGGCACACAATTCGGCTTCGCGCACCGGGAAGAAGCTGTACTGCATCTGCACGTTCATGATCTGATCAATGCCCTGCCCGGAAATGGGGTCGCAGGGGCCGTGAATGGCAACGTGGTTGCCGGGAACAAAGAGCGGCAGGAAAAAAGGCAGACCCTGAATGTGATCCCAGTGCGTGTGCGAGATGAAAATTGCGGCGCTGAGCGGCATTTCGTCCAGCAGATGGCAGGCCAGCGGGTGAATGCCGGTGCCGGCGTCGAGAATGATGAGCGCACCGCTTTCTGTGCGCACTTCGATACAGGTCGTGTTGCCGCCGTAACGCACGGTATTGGGGCCGGGAGTGGGAATGGAGCCGCGAACGCCCCAGAAACGGATTTTCATGAAGGGTTATCCTGAATTCGTTGCTTTCGGGAAGGTTGTTTTTTCACCGCAAAGGTGCGAAGGTGCAGAGTTTGCGAAGAAAAGCAAAACCGTAACAAATTTGATTTTTTTCGTCCTTCGCGCCTTTGCGGTGAAAGTTTTTTCATTATCGTGACAATGCGCTGATTTCGTCGATGATGCGCTCCTGCTCGGGTAGGGCTTCCGAGATGGCTTGCCAGTTATCGCCCAGGCTGGGGGCAAGTCCCGGCGGCAGGCCGGCGATGTAGCTATCCGGGTATTGCTGTTTGACCAGTTGGTCGGCGATGAACAGGCAGCGCAGCATGCCGGGGCCGATTTCTTCATCGTGGTGGGCGGCGATGCATTCGCCCAGTTCTTGCGGCAATTTCCACTTGTCGACCATCAGGGCGCCGGCGTGGGCATGGTCGATGCCCATGATTTCGCGTTCGGCCAGAAAGAGCGGCAGGTTTTCGTCCTCGGAAAGATCCAGAGCGGCCGAGAATTCGCGCGGCAGGTGAACGGCAAAGAGTATTTTGCCAAAATCGTGCAGCAACCCGGCAATGTAGGTCTCGCTGGTATCGGCATCACCCAGGCGGTAGGCTACCAGGCGGGCGATGCCGGCTACCGACAGGGAGTGTTTCAGATAGGCGGCGGTGTCGAATCCGGCCGGGTTGCGGGCTGGCATCATGCCCATGGCAGAAATGGCGAGTGCCAGATTCTTGATGGTGTTGATGCCGAGCATGACCACGGCGTGGGCGACAGAGGAAATCGGCCGGGGCAGGGCGTAGAAGGCGGAATTGATGGTGCGCAGCACCCGTGCGGCCATCACCGGGTCGGTTTCGAGAACTTCGACAATGGCCTTGGGGTCGCAATCGATATTGCGGGTCAGCGACAGGATGCGCTCGACGCTGCGCGGAAAAGCTGGCACGCGATCTATCGCATTGAGGATGCGTTGTTCGATGTCCAGATCACGAATGCCGGGGATCAAAGGTTTGCTCCTGCGATGAAAATGGGCGTTGCCAAGAATGTGTCATCGTATCACCGCCGTTACTTGCCTGAATTGTAGCGCTGGCAGTAATGCGCGTCGATGATCGCTTTGGCAGCAAGGAGGCGGGCTTCGCCGATGCTTTCGGTGGCTTCTTCGTCCAGGCGTCGTAGCCAGTGGCGGGGCGGTTCTGTGACTGGACGCGCATAGCCGAGCGCGGCGAATTCCTTTTCCAGCCTTTGCAGGCGGTTGGCGAATTCGTCGGCTATCGCGGTGGGTTTGGCGCTGACAGGTCGTTTTTTCGCGCGTCGTTGCCAGAGTCGCCAGCCGAGGATCAGAACACCACCAAGAACCGGCCACAGCCACCAGTGGCCGGAATCGCTTGATTTTTCATTCATGCGCCATTCGGTAAAGCGCATCCAGGCCCAGGAGAGCCAGTCGCTGGCCGGTTGCCACCAGGGCGCGGCCTGTTCCTCGACGGTGAGCCAATTCGAGGGCGTGGTGTCGACCTGTTGCCAGCGGCCGCCGATCCAGGCTTCGACCCAGGCATGGGCATGGCGCTGGCGGGCAACGAAACGTTTTTCCAGTGCGCTGTATTCCTGTAGCGAGTAGCCAGTGACATAGCGGGCTGGAATGCCGAGATGGCGCAGGAGAAGTACGGTGGCGGTGGCGAAGTATATGGCCAGCCTTGTCGTGCAAAAGAAATCGTTCGATATCGCGGTTCTGGCTGGTATCTTTGCCCAGCGCTAGGGTGTAGCGGAATTGATTGGCGAAATAGGCTTCAACGCCGCGCAGTTTATCCAACTCGCTGCCGCCAGCCAGTGCGGTGATGGCCGGGATACGGGCAAACAGATTGGTATAGTGACGGGCAACAATCAGGTCGCCCGCATCCGGCGGTGCGCTGTCTGGCAAGGTGCTATAACGTACTGTGAAACGCAGCCAGTCTGGCGCCTCCTTGAGACGGACAATGCCGTAACTGTTGTGCTCGATGCTGGCCGGCAAGCCTTCGATGGCACGAGTTCCCTGCGGCAGGGCGAGTAAAGCCTGGCCTTTGCGGCTGCTGCCGGCAATCTCAAGCTGTTGTCCGCCGTCGGTTTTGGCTTCGCTAAAGGGCTTGAAACTGTCGCGGCGGGCGTTCCAGGCCTGTCCATCGAAGGCAGTGAAGACACCGTCGCGCAAATAGAGGGGCAGCGGGGTCGTACCCGGCATCGCAACCCGCCAGATGATACGGTCGGAGAGCTTGATATTGCCCAGATCACCGATGCGGGTCTGGCTGCGGTAGGGGTCGTCGCTGGTATCGCTCAACTGCTCGACATACCACTCCTGTAGAAATTGCTGAGTATGCTGAAGGCTGCCAGCGCCCAGAAAGCCTAATTCGCCGGCCAGCGCAGCGAGCGGGATGAAGGGCAGGCTACGGCGCCAGCGTGGGCCTGGCAGACTGAAAAAGATCCAGAGAATCAGCAGGCCGCAAAGACCGGGATAAAACCAGGGATTGGCCTGAGGGGCGACACCGGCGGCCAGTACCGTGGTCGCGAAGTAAAGCGGTGTGACGTCGATTTCGCGTTGCGCCTGAGGTCGCTGCGAACGGCGCAAGGTGTAAAACAGATGCCGTCGACGCAAGGGCTGCCGACCGAATAAAGCCGCCAATAGCAGGGGATAAAGGCAGGCCGGCAACCAACTGGCGGCAGAAAAAAGAGCCTGCGCCGTCTGGCTGGTACTCAGAAAATAGATAAAAGCGCCAGCCGTCAGCAGGCTGGAAAGATCGGCAGCGCGATTCAGCTCGCGATCTTCCAGATCGAATTTGAGGCGGAGAATGGTCGGCAATAGCACGCCGGCGGCGAGCAGGGCGGCAATAAGCCAGTGACTGGAGGCGTAGCCCCAGAGGGCGAGTGCTGCGGCCAGCAGAAGGGCGGGCGTTTTCATCGGCTTGCCCCTTCCTGCTCAGGTGCGATCCAGCGTACACAGCCGAAAAAGCGCTTTTCCGCTTCCTGCCGCTCGTCGTCGCTGGGGCTGGCGACGACCAGAACTGATGGCTGTAAACCGAGCGCGAACAGGCGGGAAACTGCTTCCTGTCTGAGCCTATCCCAACCGACAAAAATGGCGATAACCGAACTCAACTGGCGGGCATTCTGCTGCAACGTGGCAAGCAGTTCGCCGACGCTTTCGGGTGGCGAGGGCGCGATGGTGGCTAGCACCCGAAGCAGGGCGTCGGTATGACCAAGGCCGCGTCCGGCGGTCAGCCGGTGCACGCGGGTGCCGACGAACATCATGTCGAGCAGGCTGTCGGCATCGCGCGGACGGGCAACCATGGCGGCGGCCAGTGAAACGGCGGTTTCCAGCGCCGGCGAAAAGGGCGACGGTACGGCGGTGTCGAGCACCAGCGCATGGCGGGCGAAATATTCGTCGTGATATTCCCGCACCACCGGTTTGCCGCTCTTGGCCCAACTGCGCCAGTGGATGGCGCGCAGCGGGTCGCCGGGGCGGTAATCGCGCAGGGAACGGAATTCTTCCGAATCGCCGACGCGCATGGCCAGCGAAATGCCGCCCGGCTGCAGGTGGCGCTGGCTGGGCTGGGACGGAATTTCGATTTCCTGTGCCTTGGGCAGGATGCACAGGCTGGCATCGCCAGCGACGGTGACCGGGTAAAATACCCAGAACAAGCCAAGTGGCGAGGCCAGCGCCAGTTTGGGCGTATCAAACCCGGCCATGGTGCGTTGCACAGGCAGGACGGGAACCGACAACTCGGCGCTTTGGCCGGGATTGAGTGAGGGCAGCGCGATGGGTTCAAGGTCGAGGCCACGCAGGCGGCGTAGCCAATCGACAAAATCCGGATAGCCGACCCGGCGATCAAAAAAGTTGCGCGCCACGCTTTGGCGATAACGATGCCGTTCGCGAAAAGCCTTGGGGTCGGGATAAGGCTGGTGCAGGCTTTCGATCAACTGGGCGCCGTGAAGTGTCTTGCGGCCAGTGTTGCGGATTTTGAGTTGGTATTGCGCAACCTGACCAGTGGTGACGAATTCGGACAAGTGGCGCTCTAGACTTAGTCGCGCAGGGTGCTTTTGTCCAAGTCGATGCAGTAGCCATGCGGCGATGAAATCAATCAGCAGCAAGCTGAGGGTCAGCGTGAAAATGGTGTGCGCCAGATTTTCCTGCGTATTGACGCCAAGAGCGCCAGCAACGAAGCAGAGCCATAACAGTACTTGGCCGGCCGGACGCAAGCGCCGGCGTACCCTGGTTGAGCTATTAAAGACAAAACGGAAGAAGCGCAGTTGGCGCACGTTGGCTTCAAACCGGCACTGGAATGGTCTGCAAAATGTCGCGCACGACATTACTGCCGGTGATGCCGCCGTAACGCGCCTGCGGCTCAAGCGCTAGGCGGTGCGCCAGCACATCGACGGCGATTTCCTGGATGTGGTCTGGTGTGACGAAGTCCTCGCCATCAAAAAAGGCAAGTCCGCGTGCCAACTGGAAAAGCGTGATCGAGGCACGCGGGCTGGCGCCCATCAGCACATCCTTGCGTTCACGCGTGGCGCGTACCAGTGCCACGATGTAGTGCTGCAAGGCCGGAGCGACAACGATGCGGGCAGCAGCTTCGCGGGCGGCGATCAGTTCATCCAGCGTGGCGCAGGCTTGCAACTTGTCGAGCGGATGGGCTGTCTGGGCGTAATCGAGAATCTGGCATTCCTGCTCGGCGCTGATGTAGCCGAGTGCCAGACGGATGCCGAAACGGTCGAGTTGCGCTTCCGGCAGCGGATAGGTGCCGTGTGATTCGAGTGGGTTCTGGGTGGCAATGACGAAATAGGGATTGGGCAGGGCGCGTCGCACGCCGTCAACGGTGACTTGCGCTTCGGCCATGGCTTCGAGCAGCGCCGACTGGGTTCTGGGTGATGCGCGGTTGATTTCATCGGCCAGCAGCACGTTGGCGAAGACCGGACCTTGGTGGAAGCGGAATTCCTGTTTTTGCACGTCGTAAATGGAAACGCCGACAATGTCGCTGGGCAGCAGGTCGGGGGTAAATTGCACCCGCGAAAAACGGGCTTCGGCTGACCGCGCCAGCGCTTTGGCGAGTGTCGTTTTGCCGGTGCCGGGAAAATCGTCAAGCAAGACATGCAGGCCGGTGACCCAAGCCGAGACAATTTTGCGCAGGTTGGCGTCCTGGCCGTGCAGGACGGTGGCCATGTTGGCGGCGATTCGGCGCGGCAAGGTGATTTGTGGCATGGATTCCTCCGCTGGTATTGGGTAAGTTGCCGACGGCGAAAGCGTATCATTTCGCAAGACCCTTGCAAGCTTTTCGGACGGTATAATGCGCGGGTCAATCGATAAAACGAGGAAGAATAATTTGACCAGCGTAGCGCCTGGTGTGACCCGCAGTTTGAGTCTTCTTGTCCTGCACGGGGTTCCGCTCCTTTCGGGTCTGGATCGGGACGAACTCGAAAAGTTGAGTCACGTCACCGGCCGGCGTCGGGCTGAGCGCGGCGAGTTCATCGTCCGTGCAGGCGATGTGGCGGATTCCCTGTTTATCCTGTTTTCAGGTAGCGCCAAGGTGCTTAATAGCGATGATGAAGGCCGGGAGGTTATTCTCGCCGTGCTGAAGGCGGGCGAATTTTTTGGCGAAATGGGGTTGATCGATGGTAGCCCGCGTTCGGCCAGCGTGGTGGCGCAGGAAACCTGCGAATTGCTGGTGATTAGCCGGGATGATTTGCACCGTTGCATGCAGGATAATTTTCAGGTGGCGCTCAAGCTGATGCAGATTCTGGTGCATCGCCTGCGCGGGGCGGATGAAAAGATCGAAAGTCTGGCGCTGCTCGATGTTTATGGCCGGGTAGCGCGTCTGATGCTGGATATGTCGGAGCTTGCTGACGATGGCAGACGCATCATCAAGCGCAAGATTTCCAAGCAGGAAATGGCGCGCATGATTGGCGCTTCGCGCGAGATGGTCAGCAAGGTGGTGCGCAATCTCGAAAACAGTGGCTACATCCATTACGAGGGTGACGTGATCGTCATACTTGGGGAATGAAGGTGTTGTCGCGTTCGACTGTGGACAAAACCAGTCCTTTGCCCGACAAAGTGGGTACTTTGTTGCAGGAATCGCGCTGGTTGTTTTTGGGCGCGGCCGCGCTTTTTCTGTCTCTGGCGCTGTGGGGTTATCACCCGGATGATCCGGGCTGGAGCCATGCGACTGCCGGTTCGCTCCTGCACAATCCGGCCGGGCGTTTTGGCGCCTGGGTGGCCGATCTCTTGCGCTATCTGTTCGGCTTTTCGTCCTGGCTGTGGGTTTTGCTGCTGCTCATGTTTGTCTGGCGCGGCTATCGGCATCTCAACGTTACGCATGAGGCTGCTGGTGAACACGCCCACCGTCCCCTCTATCTCACCCTGATTGGTTTTGTCGTTCTCTTGCTGGCTTGTTCTGCTTTGGAGTCCTTGCGCTTTCACAGCATCACCTTGCCCCTCCCCTTGGCGCCGGGCGGCTTGATCGGTCTTGAGTCCGGTCGGGTGGTGGTGCGTTGCTTTGGCCATACCGGCGGAACCTTGGCTCTGCTGGCTCTGATTGCTGTTGGCTGGAATCTTTTTTCCGGCATGTCCTGGCTGACCGCTTGCGAGCGTGTCGGCTGGTTGCTGGAGACGGTCTTCAACTTTTTCCGTAGTCTGATCGAACGCTGGCAGGATAGGCGTATCGGACGGGAAGTTGCGCAACAGCGCGAAGAAGTGGTGGAGGTCGAAAAGCGCCGCGCCGAGTTGCACGAACCGATTTTTATCGAAAAGCCCGCGCCGGAACAGAAACCTTCCGCCAAGGCCGAAAAACGCAAGGAAAAAGAAAAGCAGGGTGCTCTATTCCCGGAAGCCATTCTGGGTGGCCAGTTGCCGCCCTTGCATCTGCTTGATCCGGCACCGAAACAGACCGAATTGCCGAATGCCGAGACCCTGGAATTTACTTCGCGTTTGATCGAGCGCAAGTTGGCCGATTTTGGCGTCCAGGTCAAAGTGGTGGCAGCCTTGCCGGGCCCCGTCATTACCCGCTACGAAATCGAGCCGGCGCTGGGGGTGAAGGGGGCGCAGATCGTCAATTTGTCGCGCGATCTGGCGCGTGCCCTGACGCTGGTGTCGGTGCGCGTGGTTGAAACTGTGCCGGGTAAGTCCTGCATGGCGCTGGAATTGCCCAATAACCGGCGGCAGGTGGTGAAATTGTCCGAGATCATCGCCAGCAAAGCCTACAACGACATGGCCAGCCCGTTGACCATCAGTCTGGGCAAGGATATTGGCGGTTTACCGGTCGTCATCGATCTGGCCAAGACGCCGCACCTGCTGGTGGCGGGTACGACGGGTTCGGGCAAGTCGGTCGGCATCAACGCCATGATTTTGTCGTTGCTCTACAAAACCGAGCCGGAGATGGTGCGCCTCATCCTGATCGACCCCAAGATGCTGGAGTTGTCGATTTATGAAGGCATCCCGCACCTGCTGGCGCCGGTGGTGACCGACATGAAGCAGGCGGCCAATGCCCTCAACTGGTGCGTCGGCGAAATGGAGCGGCGCTATAAGCTGATGTCAGCGATGGGTGTCCGTAATCTGGCCGGCTTCAACGCCAAGATCAACGAGGTGCAAAAACGCGGTGAGCATATTCCGAATCCGCTGACGCTGACGCCAGAAACGCCGGAGCCCTTGAAATCCCTGCCGTATATTGTTGTCGTTATCGACGAACTGGCCGACCTGATGATGGTGGTGGGCAAGAAGGTCGAGGAATTGATAGCCCGTCTGGCGCAGAAGGCGCGGGCTGCGGGCATCCACCTGACACTGGCGACGCAGCGGCCGTCGGTCGATGTGATTACCGGCCTGATCAAGGCCAATATTCCGACCCGTATTTCTTTTCAGGTTTCCAGCAAGATTGACTCGCGTACCATCCTCGACCAGATGGGGGCGGAAAACCTGCTCGGCCAGGGTGACATGCTCTATCTGGCGCCAGGAACCGGCTATCCAACGCGGGTGCATGGTGCTTTTGTTAGCGACGAAGAAGTGCATCGCGTTGTCGAACATCTGAAAACGACGGGCGCGCCGGATTATATCCACGATATTTTGTCTTGCAGTGCTGATGATGAGGGCGGTGGCGGCGCGGATGGCGAGGCTGGTGGCGATGCCGAAAGCGATCCGCTCTACGATCAGGCGGTGGATGTCGTCCTGAAAAACAAGCGCGCTTCAATTTCCCTGGTGCAACGTCATTTGCGCATTGGCTATAACCGATCGGCGCGTATGATTGAGGCGATGCAAAAAGCCGGACTGGTTTCAGAAATGGACAGTCGTGGCGGGCGGGAAGTGCTGGGGCGCAAAAGTGATGAGTGAAATGAAAAATTGGAGACAGATTCCCTATTTCCTCGGGATTCTGGCCTTCCTGCCAGTATTGGCCTGGGCTGGCGCGGTTGAGGACTTGAAGCAGTTCCTCAATGAAACCAAGACCTTTCGTGCTGAATTTTCGCAGGCCGTGGTGGGCAAAAGCGGTCGCAAGCCGCAGCAATCGTCCGGGGTGGTCAGTATTTCTCGGCCGGGCAAGCTGCGCTGGGAGATTACCAAGCCTTACCAGCAACTCGTGGTTGGTGACGGTGAAAAATTCTGGATTTACGATCAGGAACTGGCGCAGGTGACGATCAAGAAGGCCGGGCAGACGTTGGGCAGCACGCCGGCAGCGCTGCTTTCCGGCAATAATGATCTGGAGCGCAATTTCAATCTCAAGGAATTGCCGGATGCGGAAGGCTTGTCCTGGCTTGAAGCGACACCGAAAAATGCTGACAGTGGCTTCGACAAAGTGCGGATCGGCCTTGCCGGCAAGGTGATCAAGGCGATGGAGTTGCACGACAGCTTCGGCCAGATTACCCATCTGCGCTTTTCAGCCATGGAACGCAATTTGCGATTGCCAGCCGAAAATTTCCGTTTTATTCCGCCGGCGGGTGTGGATGTATTGGGTGAATAGTGGCGTGTTCTGACATATTTTTGCTGGGTATATAAGCTGGATATGTGAAAACACGGTAACATTTGAAGATTAGCGTCCACTGTCAGGAAATTTTTTTCGTGCTACCCCTGTTTGCCGAACTCGAAGCGATCTCCGGTTGCCGTGACCGGAACATGCTCGGGGGTATCATTCTCCAGGCGTTTGCCAAGATGCTCGGCGAGCGGGCGGATGTCGCCTTGTTCCGGCGTGACCAAGGTGATACGGGGCTGACCCGCTGTGTCGGACCGACCGTGATGGCGGCAACTTTCGGTCCCTGGGAAGGTTTGTTGCAGGCCATCCAGTTTGCCGGCACCTTGAAGACGGAGGTCAAGAACGGCCGCCTTTACGGCGTGATCCAGCTGCATTCTTCTGAGGTCAGTACGGCCAAGGTTCTCATTGCTTACGCTGCCGAAGAGAAACTGGCAAAGGATCTCGAAGATAGTCTGCTTAGCGTGACCCGCATCTATGGCAATCATGTCAAGTTGCTCGATTACAGCGAACTGGATTCGCTGACGCGTCTGCTCAATCGCAAGACATTCGACGAAACCTTTGAACGTTTGTTGCAGGCCAGCAGTGCCGAAGATAGCGATGAAGACATGGTTGAGCGGCGCGCCAAGGAAGACGGCGCGGCCTGGTTGTGTGTTATTGATATCGACCATTTCAAGCGCATCAACGACAATTTTGGCCACCTGTTCGGCGACGAAGTCTTGCTGCGCATGGGCGATTTGATGCGTAAGTCCTTCCGTAGTGGTGATCGGCTTTTCCGTTTTGGTGGCGAGGAATTTGTCGTTATTCTCAATGCCGAGGACGAAATTCTGGCGGCAAAGGGTTTTGATCGTTTTCGCCAGGCGGTTGAGGGCAACGAGTTCCCGCAGGTGGGTAAAGTGACCTGTAGTATCGGTTTCACCAAGGTTTCCGACATGGACATGCCAACCGACGTGGTTGGTCGTGCCGACGAGGCGCTTTACTACGCCAAGGAGCATGGTCGCAACCAGGTGCAATGCTATGAAGCCTTGCGTCGCCAGGGCGCCATTGCCGGTCCGACCGTTGCCGAAGCGCAGATGAACGATTTCGACATTGACGCGCTTTTTGACTGATCGGGAACGCGCGTTATCGATCTCTCCAGCGCATTTCCTTGTTGGCAGTTTGGACAAAATCTGCCATAATGCCGCGCTTTGAACGATCAACCACAGGAATATCCATGGCCAATAGTGCACAAGCGCGCAAGCGTGCCCGTCAGAATGACAAGCAGCGCGCCCATAACGCCAGCCTGCGTTCGACTTTGCGTACTGCCGTCAAGCGTGTGCGCCAGGCGATTGAGGCCGGCGACAAAGCGGCAGCGCAAAATATTTTTCAGCAATCTGTTTGTGTTCTTGACCGCATTGCGGACAAGAAAATTATTCACAAAAACAAGGCGTCCCGTCACAAGAGCCGTCTTTCTGCCCAGATCAAGGCGATTCCCGCCGCTGTTTGACCGGGATTTGCCGAATGGAAGAAAATGGCGCCCGTGGGCGCCATTTTTTCTTAACGTGAATTGAGCCATGGTCTCTGTGCTCCACTCTGTCGTCGACCAGGACGACATGGAAAAATCCCTGCAACTCTTGAGCGATGGCTTGACGGTTGAGGAAGTTGCGCATTTGCAGCGTGCCCTTGGTTTTGCCCGGCAGGTTTACGATGATTCACTGCTCGGCAGCGGCGAGAGCATCTGGTCACACGCGCTCGGCATGGCGGTTATTATTGCCGGCCTGAAGCTCGATGCTGATTCGCGCATGGCGGCGCTCTTGTTTTCGGTGCCAGCAAAGAGCGAGAACGGCATCGTCCAGATCGAAAATCGTTTTGGCAAAAGTGTGGCGCAACTGGTGGCGGGCATCTATCGGCTGGATCGGCTACGCCCCATCTCACGCGGCTACGTGGCCGAAACAGCCGACAATCCGCAGGAAATGCGCGCCCAGATCGAAGTGTTGCGCAAAATGTTCCTCGCCATGGTCGAGGATATTCGCGTCGTTCTTTTGCGGCTGGCCTCGCGCACCCAGACGCTCCGCTTTTACGCGGTCAGCCCGGATGATCTGCGGGTTGAAGTGGCGCGCGAGACTCTTGACCTTTATTCCCCACTGGCCAATCGGCTAGGGGTTTGGGAACTCAAGTGGGAACTGGAGGATCTGTCCTTCCGCTTCCTGCATCCGGATGTCTACCGCAAAGTCGCCAAGATGCTCGACGAGAAGCGGACTGAGCGTGAGCAGTTCATCACCGATGCCATTGCCCGTCTGAGTAGCGAAATCGAAGCGTTGGGCATTAAAGGGGCACAAATTTACGGCCGACCCAAGCATATTTTCAGCATCTGGAACAAGATGCGCAAAAAAGGGGTCGAGTTTTCCGAAGTTTATGATGTCCGTGCCCTGCGGGTCATCGTCGATGAACTCAAGGATTGCTATACGGTACTTGGCGTTGTCCATAATTTATGGGTGCCTATTTCCAAGGAATTTGACGATTACATTTCCAACCCCAAGGGCAATTATTACCGTTCCCTGCACACGGCGGTGCGTTGTCCAGATGGGCGTTCGCTCGAGGTGCAGATCCGCACCCGAGAAATGCACCGTCACGCTGAACTGGGGGTTGCCGCCCACTGGCGCTACAAGGAGGGCGGCAAGGGCAGCAACGAGGGCGAATACGATGAAAAAATCGCCTGGTTGCGCCAACTGCTGACCTGGAAGGAAGAAGTTTCGGATAGTTCGGACTGGGTCAGGCATTACAAGCAAGCCGCCCTTGACGAAACCATCTATGTTCTGACGCCGGCCGGCAAAGTGGTCGACCTGCCGACCGGGGCGACGCCGGTTGATTTTGCCTATCGTGTGCACACCGATCTCGGGCATCGCTGTCGTGGCGCCAAGGTCAATGGTGTTCTGGTACCGCTCAATACGCCGCTGCAAACCGGGCAACGTATTGAAATTGTGACAGCCAAGGAAGGCGGGCCTTCGCGTGACTGGCTGACGCCGACCCTGGGCTATATTCAGACGCGTAGCGCCCGGATCAAGGTGCGGCAATGGTTCTCCAGTTTGGCGCTGGATCAGACCCTGAGCGACGGGCGAGCCATCATCAACAAGGAATTGCAGCGTCTCGGGCAGGGCAGTGCCAATCTCGAGGAACTGGCAAAAAAGCTTGGTTTTGCCAAGGGCGACGACTTGTTTATTGCGGCGGCGCGTGGTGAACTGAATCTGCGCCAATTTCAGGCGATGGCGCGTGGTGGCGATCTGTTGGCGGAAATGCAAGAACCGGATGAGGTGGCGGTTCACCAGAGTACGCAGAAGGATGACCATCAGGGTATCCTCATTGTTGGCATTGACGGTCTGTTGACGCAGCTTGCCCAGTGTTGCAAGCCGGCGCCGCCGGATGCCATTGAGGGTTTTGTTACGCGCGGCAAGGGGATTTCGATTCACCGTGCCGATTGTCGCAACTTTGCCAATCTGGCGGCCTTGCACCCGGAGCGGGTGATTCAGACTGACTGGGGCAATGCGGCGACGGGCGGTGTTTTCCCTGTCGATATTGTCGTCGATGCGCACGACCGGCAAGGTTTGCTACGCGATATTTCGGAAATCTTTACCCGCGAGAAACTCA
>JAGTRX010000189.1 GCA_018262285.1 Pseudomonadota bacterium | reverse complement strand
CGCGACCAGCGACATGAAGAAGATGTAGGGAAAAGTGATGCGGGTCAGGGTCGCCGTCAATTCGAACTTGTTCGGGTTAGCGACGAAACCAGGCGCAAAAACCCATACCACCAGCGGTGCGGCAAGAACGCCAAGCAGGGTCACCACAAAAACGGCCAGCGACAAAACACTGGCCACACTATCAACCAATCGTCGCGTTTCTTGTGCGCTGCGCGTATTGCGATATTCGCCCAAAATAGGAACGAAGGCCTGCGAGAAAGCACCTTCGGCAAAAAGACGACGCAACAAGTTGGGCAACTTGAAGGCCACAAAGAACGCATCCGTCGCCAGACCGGCGCCAAAAGCCCGGGCGATAACAAAATCACGCACAAAACCAAGTATGCGGGAAAGAAAGGTCATGCTACTGACCGTGGCAAGTGCGCGCAGCAAGCTCATGTCGTGTTAAGCCTTTTCAAGTTATAATCGGCGTCTCAGCGCTGCAGTAGCTCAGTTGGTAGAGCAACTGATTCGTAATCAGTAGGTCGGAGGTTCGATTCCTCTCTGCAGCACCAAACGCCAGCCTCCGATTATACGGGGCAATATCGTGGCTTTGGCAGCGTACGAAATCACCACCCAAACCGCATCTAGGAGACTTCAGCATGGCAAAGGCAAAGATCATCGGCACCGGCCTCTACGCTCCCGGCACCCCCATCCCCAATGAGGAGCTGTGGAAACTGATCGGCGTTGAATTCGATCAGGAAAAACTCGAAAGCAAGATCGGCATTTACGCCCGCCATATGGCCAAACTGCGCGGCCTAGATGAAACCACTACTGATTTCGCCACCAAAGCGGCGGAACAGGCCATTGCCAATGCCGGCATTGACCCGATGGAAGTTCGCCTGTTCATCGTCGGTACCGATACCCCGGGTTACATTTCTCCCGGGTCGGCCGTCATGGTGCAAGGCCGTATTCAGGGCAAGGAACTGCCCACCGCCTGCATGGACATCAACTGTTCCTGCGCCGGCTTCACCACTGCCCTCGACGTTGCCGCCAAAATGGTCGCAACTGACGACACTTACAAGTACGCCGTTGTTGTCGGCGTCTACAACATGCCGGCCTTCATCAAACCGGGTGACGCTTTCGGCCACGCCATTTTTGCCGACGGCGCCGGCGCTGTGGTGCTGGAGCGCACCGAAGATAGTGACATTTCCGGTTACATCGGTGGCCATCTCAAGTCCGACGGCACGCAATGGGATTTCATCGGCGTCTATTCAGGCGGCACCAAGAGACCCATCACGCACGAAATTCTCGACAGTGGCGAATACGGCCTGCAAAATCTAAAACCCCTACCGGGCAACCGCAATGTGCAACTCTGGCCGCCCATCGCCAATGACCTGATGAAGAAGTTTGGCATGGAGATCAAGGACATCGACCACATCATCTTCACCCAGATCAACAAGTCAGTGATTGAGCAAGTCATGGCAATTCTCGGCCTGCCCATGGAAAAAACCACCATGATCATGGACAAATATGGCTATACCGGCTCTGGCTGTGTACCGATGGCCTTCCATCAGGCTGTCATCGATGGCAAGGTCAAGAAGGGCGACAAGGTTGTTTTCATTGCTTCCGGCGCTGGTTTCTTTGTCGGCAGCAACGTGTTCACCTACTGATCCTGGCTTCTTCACCCACCAGCAAAACCCGGCGCCTGTCGCCGGGTTTTTTCTGCCCTCTTTTCGACAACAGTTCGCCGAATCGCGCAAAACCTCGGGCGTCGGCCTGCGCTGCGTCAAGGTTGGCATTGACTCCCCATTCTGGGCGGACTACATTGGCTTCCAAGTATTACATCATGGGGGGAGAACATGGCGAACATGAAGCATCGGCGCCCATTCCAGACAAGACCAAGTCGCAAGAGGCTGGCTTTCGTGACCATGCTGGCTCTGGCGCACGCCTTTCCGGTCGCGGTAGCCGCCAGGGAAAAGAACGCCGACGTCGAAGAACTGATGGAGCTCTCCATTGACGAGCTCAATGCGGTTGTCGTCACCGCCCGTCGTCGCCCCGAGCAATTGCAGCGCGTCCCCATGTCGGTCACCCAGATCGACAGCACCATGTTGCGCGAGCTTCAGGTCAACGGCGTGAACGACCTGCGCGGCATCGTGCCCGGCCTGGTCGGACACGAAGGCGATGCCTCGAACGCAGTCCTTTACATGCGCGGCATGGGCCAACTCGAATCACTCTTTTTCTCCGACCCCGGTGTTGGCACCTATATCGACGATGTCTATGTCGGCTGCCCGCAATGCGCCAGTTTCAAACTGTTTGATCTTGAACGGATTGAGGTCATCCGCGGGCCGCAGGGCACGCTTTATGGCAAAAACACCATCGCCGGCGCCGTCAAGTACATCACCAAGCCTGTCTCCAACAAAAATGAGGCCATGCTGGAAGCCGGCATCGGCAATTACAACGAGCGGAACCTGAATGGCGTTATCGGCGGCACCCTGGTGCCGGACACCTTGCTCGGTCGCTTTGCCTTCACCTCGAACACGCGCGATGGCTTCGCCACCAACGCTTTCAACGGCAAGGACGACCACGACAAAAGAGACCTGGCCTGGCGCGGCGCACTCAAGTGGATCGCCAACAAGGATTTGTCCGTCCAGTTCACGCTCGACGGCATGAAAAAGAATCCTTCGTCCAGCCGCACCGCTACGCGCGAAACTGCCGTCTTCGTTCCCGGCACCGGTAACCTTTTTCCGAAATCCAACGACCCATTCATGGTCGATGCCAACTACAGCAACCGAGACAAGACAAGCAATTTCGGTTTTACCGGCACCGTCCACTGGGATATCAATAAAAACCTCTCACTGAAGTCAATTACCGCCTACCGGCAGCTTGATTACGATATCGAAATGGACGTGGATGGAACCCGCGAACGCGCCCTCGACGTCTGGTATTCCTTGCGACAAAAACAGTTTTCTCAGGAGGTCAAACTGACCCACACCGGCGAAAAACTGAATGGTGTCTTCGGTCTTTACTATTTCCGCGAGCAAGCCAGCGCTTACGATGGCGTCGACATGACCGACTTCATTGGCATCCCGTTCGGCACCGCCTCAACCTATGGTCAAACCACCCGCAGTTACGCTATTTATGGCGAAGGAACTTATCAATGGTCTGACAAGCTGTCCTTGACGGCCGGTTTGCGCTACACGGTTGAAAAAAAGAATTTCAATCGCGACTACGAAGTCTACGCTGGCGCCCCCCTTCCTAAGCCGGGATCGGGAACCGCCTTTTATCCGGGCAATGCTGGCGGCACTGGCGCTTTTTCCATGGCGAAGAGCTGGTCGTCAATGTCGCCCAAACTGGGAGTCAATTATCAGTGGCACGATAATCTGCTGACCTACGCCAGTTTCAGCAGCGGTTTCAAGAGTGGTGGCATGGATGGGCGCTCGAAAATCACTACGGCCCAAGGCAACAAGCCCTATAGCCCGGAAGATGTCACCAGCTACGAACTCGGGGTGAAATCCAATTTCTTCAACAACCGTCTCATCGTCAATGCCAGCCTGTATCAAAACAATTACAAGGAAATCCAGTTGCAAACGGCAGGCCCCCTTGGTCAGCCTCTGTTCGTAAACGCTGGCAAGGGCGTCACCCGTGGACTTGAGGTCGAGTTCCAGGCCAAACCGTCCATTCGCGGCCTGACCTTACGGGGCGCTTTTGGCCTCATGGAATCAAAGTACGATCAATTCATGGACAATGGCATCAATATTGCCACCCAACGCGAGTTCGCCAACGCGCCGACGCGCACCCTGATGCTGGGCGCGGTCTATCAATTCCCCGCGTGGGGACATGGCACGATGAAGATTGGCGCCGATATCCGCTCCCTGCACAGCCTCTACACCGAACCCAACAGTAGCCAGATCCTGTTCCAGAAAAACGTGAACACCCTCAATGCCTTCACGACCTATGAAAGCCAGGACAAGCGCTGGCTGATTACCCTCACCGGCAAGAACCTGACCAACGCCAAGTACAAGGAGCGCTCCTTTGACCTGAGTGCTCTAGGTTACCAAGTGGCCTATTACGGTGCGCCGAGAACTTACACCCTCTCGGCCTTGCTCAAATTCTAGGCGGTCCATCAGAGCACATGCAGGCCATTTCAGAAACGCATCAAAAAATGGCGGGTTTGCCTTGGTTCAGGCA
>JAGTRX010000188.1 GCA_018262285.1 Pseudomonadota bacterium | reverse complement strand
GGATGTACTCGGAAAATATCCGCTGCCACAAATTTATGCGGCCGTCTTCGGTTGGGTCAGCGTCATCGCGACCGCTGAGCAAAGGGCTGGAGGCCAACAACAGCGCGCCAACGGCAAGTAGCGGTGCCGGCATGATCATAGCCCAGCGATCGCGGGGGCGTAGGACGGCATAAATCTGGAAAAACACCACCAGCAGCGAACTAATGAATGCAGTTCGTGAACCGCTCAGCAAGGCCAGAAATACGCTGATAGCCAGCCACTTGCGCATGCCGGGCACCAGTGCGAAGAGCAGTGCGCAAGTCGCCATGGTTGCGCCAAACAGGTTGGGACTGACAAAGGTTCCGAACGGTCTTCCGCCGCCCAGGAACGACACGCCAAACAAAGGCGGCGCCCACAAGGCCTGGGCTATCGCCAACACGGCCTGCAGAGCAATGTAATAACGCAGATAATGTGCGAATCGATAGATAACATATTCACCCGCGCCCAATCGGCTGGTCACGAATCCAATCAAAGCCAGCGGCATATATTCGAAAACGCGCAGCCCCGCCATCGGCACCACTAAAGGCAAGTCCAGATACAACGCGTAGCCAACCTCAAACAGCACATAAGTGGCGACAACAGCCAAAAATGCCAGCACAGAGCTTGTCATGGCGCCGCTCCGCAAACGTGGTTCAAAAAACATATAGGCGACGAGCACCAGCAACATGACCTCGCGAAGGATACGCAAACCGAAATCCTGCTCGCCATAAACTTCCTTCACCCCTGACCAGGCCGACTCGACCTGAGGCAGAGAAGCCAGCGTCGACGCGCTGACCAGCGCGAACAGCAGAACAGGCAAATCTTTTTCCAAGCGTATTTCCATCTTACGCCTGTACCTTGTCGTCTATCTCTTCCATTGCTTCTGCAGCTGGCAGATAGTCACGATCCTGGCGTTTTCCGAACCAGTCTCCCACCGCCTGATAGCCGGCCATAAATGCAGACGAGTTTTTGGACTCCATGTCAGAACGGTTGTAGGCATAGCCATAATAAGGATAATAAGACGAGCCTTCTTTCATATCGTTGATAATGAAGCCATTCGGTTTCACTCCGACCTGTTGGAAACGCCTGAAACTGACCTCCAATTCCTGCGCCGTGTAGCGGCCTTCCTTAACCACCAGAAACGTGGCGTCGGCGTGCTTGCCAATAATGGCGGCGTCGGTGGCGCCCAAAATCGGCGGTGAATCGATCACGATATGGTTGTAAAAACTCTTCAACTGCTCAAGCGTCTCCGCCAGATCGCCGAGCACCAGCAATTCCGCTGGATTCAGCGCCATGCTTCCGCGCGGTATAAAGTCCACTCCGACATCGGGCAGGCTGACGATAACCTCGCCTAGCGAGACCCTGCCGGCCAGAAAGTCGGAAAGCCCCGGTTCCTTCTCGACGGAAAACGTTTCGTGTAGCCGCCCGTTGCGCATGTCGGCGTCGATGATCAACACCCGCTTCTTGATACTCGCCAGTAATGCGGAAAGATTGGTGCTGACAAAGGATTTACCCATACCGGGTGCCGGACTGCTTACCATGATGACCTTGCTTTCGTGATTAGCCAGGGTGGCTTCCAGGGTAGTACGCAGGCCGCGCAGTGACTCCACGGAGATATCCAGCGGCTCCTGACTGACCAAAATGCCCGGCTGACGGTCCCTGCCCTGATCGATCAGACGTGCCAGTCGGCGCTGCTTCTTGCTATGCGGAATGGCGGCAAACAGCGGCAAGCCCACCTGATATTCCAGCAAGGCCGGATAATTGTCGTGGCGCTGCAAGGAATGCCTGAGGAACACCAACGCCGATCCCATACTCAGACCCAACAAGGTGGCGATGGCCAACAACAGCCCGGGTTTTGGCCAATACGGCTTTTCCGGGGTTACCGCAAAATCGATGATGCGCGAGTTGCCCAAGGAACCTGCGGCGGCAATGCGTTGTTCCTGTGCGCTGTTCAGCAGTGAGGTGTAAAGTTCGGTGTTGACCTGTACATCCCGCGATAGGCTCACCATGCGCTGTTGAGTGCCTGGCAAGTTTTTAATACGCTTCTCTAGCCCCCCCAGCTTGCTGTCGATCTGCTTTATTTGTGACTTGGTGGCGACCATATCTGGGTGAGCACCCTCCAAACGTTGATTCTGCTCTTCGTACTTTTGTTTGAGTTGAATCCTCATTGTCTCCATTTCGGAAGCCTGCTTGAGCAGTATTTCAGCCTCGGCGGGTATATCGACCGCGCCATGCTTTTGCCGGTAAACGCTCAAACTCTGCTCCGCCTTTTCCAGACGCTCCTTAACAATAGGCAACTGGCTTTCCAGGAAACTCAGCTTTTGAGAAGCTTCCGCAGATTCCCAATTAACTGTCGCGTTGACATAAATGGTGGCGATGTCGTTGACCGATTTGGCGAGTTGCTCCGGATCGCGGCCTTTAAGTTCGACGCTAAGTATATCCGTGTCCTTGGAAACCTCCTTGACGGAAAAAGCCTTTTGCAAGGTTTCGATGGCTGTCAACGAGGTTTTTCTGGTCAACTTAAAATGGGTGCCGGGATGTGCCGCAAATTCTTCGAGCTTTATAACGACAGGCTTAGCCTCGCCCATGTCGGCTGTGAAGGTTTCGCCTATCTGCCCATTGATCAGTTCCTCATCTTTAGGACCGAGCAAGATAAAGCGGCTTTCCTCCAGAGCGATCAACGTGAACTCTTGTTCCAGATAACGATCCGGCACTGTGAAAGTAGCGATCTTCAGTTTTTCGCCCCCCCAGGCCCAGCGACCTAATCCCCACCATGGAGTTGCGACCCCGTCATGGACATCATGCCGACTGGCCAACATTTCGCCGATAACCGGAAAGTAATGGGGTGACGCTTCTACCATCAGGTTCAGATTTTCCACCACCTTGCCGAGCACCGATCGAGAGCGGAGGATTTCCACTTCACGCTGCGCCCTTGGGCTTTCGGCTTCGGTCGGCGACTGGCTAGCCTCGCTACGCAAGGGTGCTGCGAGTAGCGCCTTGTTCTTGTCGATCCGCAACAAGGCGTCAGCCTTGTAGGTGCGTGGCGCCAGCACCAGATAGACCACCGTTATCAACAGCACCGACAGCAATACCGACAGAATAATCTTTCTGCCTTCAAACAGCAGGTCGACATAGTCGCGGATACTGACGCTCTGCTCCTGGATCCGGGACATATTAAGCGGCGGAAGCAGTGTAGTAGATTCGTTCTGTGAATACATAGTCTTTTATATTCCAATCGTGTGAAAAGAAAAACCGAGCCCCGAAAGCCTTTACAAGCCAGTGGTGGCAGCGAGCGACATCATCGATGTGAAGGAACCCGGCAGGATTTGGTTCAGAACACGTGACCATTGGGTCACGCCTGCGGTGCCCACGAAAACGGTATCATGTGCTTGCAAAGCAAACTGGTCGGCCAAAATCATGGCGTCAGGGGATCCCGCATTCAACTGAAAAATCTCGGGATTCATATCGCCCGGCCGAATCACATAGACCTCTTCCGGCCTGGAGGTGTTTAAGTCGAAACCATAAGCTTCCGCCAGGGCTTGTGAAAGCGACATCTTGCCCTTGTTGATCTGCAGGGCCTGCTGCTTGCCGACTTCACCCATCACTAACACTTTGTTGTCCTTGTGGTCGGGAATAAAGAGTACGTCGCCGTCCTTAAGCAGCAGGTTCTGGGTGGAGTTACCCTTTGAGTACAGCGCCAGCACATCGATCTTGTAGGCTTTGCCATCGCGTGCCAGGGCCACGTTGCTCATATCGGCATCCTCGGTCACTCCGCCGGCACGGCTGATGGCTTCGGCAACTGTCAATGGTGTCTCCGTCATCGACTGGACCCCCGGTGTTTTAACTTCGCCGACAACAGCTGCCCGATGACTCTGGAAAGACAACACGCGAATATCGAGCTTGACCTTCTTGAAATAGTTGGAAAGCTCACGGGTCAACAGCGTCCTGACCTCGCTGACGGTTTTCCCCGCCACTGGGATGTTACCTACGTAGGGATAATACAACTCGCCGTTTTCATCGACCACTTTACCGGCCAATTCGGGCATAATTTTTTCCCCGCCGGGATCGTTCAGCTCCGGATGCTCCCAAACCGTAATCTGCAATCTGTCTTGCGGACCGATTCGATAAGTAGCTTTGCTGATATCCACCGGCGGGAGATTATTGAC
>JAGTRX010000023.1 GCA_018262285.1 Pseudomonadota bacterium | reverse complement strand
ACTGAACACAATGTGGACATTGTAAGCTGCCGCCGCTTTGCGCATTTCATCCCGGGCATCGTCGCCAATACCGCCGCTGATCCAGGAAATCGCTGCCTGGGGAGCACTGATGTTATTTGAATACGCAACCTGATCAGAATCATCCGCCAATAACATTGACGATTGCAGGATCGCGACAATCGCCATCCCGCTCAGAAGGGCAAGGCGACAAGAACGGTGACGAATCGGGGTGTTCAATACCGGAAAGTGATTGCGCATTTTTTGCTCCAAAATCAACCATGGACTTGTTGAAATAAACTTCAACCAGTACCAACCCGGAAAATTTCCGTAGCCATCTGATTGGCTGCTGATTGTCTTTCCATACACCCAGTGTGGTCTGTACGCCATCGCACATTATTCCGAAGCCGGGTTCTGTTTTGATCCGTGCCTCAAGCCACGAAACAAATCTCATCCAGTGTTCGTTGGCGTACAGACGGTTTCAGTGGCAGGCGTAGCATTCAAGGTCAAAATGAAATCAGACCCTGTTCTTGTGTCAAACAATTCTCCCGATATACGTGAAACACCAGTCGAATCCGAACGTGACCAGATTAGTCAGAATATTGCGGCTGTCGTGGATTTTTACACACGCGAAGAGGAGAAAATCAGCCGCTCGCAACGTATTCTGGAACGCATCAGTCTATTTGCCGGCCAGCCGGTTTTTCTGGGCATTATTCTGATCTTTGTCGCACTCTGGATGCTCGCCAATGCCCTGTTACTAGCATTCGGTTTGTCTGAATTCGATCCGGCACCATATTTCTGGCTGCAGGGGATAGTTGCTCTGAATGCCTTGCTGATCACGACTGTAGTTTTGTCCAAGCAGAACCGGCTGGCCAAACTTGCCGAACAGCGAGCGCATCTCGATCTGAAAGTAACGCTTTTGACTGAACAGAAGGCCGCCAAGCTGATCGATCTGCTCGAAGAATTGCGGCGTGATTTGCCGAATGTCAAAAACCGCCACGACCCCAATGCAGCAGCCCTGCAACAATCGATGAATCCGGATCTAGTGCTTGCCGCGCTCGATGAAGGCAGAGAGCCAAATGAACGTCTAAAAACGGTTGAGGAAGAAGCTAGCGATGGTGGCGCTAAAAGTGTGTGATTCATGGACATCGCTTCAATTAAAATCGGGGCATGAATGACGATATCCGGATGCGACTACGATAGGTTCAGTTGTACGAGGAACTCGGCAACACGGGCGTTGTATGTCTGCGTTTCGGCATCTCGCAGGCAACTACACAGTCACAAGGCCACAACAAGGGCAAACATCACACCCATAGGGGTTGCAACACCGCCTGAAGTGGTTGTTCCACCAGTCGTAGCAGTGCTGCCTGAGGTAGCCGTTCCTCCGATTGTTAAGCCGCTCGTCACGCTGCATCCGATCTTGCTGGTTGTGCAGGCCAAGCCCCCCTCAATTTTTGTCCTTCGTACCGGAAGATGTTCCAGCCTGCAGATCACCGGGTATTTATGTACCACCAACATACCCAGCCAAACAAGACCACAATTAATCTGCTCGTCCCAAGCCCTTCGACAGACTCAACCAAAACGGATGCTAATATTTGATTACCGGTTTAACAACAGGATCGGGGTGCGACGCGCGTTCCTGACAGGCAGTCACGATCAATGTGCGCGGAAAACCTTCACACTAGCTATCGTGCCGGGAAAAAGGATCGTGCACAAGATGAACCGTACTGGTGGCTTCCTACACCAGTACCTTGATGATCTCTCGTGCCATCACGGTTGTTGTGAGTGCTAGCTGCAATCCAGAATACGTTTCCTCGCCCGCGCAATTGCTGCCCGCACCTGTTCCGGTGCCGTACCGCCAAAATGATTGCGTGCCGCCAGCGAGCCTTCGACGGTCAGCACTGCAAAAACATCTTCGGCCACCAGCGGCGAGAAAGTCTGCAATTCGGCTAGAGGCAATTGCGGCAGGTCAACACCCAGTTGCTCGGCACGCTTGACGGCCAGACCTACCGCCTCATGCGCATCGCGGAAAGGCAGACCTTTCTTGGTCAGGTAATCCGCAAGATCGGTGGCAGTGGCAAAACCCTGCTGCAAGGCAGCAAGCATGGCCTCGGGGCGCACCGTAATACTCGGCATCATGTCGGCAAAAATCCTGAGCGTATCGGTCACCGTATCAACGGCGTCAAACAAGGGTTCCTTGTCCTCCTGATTATCCTTGTTATAGGCCAGCGGCTGGCCTTTCATCAGGGTCAGCAAGGCTGTCAGATGGCCATAGACTCGGCCGGTCTTGCCGCGTGCCAGTTCCGGCACGTCCGGGTTTTTTTTCTGCGGCATGATCGATGAACCGGTACAGAAGCGGTCGGCAATACGGATGAAGCCGATGCGCGGACTCATCCACAGCACCAGTTCTTCGGAAAGGCGCGAGATGTGCGTCATCAGCAAAGCGCTGGCAGCACAGAATTCGATGGCGAAATCGCGGTCAGAAACGGCATCGAGCGAGTTTTCGCACACCGCGTCGAAGCCGAGTTGTTCGGCAACGAATGCCCGGTCAATCGGGTAAGTCGTTCCCGCCAGCGCGGCCGCACCGAGCGGCAGGCGATTGGTGCGTTTGCGGCAATCGGCATAGCGTTCGGCATCGCGGCCGAACATTTCAAAATAGGCAAGAACATGATGACCAAAAGTCACCGGCTGCGCTACCTGCATGTGGGTGAAGCCAGGCATCGGCGTCGCCACCTCCTTTTCGGCCAGATCGAGCAGGGCGGTGCGAAAGGCGGCAATCAGTTTCAGGATATCGTCGATGGCATCGCGCAGATACAGGCGAATGTCGGTCGCCACCTGATCATTGCGCGAACGCCCAGTGTGCAAGCGCTTACCGGCATCGCCAATCAGCGTCGTCAGGCGCTTTTCAATATTGAGGTGCACATCTTCGAGATCAAGCAGCCATTGGAACTGACCCGCTTCGATTTCCTCCGCCACCGTTTGCATGCCGCGTTCGATGTCGGCCAGGTCATCGGCACTGATGATTTTCTGCCGCGCCAGCATGCGGGCATGGGCCAGGGAGCCGCGTATATCCTGCCGCCACATGCGCTGGTCAAAACTGACCGAAGCGGTATATCGTTTGACCAATTCGCTGACCGGCTCGGAAAATCGGCCGGCCCAAGTGTATCCATTATCGTTGGAAGTCATGACTCTGATCTAGAATGCGTTAACCATGGCGAGTATAAGTCAAAATCCACTTCCGAACTCCCTGCCCGACTGGCGCAATTTCGGCATTGTGCTGCGCGTGTTGATCGGCGCCAATCTAGCTCTGGCCCTGGCCGCACTGGTGCAAGCCGGTGGACTGCCCGGCTGGCTATCGCGCTACTACGTCTTGGCCGCCTGGTGCGAGCCGCCGCTGCTGGGCGCAATCGGACTGTTGGCTCTGCTGCGCGACCAGCTCTGGCGTCTGCCCATTCGTTACGGCCGCCTCACCGTTATGGCCATTGCCGCGTTCTGTGCCTTTCTGCAGTACCACCTCTGGCTTTGGCTGGGTCTGGTCGATAGCGAACGCTGGGGAAACTGGCAGGCGGGACTATTGGGCACTGCCCTGGCAGCACTCTTGCTGCACTACCTCGAACTGCGCGCCCGCGCCCATTCGCCAGCAATTGCGGAAGCCCGATTGATGGCGCTCAACGCCCGCATCCGGCCACACTTCCTGTTCAATGCCATCAACGCCGTGCTTTCCCTCATTCGCGCCCAGCCCAAACAAGCCGAGAGCGCCCTCGAAACCATTTCCGATCTCTTTCGCGCTGCCCTGCGAGACCCGGCCGACTGGCTGCCACTGTCCGAAGAAATCTCACTCTGCCGGCAATATCTCGAACTCGAAAAACTTCGCCTAGGCGAGCGCCTGCAAGTCGAATGGGATATCCGCTCGGTGCCTCTCGACACCCTGATCCCACCCCTGATGCTACAGCCGCTAGTGGAAAATGCCGTCTTTCATGGCATCGAACCAGCTCCGGACGGCGGCACCATCCGGATTATTTTCATGCGCAAGGACAATGATCTGGTTATCGAGGTTGCCAACCAACATTGCAACACCCCCCGCCAATCAGCCGGCAACCAGATTGCGCTCACCAATATCCGCGAACGCCTGGCTTTGTATTACGATCTTGAAGCCCGGCTCGAAATCGATCAATCTGACACCCACTATCGCATTCGTATTGTGCTGCCATGCCAAACCAGGAACAACCACTATCCATACTGATCGTCGACGACGAACCGCCGGCGCGCGCCCGGCTGCGTGAACTTCTCGCCGATATCGCCCCGCATTTTCCGCTCGAAGTTGTTGGTGAGGCTGAAAACGGCGTGCATGCGCTCTCGCTGCTCGATGAACATAGCGCTGACGTCGTCATCACCGATATCCGCATGCCGCGCATGGACGGCATTGAGCTGGTCGAACATCTGGGCAACCTGGAAAAACAACCCGATGTCATTTTTGCCACAGCCTATGACAACTACGCCGTCCAGGCCTTTGATCTCAACGCCATCGACTATCTTTTGAAACCCATCCGCGCCCAGCGCCTGCAAAACGCACTGGAAAAAGTCAGGCAAACCAATAGACCATCTTTACCCAAGCTTGCCGCCATCGGCCAGGAATTGCGTGGTGGTGGCCGCACCCATCTCTCCTGCCAGGAACGTGGCCGTCTGTTGCTAGTGGCGGTGGACGAAATCCTCTATTTCAAGGCCGACCTGAAATACGTCACGGCCCGCACTCGCGACCGCGAATATCTTCTTGATGAAGCACTCACCCACCTGGAAGAAGAATTTGCCGGACGTTTCATCCGCCTGCACCGGGCAGCGCTGGTTGCCAAGAACGCCATCGCTGGCTTCGAGCGGGCGGCAGGAGACGATGTCGAAGCCTATGGCTGGACGCTATTGCGCGGCATTCCCGACCGCCTGCCCGTTAGCCGCAGACAGTGGAGTTTGGCAAAATCTTTCGCCAAAGGAAGTTGACGCAGAGAAAACCAAATGTGTTTTCAACTTCGATAGTCGGCGTTGATTTTAACGTAGTCGTAGGATAGATCGCAGCTATAGACGGTCGCCTTGGCATCACCACGGCCCAGCAAGACGCGCACCGTAATCTCTGGCCGCTTCATGACGCGGGCGCCATTGGCTTCGGTGTAATTCAACGCCCGACCGCCATGCTCGGCCACCAACACATCGTCGAGCCAGACACGCACTTGATTGACGTCAAGATCGGCAATGCCGGCATAGCCGACTGCTGCTAGAATGCGACCAAGATTGGGGTCGGAAGCAAAAAAAGCCGTTTTGACCAGTGGCGATTGGCCAATAGCGTAACCAACCTTGCGGCATTCGTCAGCATCGCGTCCGCCCTCAACGGCAATAGTGATGAATTTGGTGGCACCCTCGCCATCGCGCACAATGGCCTGCGCCAGTTCAGCCGCCACCGCGATGATCGCCGCTTTGACTTCCGCCCAGCCGGCTTCGTAGCCGGTGACAAATTTCGCTCCAGACTGACCGCTCGCCATCAGGATGAAAGAATCGTTGGTCGAGGTATCGCCATCGACCGTAATGCAGTTAAAAGAAGCATCTGCCGCTTCCTTGACCAGTTTTTCGAGCAAGGGCTGCGCGATACCGGCATCAGTAGCAACAAAGCCGAGCATGGTCGCCATGTCGGGTCGGATCATGCCAGCCCCCTTGGCCATGCCAGTGATCGTCACTTCCGCCGCCGCCACTGTGACGCGGCGCGAAGCCACTTTGGCAACGGTATCGGTGGTCATGATGGCGTGCGCTGCCGCATGCCAGTGATCGGTTTCGAGATCGTCAAAACAGGGCTGCAGGCCTGAAACCAGACGATCGACCGGCAGCGGTTCGAGAATGACGCCAGTTGAAAAAGGCAAAACAGACTGCGGGCTGATGCCAAAAAGATGCGCTGCCGCTGTGCAGGTTTCCTTGGCGGCCAACATGCCAAGCTCCCCAGTTCCTGCGTTGGCAATGCCCGTATTGATAACCAGGGCGCGGATGCCAACCCCCGATTGCAGATGCTCACGACAAACCAGCACCGGCGCCGCACAAAAGCGGTTGCTGGTAAAGACACCGGCAACATTGCAACCTGGATCAAGGGCAATCAAGGTCAGGTCTCGCCGATCTTTCTTGCGAATTTCAGCCTTGGCAGTACCGAGCAGGAAACCAGCGACCGCAAAGACTTGATCGCGGGAGGGGGTCATGTAGTTGACAGGCATTGCGCACCTCAAACATCAAGGCGAAGCTGGAGCCAGGCGACAAGCCGGCCAGCGACGCAGACAGTAGATAAACTACGGCAAGAAGCTGGCTGGCGCAGGCAACAACACGCCAGCGAGTACCGCTAGGACAGCTTGCCGTGGCACTGCTTGTACTTCTTGCCACTGCCACATGGGCAAGGATCGTTGCGTCCAACCTTTGGCGCAGCCACATAGGGTTGCTGTGCTGCCAATTCCGCTTCGGCTTCAGCCTCACCGCCCAGAGCCTCGTCATAGCTGGCATGCCGGTACTGAACATTGTGCACTTCAGCCGGCGGCGGTACGACTTCATCGACCTCTTCCGGCGAACGAATCTGCACGGTGAAAACTATGCGGGTAACTTCCTTGCGGATCAGTTCGAGCAAACCCTCAAAAAGTTCAAAGGATTCGCGCTTGTATTCCTGTTTGGGGTTTTTCTGGGCGTAGCCGCGCAGGTGGATACCTTGACGCAGGTGGTCAAGCGCCGCCAAATGTTCGCGCCAATGATTGTCGAGCACCTGCAACATGACGTTGCGCTCGAACTGACGAAACCCTTCAACCCCTACCGTTTCAACTTTGGCCAAATAGATTTCATCCGCCATTTTTTGCAAGCGTTCGAGGATGGCTTCATCGCCCAGCGTCGGCTCTGACTTGATCCATTCGCCCACTGGCGCCAGCATCCGCAACTCGTCAGCCAATGCTTTTTCCAGCGCCTCGATTTCCCACTGTTCTTCGACCGAGTCTTTCGGCACCCAGGTGCGGAAAATATCCTCAACCACGCCTTGCCGCATGCTGGTGATGGTTTCGGAAATATCGTCGGATTCGATCAATTCGTTGCGCTGGGCGTAAATTACCTTGCGCTGGTCGTTAGCAACATCGTCGTATTCCAGCAACTGCTTGCGAATATCGAAATTGCGCGCTTCCACCTTGCGCTGTGCCGATTCAAGCGAACGGGTCACCAGCGGATGCTCGATGGCTTCACCTTCCGGCATCTTGAGGCGATCCATGATGGAACGCAGGCGCTCGCCAGCAAAGATGCGCAGCAAGTCATCATCAAGTGACAGATAAAAGCGCGAGGAACCCGGATCACCCTGGCGGCCGGAACGACCACGCAACTGATTGTCGATACGGCGTGATTCGTGGCGCTCGGAACCAATGATATGCAAACCGCCAGCATCAACGACCTGCTGGTGCGGCTTTTGCCACTCTTCGCGCAGAGCAGCGATAGCCCTTTCCTTTTCACTCGGGCTGAGGCTCTCGTCGTCACGGATCGCGTCGACCTGATTTTCAATGTTGCCGCCGAGGACAATATCGGTACCACGACCAGCCATATTGGTAGCGATCGTGATCATGCCAGCGCTGCCGGCCTGTACCACAATCTGGGCTTCACGCGCGTGCTGCTTGGCGTTCAACACCTGATGCGGCAAATTGGCCTTGTCGAGCAAACCGGAGAGTAGTTCCGAATTCTCGATTGAGGTGGTGCCAACCAACACCGGTTGCCCACGTTCATGGCAATCGCGAATATCGGCAATGATCGCCGCGTGTTTTTCATCCGCCGTCTTGAATACCATGTCATTGCGGTCGTCTCGAACCATCTTTTTGTGCGTCGGCACGACGACAGTTTCCAGACCATAGATCTGATGGAATTCGTAGGCTTCCGTATCGGCCGTACCGGTCATGCCGGACAGCTTCTTGTACATGCGGAAATAATTCTGGAAAGTGATCGAGGCGAGCGTCTGGTTTTCGCTCTGGATGGCGACGCCTTCTTTGGCTTCCACCGCCTGGTGCAGACCGTCAGACCAGCGCCGACCCTGCATCAGACGGCCGGTGAACTCATCGACAATGATGACTTCGCCGTTCTGCACCACATATTGCTGGTCGCGGTGGAACAGGGTCATTGCGCGCAAAGCGGCATTCAGGTGGTGCATCAGGGTAATGTTGGCGGATTCATAGAGCCCGCGACCTTCACGCAGCAAGCCCATTTCCATCAGAATCTGCTCGGAATGCTCGTAACCGGCTTCCGACAGAAAAACCTGGTGACCCTTTTCATCGACCCAGTAATCGCCCTCGCCATTTTCTTCGGCACATCGTGTAAGTTGCGGCACCACCAGTTTCATGCGCTCGTACATCTCGGTGTGGTCTTCAGACTGACCGGAGATGATCAGTGGTGTGCGTGCTTCGTCGATCAGGATGGAATCGACCTCATCGACAATGGCAAAATTGAGGCTGCGCTGCACCCGCTCATTGGCAGCGTAAACCATGTTGTCGCGCAGATAGTCAAAGCCAAATTCATTGTTGGTGCCGTAGGTGACATCAGCAGCGTAGGCCTTCTGCTTGCTGTCGTGATCCATCTGCGACAGATTGACGCCGACCGTCAGCCCCAGAAAATTGTGCAAGCGACCCATCCAGGCCGCATCACGGCTGGCCAGATAATCGTTCACCGTGATGACATGCACACCCTTGCCGGACAGGGCATTGAGATAGGAGGGCAAAGTTGCCACCAGCGTCTTGCCTTCGCCAGTTCGCATTTCGGCAATTTTGCCGTTATGCAGCACCATGCCGCCGATCATTTGCACGTCAAAATGGCGCAATCCCAAGGCGCGCTTACCTGCCTCGCGCACAACGGCAAAGGCTTCCGGCAGCAAGTCGTCAAGCGTCTCGCCTTCGGTGTAACGTTTGCGGAATTCATCGGTCTTGGCGCGCAACTGCTCGTCACTCAAGGCCTGCATCGACTCTTCAAGCGCGTTGATTTGCTTGACCGTCTTGGAATATTGCCGAATCAGCCGGTCGTTACGGCTGCCGAAAATCTTTTTGAGAATACCGGGAATCATGACGATGAGAAAAGCAGGGATGGCGGGAAAGGCGAGATTCTATCACGCCATATCCCCACAACCGCATTAGCACTCCCGGCAAGTTCGCCAGAAACAATTTCAGTGCGTCTGTGCCTGCGCGAAATTGTCGCCTTGCCGCAGGAAGACGGCCGGATTTTGCGCCACACCCATCATCCGTACTTCAAAATGCAGATGCGGCCCGGTTGAACGTCCCGTGCTGCCCACCAGCCCGACGCGCTGGCCACGGCGAACCATCTGACCCGGCTTGATATCGATTTGCGACATATGAGCATAGCGCGAAATCAGGCCATCGCCATGATCGATGTCGACCATGTTGCCAAAGGCGTGATGGTATTCCGCCACCACGGCCACACCAGCGGCGGCTGCAGAAATCGGCGTACCCGGAGGTGCGACAAAGTCGATACCTTCATGCATGGCACGCACCCCGGCCAGCGGATCGGAGCGATAACCGTAGCTGGAACCGATACGCGAAGCATTCACGGGCAGCATGGTCGGCAACAAACGTTCGCGCACCCGTTTTTCCAGAAAACGGGACTCCAGCATTGACAGCTCATCCGTTTTGAATTCGACCTGCCGGGTCAGGCGCTCGATCTGCTGCTGCAAATCGGTGTAGGTCGCAGGCGTCGCCACAAAGGGGCCACCCTGTCCATCCGGCTTGCTTTGTGTTTTGGCCGGTGGCGCGCTTTCGCGCCCCATGCCCGCCAGTCTGGACAGGCGTTCGCCCAGACTGTCGAGTTGAATGACCTGCGCCTGCAATTCACCAACACGCGTTGCCATGAAACTCAGGTTATTGCTCATCACTTCCTGTGTTTTCAGGTTTTCCTTGCGCTGCAGGGAAGTCATCAAATCACGCACAAAAGGCAAGCGCAATTCCATCGACAGCCAGGAAAAAGTGAGCGAAGTCAGAATGACCAGGCCGAAAAAAGCAAGTGCCGCAAAAAGCATGTGCTGCGGCATAATGGTGAAGTTTCTGGCGGTTTTAAGGTGCCGCGAGACAAGAATAATTTGCACGGATTCCTCCTCCTATGCACGGTTCGCTTCTGCAATTCCTCGGTACCGAAGACGGCGCCGCCAGGGTTCTGGCACATGCCGAGTTATTGCTTCGACTGTCGCGCCGGTACGAAACAATAGTTCCGGCCGGCCTGGGCCACGTCTCACGCGTGGCTAATTTCAAGTCAGGTGTTGTCATCATTCACGCCGATAACGGCGCCGCAGCCGCAAAACTCAGGCAAATGAGCACGAGCCTTTGTCAACTGCTTGCTAAAGATTTTTGCGAGTGTAACGGCATAGAAATCAAAGTGCAACCCCGAAAAACTCCAGCACAATCAATCCCTTCAAAACCTCAACCCTTATCTGACAAAGTCAAAGACTGTTTACAGGGCACTCTACAGGGGTTGCCGGAAAAATCGCCGCTACGCGCGGCACTGGAAAAATTACGCAATTCCTGACCCGTTTTTGCAGGCAATTTGTAAATACCGTCATTGCGAGCGTAGAGAAGCAATTTCATCCAGCCTTGGAGATTGCCACGAACCTGACGGCTCTCGTAATGACATGTTACCGTGCATTGCCATTGCGAAAGCATTTGCGATCCGTAATAACACAGCGGACATTCAGACAATATATTGTTTTGAAAGCAATATCTACCCGCCCGACCGGCAGTTTAGATCAGGCTTTTCCTTTGCGACCCTTGGCATCATGGCGGCAAAGCTGCTTTTTCAAGGCTTATCGAAATTTTTGGCCTTTTCCGGATAATTCTCGCGCACATAGCGTTCGTAACGCTTTTGCAAATCCGGCCCCTGCTTTTGAATTTCACGCATGATGTGACCCGCCGACCAAATCACGACCACAATGCCGCCAATCGCACAAACAGCCGCTTCGGCAATCGAAGTCGGGAAACTGACAAAAAAGGCGCCTTTGCCGATAGCAAACCAGCTCACTCCCATGGCAAAGCAGGACAGACCAAAAACGTCACCCAGAGCATAGAGGGCAATGAGACCCGTCATGCGGGGACGGGGAGGACGATTCATCAGTGACATGCTGGCTCACAATCAGGAAGACGGGAGAATGGACTCTGTTTCAAGCCGGCTGTTCCAGCCAGCGGGCAATGCCCTGCGGAGCGCTGTCGATTTCATCAAAGCTGACCAATTCCCAACTTTCCGGATGCGCCAGCAGTTCGCGCGCCAGCAGGTTGTTGAGTGCATGACCGGATTTGTGGGCGGAAAAGGCTGCCAGGAGCGGATGACCAAGCAGATAAAGGTCACCAATAGCATCAAGTAGCTTGTGTTTGACGAATTCGTCGGGATAACGCAGGCCATCGGCGTTGAGCACCCGGTATTCGTCGAGAACGATGGCATTGTCGAGACCGCCGCCGAGCGCCAGATTGTTTTCACGCAACCATTCAACTTCCTGCATGAAGCCGAAGGTACGCGCCCGCGCTACTTCATGCGAATAGGAATTTTCGGCAAAATCAAAGACCGATTCCTGTGCCGAACGCCCAATGGCGGGATGCTTGAAAACAATGGAAAAAGTCAGTTTATAGCCATCGAAAGGCTCGAAACGCGCCCATTTGTCGTCATCCCTGACTTCAATCGGCTGGGTGACGCGGATGAACTTCTTGCTCGCATTCTGCTCTTCGATACCGGCAGACTGAATCAGAAAAACGAAAGGCGCCGACGAACCATCCAAAATGGGAACTTCGGGGGCATCGAGATCAATATAGGCGTTGTCGATACCAAGACCGGCCAGTGCCGACATCAGGTGTTCGATGGTACCCACTTTAACGCCATCGCGCTCCAGGCAGGAGCACATGCGGGTATCGCCAACCAAAAGGGCATTGGCGGCAAGATCGACCGGTTGCGGCAGATCAACCCTGCGAAAAACAATGCCGGTATCGGGCGCAGCCGGTCTCAGGGTCATATTGACCTTGACACCGCTATGCAGGCCAACGCCTGAGGCGTTAACCAGCGACTTGAGCGTTCGCTGCCGGATCATATGCAACAAAAAAGTTGGGGAAGACCGCATTTTAACACGCGGCGGCACTTCCCCTCCCAAGAGGCGATCAGTTTTACGGCTTGTTACAGCATCAATCTGCCTGCTTGCGCAGGAAAGCCGGAATATCGTAGCGATCAACGCCACTGTTGGCCAAAGCTTCGACCTGGGCATTGCGTTTGCGCACCACTGCCGGTACATCCGAAATCTCGGTGTAGTTGACACTGCCGCTGGCATCATAGGTTCCGGTAGACTGGGCTTGTACTACCGGGGTATTAATGACTTCAAAGGTCTGACGACGGGCAGCGGCCAGACCAAGGCCAGTAGCAACAACCGTGACGCGCAGGGAATCAGCCATCAGGTCATCATAAACGGCACCAAAGATGATGTGGGCGTCCTCTGCCGCAAAAGTCTTGACGGTGTTCATTACCTCATTGACTTCCTTCATCTTGAGGTTGCCCTTGGCTGCCGTGATATTGACCAGTACGCCACGGGCGCCAGACAAATTGACACCTTCCAGCAGGGGCGATGCCACCGCCTGCTCGGCCGCAATGCGGGCGCGATCAACGCCGGAGGAAACGGCGGAGCCCATCATGGCGCGCCCCATTTCGCCCATGACCGTGCGTACATCTTCAAAGTCGACATTGACCAGACCGGGGTAAGTGATGATTTCAGCAATACCGCCGACGGCGTTTTTCAGCACATCGTCCGCCGCCTTGAAGCAATCATCGACATCGGCGTCTTCGCCCATAACATCCATCAGCTTGTCGTTGAGGATGACGATAAGGGAATCGACATGCTTGCCAAATTCGGCAATGCCGGCCTCGGCCGACTTCATGCGCTTGCCACCTTCAAAGGAGAAGGGCTTGGTGACCACGCCGACAGTCAGGATACCCATTTCGCGCGCCACTTCCGCCACCACAGGAGCAGCGCCTGTACCGGTGCCGCCACCCATGCCGGCAGTGATGAACACCATGTTGGCGCCCTGCATTGCTGCGCGGATTTCGTCCTTGTGCGCTTCGGCGGCGGCCTGCCCGGCCTCCGGACGAGCGCCGGCGCCAAGACCAGTCTTGCCCAGACTGACCTTGACATGCGCCGTATTGCGCAAGAGCGCCTGGGCATCGGTGTTGGCGGCGATGAATTCTACCCCCTGCACCCCTTCCCGGATCATGTGCTCAACCGCATTACCACCAGCGCCACCGACTCCGACTACCTTGATAATCGTGCCGCAATTTTCTTCCTTGTCGATGATTTCAAACATTGATCGCCTCCCTTACAAAAAACCATTAAAAATTCTTGGCAAGCCAAGATTTCATCCTTGACATCACATCTTTCATGCTGCGTGTCTCACTTACTTTTTGGCCGCGCTTTCTCTGCGTCTGCGCTTCCAGCAACAACCCGTAGGATGTTGAAAAACGGGGGTTCTGCACGACGTCGGCCAGACTGCCACTGTATTTCGGCAATCCGAGCCGCACAGGCATATGGAAAAGCTCCTCACCCAATTCGATCATGCCGGGCATCACCGCCGCGCCACCCGTAATGACGAGCCCGGAGGACAGCACCTCTTCAAACCCTGCCCGGCGCAGCTCGTTCTGAATCAACTCATAGAGCTCTTCGACGCGCGGCTGGATAACATCGGCCAGAGCCCGGCGTGACATCTTGCGGCTAGGCCGCTCGTCGACACCGGCCACTTCCAGCGTTTCCGCCGGGTCAGCCAGCTGGGACAGAGCGCAGCCGTATTTGCACTTGATATCCTCGGCCTCGCGCGTCGGCGTTCTGAGCGCCATGGCGATGTCGTTGGTAATCTGGTCGCCGGCAATTGGTGTCACCGAAGTGTGGCGAATGGCGCCCTGCGTCCAAACGGCCAGATCGGTCGTGCCGCCACCAATATCAACCAGACAGACACCCAGGTCTTTCTCGTCCTCGGAAAGCACGGCATAACTGGAAGCCAGCGGCTGCAGCACCAGATCATTGACCTCCAGACCACAGCGACGCACGCATTTGACAATATTCTGGGCGGCCGAAACGGCGCCGGTAACAATATGCGTTTTCACCTCGAGCCGCATGCCGCTCATGCCGATCGGCTCACGGATGCCGTCCTGACCATCAATGATGAATTCCTGGGTCAGGATATGGAGAATTTCCTGGTCAGCCGGGATGGGCATAGCGCGTGCGGTCTCGATGACGCGCTCAACATCCATCTGCGTCACTTCCTTGTCCTTGATCGCCACCATGCCCGGCGAATTGAAGCTCTTGATATGGCTGCCAGCGATGCCGGTATAGACATCCTTGACCTTGCAATCAGCCATCAGCTCGACTTCCTGGATAACGCGCGAGATGGTATGAACCGTTTCCTCGATATTGACCACGACGCCTTTTTTCAAGCCGCGCGAGTCCTGCGATCCCATGCCAATCAAATTGAGCCGCCCGTCGTTGGTCAGTTCCGCTACCAACGCCACTACCTTCGAGGTGCCGATATCGAGCCCAACCACCAGATCTTTATTTTCCCTGCTCATTGCTTCCCCTCAACCCTTGCCACGCAGCGCGAACCCGTTCGGATAGCGCAAATCAACCACTGACGGGCGCGTTGGCCGCTTTGCCACCGCTCCCGGATACACTTCGACAAAACGCGCCAACCTTACATTGACCGGCGATTTCGACTGTTCTCGTCCCAACTCGATCAACATGCCGTCGTCCAGCCTGATCTGCCAGGCCATTCGCGGCGATAACCGAACTTGCGCCGGTTTTTGCCCGATGGGCGCCAAAATTCGGGAAAATTCGCCATAACGCTGCAGAACTTCCGATGCCGAACCTGTCGGCCCATAAACCAGCGGCAAGTCTTTTGCCTCCGATTCGACGAGCACCGCAGTAAATACCTCGCCAAACGAGTTCACCAGTTCGTTTCGACCCACATGACCATAAGCGTCCTCCCAGCGCGCCACCGGCCGATGTTCCTCGATCGCCAATTCGAGCTGCGATGACCATTTGCGGCGCACCTCGGCGTTCCGTACCCAGGGCAGGGTTTCTGTCGCCGCCCGCACATTTTCCAGATTGATGCTGAAAAAATTGCCGGCAAAACGACCCGCCAACGCCTGCTCCAGTTCGTCGCGCTTGATCTGCCGCAATTCCTCCTTCACGACCACCTGCTTGATCGGCAAGGAAGGAACGCGCACAGCCCAGACCACCAGCGCTGTCAGCAGTGCCGCTGCCGCTGCAACATAAAGCAGATCGGCCAGGGCGTTCAAGAGTTGCGGTTTGTCCCACATTCATCCGTCCAGATCCGCCAGCATGAGTACGCGTCGCACCAGTTCCGGGTATTCCACCCCGCTTGCACGCGCCGCCATCGGTACCAGGGAATGATCAGTCATGCCCGGTGCCGTATTCACTTCCAGAAAATAATGTTGCCCCGCTTCATCCATCAGAAAGTCGACACGTCCCCAGCCACGCGCACCCAGGATACGGAAGGCTGCCAACGCTCCGGCACGGATTTCCGCTTCTTTTTCAGCCGACAGGCCGCAGGGGCACAGATAACGCGTGTCGTTACGCAGATACTTGGCTTCGTAATCATAAAACTCGGTCGTGGGTTCGATTTTGATAATGGGCAGCGCCTCGCCCCCCACAATCGCAACGGTATATTCGCCGCCGAGCACGGCGCGTTCAGCAATCACCAGTGGATCGTGCCTGGCAGCTTCGGCATAAGCCGCAGCCAGCTCTCCGGCAGACTTGACCTTGCTGATACCGATGGAAGAACCCTCGCGCGCCGGCTTGACGAAGAGGGGCAAGCCCAATTTGCGCTCAATGGCGGCAAAATCACTTTCTGCCGTCAGCACCGCGTATTCCGGCACCGGCAATCCGGCGGCCTGCCACATCAGTTTGGTACGGAATTTATCCATACCAACAGCAGAGGCCAACACCCCAGGCCCTGTATAGGGAATGCGCAGCAACTCGAGCGCGCCCTGCATGGTGCCGTCTTCGCCATGCCGGCCGTGCAGGGCGATGAACGCCCGGTCATAGCCTTTCAATTCATTCAGGCTGCGCTCGGCCGGATCGAAGGCCTCGGCATCAATACCCTGGCCGACCAACGCTGCCAACACACGCGAACCGCTATTGAGCGAAACCTCTCTCTCGGCAGAAGTCCCACCAAAGAGCACTGCCACCTTGCCTAATTCCTTATTCGTCATTCTGTATCCACCAATTTAGCCGGAACGCCGCCAATTGAACCTGCGCCCATGGTCAGCACCACATCACCGTCTTTCGCCACCGACAGGATCGCCTGCGGCATGTCACCAATTTCTTCTACAAACAGCGGCTCGATCTTGCCGCCCACACGCAAGGCGCGCGCCAGGGCGCGGCCATCGGCCGCCACAATCGGCGCTTCGCCAGCCGGATAAACCTCACCCAACACCAGAGCGTCGACCGTCGCCAGCACCTTGACGAAATCCTCGAAGCAGTCACGGGTGCGGCTGTAGCGATGTGGTTGGAAGGCCAGAACAAGCCGTCTCCCCGGGAATGCGCCGCGCGCTGCCGCCAGGGTTGCCGCCATTTCGACCGGGTGGTGGCCATAGTCATCGACCAAGGTGAAACTACCGCCGGCAACCAGGGCGATCTCGCCATAGCGCTGGAAGCGGCGGCCAACCCCCTTGAATTCGACCAGCGCCTTGATGATGGCCTTGTCGCTTACTTGTACTTCGGTCGCCACGGCAATCGCCGCCAAGGCATTAAGCACATTGTGCATTCCCGGCAGGTTGAGCACGATGGGCAGACGCGACACCGAGCCATTGACGCGCACCACATCAAAATGCATCTGGCCTTCTACCGCCCGGACATTTTCGGCGCGCACATTGGCTGCCGGATCGAGCCCGTAGGTCACGATCTGTTTGCTCACCTGCGGCAAAATAGCGCGCACATTGGCATCATCAGCACAGAGTACCGCCAGCCCGTAAAACGGCAAGCGATTGAGAAAATCGACGAAAGCACCCTTGAGCCGCTCGAAATCATGGCCATAGGTTTCCATGTGATCGGCGTCGATATTGGTCACAACCGAGACCACCGGCGACAGGAAAAGGAAGGAAGCATCAGACTCGTCGGCTTCGGCCACGATGAAGTCGCCCTGACCCAAACGGGCATTGGCACCTGCTGCATTGAGGCGGCCACCAATGACGAAAGTGGGATCAAGCCCGCCTTCAGCCAGAATGCTGGTCACCAGACTGGTGGTCGTCGTCTTGCCGTGTGTACCGGCGATGGCGATGCCATGTTTCAGACGCATCAGTTCAGCCAGCATCTGAGCGCGTGGCACGACGGGAATGTGTTTTTCGCGGGCGGCCTGGACTTCCGGGTTGTCTTCCTTGACCGCAGTCGACACAACAACCGCATCGGCACCGACAATATTGCCCACATCGTGACCTTGCACAAGACGTATGCCCTGTTTTTTCAGCCTCTGTGTCGTCGCGTTGCTCGCCAGATCGGAACCACTGACGATATAGCCGAGATTGGCCAGCACTTCGGCGATACCGCTCATGCCAGAACCGCCAACACCGACAAAATGGATATGTTTGACCTTGTGTTTCATTTCACCATCTCTTCACAAACCCTTGCCACCTCGGCAGCAGCTGTCGGCCGCGCAACATTGCGCGCCTTTTCAGCCATTTGCAGCAATTGACTGCGGCTATAGTTGCGGATCAGCGCCACTGATTCTGGCGTCATCTGACTCTGCGGCAATTTGAAAGCCGCCCCGACATTGAACAGGAAGCGCGCATTGAAGCACTGGTGGTTATCGACCGCATGCGGGAAAGGCACCAGAATGCTGGCAATTCCAGCCGCTGCCAGTTCAGCAACGGTAAGCGCCCCCGCCCGGCAGATCACCAGATCCGCCCAACCATAAGCACCCGCCATATCCTCGATAAACGCCACACAGTGCGCATGCACGCCGGCCTCTGCATAATTGGCCTTGAGTTGCTCGAGATGTTTTTCTCCGGCCTGATGCACGACCTGCGGACGCTCGTCTTCGCGTAGCAGAGCCAATCCTTTGGGAACGACCTCGTTCAAGGCCTGCGCACCAAGACTACCGCCAATCACCAGCAAGCGCAAAGCGCCGTCACGATCGGCAAAACGTTCCATTGGCTCCGGCAAGGCGGCGATTTCAGGACGTACCGGATTGCCAACCCATTCTGCTTTTTTGACCACCTCGGGAAAACCGCTCAGCACACGGCTGGCAACCCAGGCCAGGAAGCGATTAGCCATGCCAATGACTGAATTTTGCTCATGAATGACAAGCGGAATTCGATGCAGGGCAGCCATCAAGCCACCCGGAAAAGTGATGTAACCGCCCATGCCGAGCACGACATCCGGTCGCACGGCGCGAATGGCCTTGCTCGCCTGCCAGCAGCCCCGTAGCAGATTAACCGGCAACATGAGTTTGCGAACCAAGCCTTTGCCGCGCAAAGCACCAAATTCGACAAAGCGGATCTCAAAGCGACGCTCCGGCACCAGTTTGGCTTCCATCCCATTCGGGTTGCCCAGCCAAATGACACGCCAGCCTTTATCGCGCAATTGATCGGCGACAGCCAGGGCAGGGAAAATATGGCCGCCGGTTCCGCCTGCCATTACCAGCAGAGTCGGTTTGTCGCAGCTTGCAAGCATTGGCGAATGGCTCATAGTTTGCCCCCTCGCATGAGTTGCCTGTTTTCCCAGTCCACTCGCAGCAACAGGCCAATCGCCAGACAATTAGCCAGAATGCCGGACCCACCGAAACTCATTAGTGGCAGGGTCAAACCTTTGGTCGGCAGCATGCCGACATTGACGCCCATATTGACAAACGCCTGCACACCAATCCAGATGCCGATGCCCATCGCAAATAGCGCCGGGTACAGACGCCCCAGGTTAACCGACTGCCGGCCGATGACGAAGGCGCGCTGAACGAGTACAGCAAAGAGCAGAACAACAATGAGCACTCCGACAAAACCGAGTTCTTCGGCAATGACCGCCAACAGGAAATCGGTATGCGCCTCTGGCAAGTAGAAGAGTTTTTCAACACTGCCACCCAGCCCGACACCAAACAACTCACCACGGCCAAAGGCAATCAGCGAATGCGATAACTGGTAGCCCTTGCCAAATGCATCAGCCCAGGGATCCATAAATCCGAAAATCCGGTCGCGCCGGTAGGGTGAGAAATAGATGAGCAGGGCAAAAGCCACCAGCAACAAGCAAAACAGTGTGGCAAAAAGCCTTGCCCGCATGCCACCCAGGAACAGAATGCCGAATACAACCGAAGTAATCACCACAAAAGCGCCAAAATCGGGTTCCATCAACAGCAAACCACCAACCACCACCATGGCGCCTGCCAGCGGCAAAAAAGCCTGCTTCAGGTCGTGCATGACCGGCATTTTGCGCACCGTGTAATCGGCGGCATAGAGCACGGCAAATAATTTCATCAATTCCGACGGCTGCAGATTAACCACAAACAAGGGCAACCAACGGCGGGCGCCATTGACTTCGCGGCCAAGGCCGGGGATGAGCACAAGGATAAGCATCAGCGCACCCGCCATGAATAGCCAGGGCGCCGCCTTTTGCCACATGGTCAGCGGAAATTGGAAGGCGCAAGCGCCCGCCAGCAGGCCAATACCTAAAAAGACACTGTGGCGCATCAGAAAATAGGCGGGCTGCTGACCGGTAAAGCGCGAGGCCTCTGCCGTCGCGATCGAGGCCGAGTACACCATCACCAGACCACCAAACAACAAAATCAAGGCGCTCCACAAGAGGAGCGGATCGACCTCGGCGGGCATGCGGCGCGGCGAATCGAGGACGCCGATCATCATGCTGGCAGCCCCTTCACCGCAGCGACAAAAGATTCTGCACGGTGTTCATAATTGCGGTACATATCGAAGCTGGCACAGGCCGGCGACAGCAATACACAATCACCCGGCTGCGCCTGTCCGGCTAGCCAGCGCACCGCTTCTGCCATGTCGGCACAACGTTGCATAACCAGTCCGCAGCCTTGCAAAACCGTCTCGATCAACGGCGCATCGCGACCGATCAGCGCTACCGCACGGCCATGCTTGGCCAGCGCCGCTTTCAAGGGCGAGAAATCCTGACCCTTGCCATCACCGCCAAGAATGATTGCCACCGGCCGCCCCATGCCTGCCACCGCCGCCAGCGTGGCGCCAACATTGGTTCCCTTGGAATCGTCAACATAAAGCACCTTGCCAATTTCAGCGACTTTTTCAACCCGATGCGGCAACCCCTGGAACGTCTTCAGAGCTGGTAACAATTTCGCTGCTTCAACGCCAATCGCCTGACACAAGGCCAGCGCCGCCATGACATTGGCAGCATTGTGCAACCCGGCAATGGGCAGGGATTTGAGCGTGACCAGTTTTTCCTCGCCGCGATAGATTGCCTTTTTTGCAATGCCGTAATCGACGCTGCGCGACGGCGCATCCAGGCCAAAAGTCACCATGCGCCGATCAAAGCGGGCATTACCCAGCGAATAATCATCGTTACGATTAAGCACCATGGCGCCGGAGCCCTGGAATACTCGCGACTTCGCGTCAACATAGGCTCGCAGACTGCCTTCATAACGATCGAGATGATCTTCGCTGATATTGAGCAGCGTGGCCACACTCGAGTGAAGGCTATAGGTCGTTTCTAGCTGGTAACTGGAAAGTTCTAGCACCCAAACCGGTGATGGAGCGTCCTCACCGGCATCGTCGAGGTATTGCATCAGCGCATCGAGTGCCGATGGCGAAATATTGCCACAAGCAATAGCCGGAACGCCGGCGCCATTGAGTAGATGCGCGGCCAGCGCGGTCGTCGTTGTCTTGCCGTTGCTGCCGGTAATGGCGATAATTTTCGGGTTCTTCCACAGGCTATAAACGCCAAGGGCGAACAGCTCGATTTCGGATATCACCGGCAATTCAGAATCGACCAACAGCGGTGTCGAAGCCGGAACACCCGGGGAGAGGGCAATGATATCGATTCCGGCCAGAATTTTGCCGGAAAACGCTCCAGTCATCAGCTCAGCATCCGGCACGGCGGCTTTGAGCTCGGCGACATTGGGAGGATCCTGCCGTGAATCGGCAACCCGCACAAAGGCACCCTGACGATCCAGCCAACGTGCCATGGCCAGCCCGGATTCACCGAGGCCGACGACCAGAAAGCGCTTGTCTGTGAGGTTTGCCGATTCCATGATTTACCTCAACTTCAGGGTGGAAAGGCCAAACAGCACCAGGATGATGGTAATGATCCAGAAGCGAACCACGACCTGCGTCTCTTTCCAGCCACTCTTCTCAAAATGGTGATGCAAAGGCGCCATGCGCAAAATGCGCCGGCCTTCACCGAATTTCTTGCGGGTATATTTGAAATAGCTCACCTGCAACATGACCGACAGGGTTTCAATCACGAAAACGCCTCCCATGATGAAGAGGACGATTTCCTGACGCACGATGACGGCAACCGTGCCCAGCGCCGCGCCGAGCGACAAGGCGCCGACGTCGCCCATGAACACTTCCGCCGGATAAGCGTTGAACCAGAGAAAGCCGAGACCTGCCCCACCTATGGCGCCGAGCAGGATGCACAGTTCACCAGCGCCCGCCACATAGGGAATGAGCAGATAACCCGAATACAGCTTGTGTCCGGTCACATAGGCAAAAACCACCAGTGCCGCCGCGACCAGCACCGTTGGCATAATGGCCAGACCATCGAGCCCGTCCGTCAGATTGACAGCATTGCTGGTGCCGACGATGACAAAATAGCTCAGGGTAATAAAACCAACCACACCCATCGGATAACTGAAGGTCTTGAAGAAAGGCACGATGAATTCGGTTTGTGCTGTTGACTTGGCTGAAAAGGCGATAAAGAGCGCAGCCCCCAATCCAAGCACGGATTGCCAGAAGAATTTCCAGCGTGCCGAAAGCCCGTCCGGATTGCGATAGACCACTTTTTTCCAGTCGTCGTACCAGCCAACAATGCCAAAGCCCATCGTCACCACCAGCACCGTCCACACATATTTGTTGGTGAGATCGCCCCAAAGCAGTGTCGTGATGCCAATCGACACCAAAATCAGCACCCCGCCCATAGTTGGCGTTCCTGTCTTGACCAAATGGCTCTCTGGCCCATCGTCACGCACCGCCTGACCGATTTTCTTGGCGGCTAGCCAGCGGATGACGGCCGGACCCGCTGCCAGTGACAGGAAGAGTGCCGTCATTGCCGCCAGCACCGTGCGCAGCGTGATGTAATTGAATACATTGAAAAAACGCACGTCCTGTGCAAGCCATTGTGTCAGCGCCAGCAACATCAGTGTCCCTCTCCGGAATGATTGGTTTCGGCTGCGATGGCATCCGCAACCCTTTCCATTTTCATAAATCGCGAACCCTTTACCAAGACGGTCACATCAGTCCCGAGCATCGGTTTGAGCGCTGCCAGCAAAGCCTCTAGCTGACGGAAGTGCCGGCCGCCCTCGCCAAAATTGCGGGCGGCGACCTGCGATTGCTCGCCCAAAGCGAACAGGGCATCAATTCCCCGGCTCTTGGCGTAACCGCCCACTTCGTCGTGATACTGTGCCGTGGCCTCACCGACTTCGCCCATGTCGCCCAGCACCAGAATTTTCTTGCCGATGGTCGAGGCCAGCACATCGATACCGGCGCAGACAGAATCCGGGTTGGCGTTATAGGTATCGTCCAGCACCAGGGCGCCATCGAGCCCCATACGCCTTTGCAGCCGCCCCTTGACGCCAGCAAAACCGGCAAACCCCTGCGCTACGGCTGACAATGAAATGCCAGCGGCGAGGCAGGCCGTCGCCGCCGCCAGCGCATTGGCCGCATTGTGGCGACCGGACATTTGCAGGGGAATATCCACACGCTCGCCGGCAAAGCTGAGAACCAAGGTGCTATCGAGCCCTTGCTGATGCACGCTACCCTGCACATCAGCCGGCCGTTCCAGACTGAAACGCATCACTTTGCGACCCGGTACCAAAGCTTGCCAGTAGGCCGCATAGGCATCGTCGGCGTTGATGACCGCCGTACCCACCGGACACATTCCCCCGAAAATTTTCCCTTTTTCCTCGGCCACCGCATCCAGATTGCCCATGCCAGCCAAATGGGCGCGCTGAGCATTGGTCACCAGCGCTACCGTCGGCGCCGCAATACCGGCCAGCCAGGCGATTTCACCGGGGTGATTCATACCCATTTCGATCACCGCCACACGATGTCTGGCATCGAGACCCAAGAGCGTCATCGGCAAGCCAATGTCGTTATTGAGATTACCGCGCGTTGCCAATACCGTGTCGCCATAGGCGACCTTGAGAATGGCTGCGATCATTTCCTTGGTGGTGGTCTTGCCGTTGGAACCTGTCACCGCCAGCACCGGGATGTTGAAACTGCGGCGCCAGGCAGCGGCAATCCGACCCAAAGCCAGCCGGGTATCGTCAACTAGAATGGCCGGCACATTGGCAGGCAAATTTTTGGCGTCACTGACCACGAGCGCAACCGCACCGGCCTGCAGAGCATCCGGCAGAAAATCATGCGCATCAAAATTGTCGCCGCGTATGGCAACGAAGAGCTGACCCAATTCAATATTGCGGGTGTCAGTCGATACACCCTGCACGACAACATCGCTACCAAGCAGTCGTCCACCGGCGGCTTCAGCGATTTCGGCCAGCGACCAGCGCATGCTGCCAATGCCTTCGGCCTGACGTCGCCTTGCCAATAAAGCAGCTTTAGCCTGCTCCATATCGGAGAAGTGACTGCGCACCCCCATGATTTCCTGATAGGGTTCGTGCCCTTTGCCGGCCAGCAAAATGACATCGTCGGCGCTGGCCGCGGTCACCGCCTGCCGGATAGCCGCCGCCCGGTCAGCCGTCACTTCTGCAGCGGGCGCCGCCACACGAATTTCCTCAAGGATGGCCTGCGGATTTTCGCTGCGCGGATTATCGCTGGTCAGCACCACTTGATCTGCACACCGGGTCGCTACTTCGCCCATCAACGGCCGCTTGCCGCGATCGCGATCACCACCACAACCGAAGACAGCAACCAATTTACCGCCCCGCGCCGTCGCCACATCACGCAAGGTCACCAGCGCATTTTCGAGGGCGTCCGGCGTATGCGAGTAATCCACCACCACTAATGGTTCATGGTCGCCACCAACGCGCTCCAGGCGTCCAGGCGGTGGCGTCAGAGCAACCAGACGCTGCGCCACTTCCGGCAAGGGCAAACCCATATCCACCAAAACCGCTGCCACCGCCAGCAGATTTGAGACGTTGAAGCGCCCCAACAAGTGGGTTTCAACACTCACCCGGCCACGCGGCGTCGACAATACAAAGCGTTGGCCTGTCGTAGTCGTTTCGAGATTTTCTGCCCGCAACACTGCCGGCAATATGTCAGGATGCGCGTCGCCCAGACAATAACCGAGCACCTTGAGTGCTGTTGTTTCGCGCGCCAATTGCCGCCCCAGCGCGTCATCCAGGTTGACCACCGCCAGCCGCAGGCGCGGCCAAACGAAGAGTTTCCTTTTCGCCGCCGCATAGGCATCCATATCGCCGTGGTAATCGAGATGATCGCGGGTCATGTTGGTGAATACAGCCACGTCAACATGCGCGCCATTCAAGCGCCCTTCTTCAATGCCGATCGAACTCGCTTCCAGGGCACAGGCCTGCGCACCCTGTTCGCGCATTTCAGCCAGGCAGCGCATCAAGGTCGCTGCTTCCGGCGTGGTAAAACCGGTATCGATCATTTCCTCCGGAAAACCAGCGCCCAAGGTGCCAATCACTGCGCAACGCTTGGGGTGAGCATGTGCTATCCACTGGCTGACACTGGTCTTGCCATTTGTTCCGGTCACGGCGATCAGCGCCAAACTCTCGGTCGGATGGGCACACAGTGCATGTGCTAATGGCCCCACCATCTTGCGCAGGTTGTCCGCCGCCAAATTAGGCACCTTCCAGGCATCATTCCATCTGAAATCGCCTCCCGGCTGCCACAGGACTGCGACTGCGCCGCGCGCCAGGGCATCGGCGATATGGGCTCGCCCATCGCTTTGATCACCCGCATAGGCCACAAACAAATCGCCTGGCCGGACCTGGCGGCTATCGTCGGACAATCCTGCCAAGCCAACGCCCATTTTGGCCAAGCGATCAAGAAGATTCATGCAATCGCTCACAATTTCTCCTTGCCACTAACGGCCTGCGCCACCTGCATGGCCGGCGCATCCGGCGCAATTCCCAGGGTACGCAAAGCGCCGCCCATGATGCGCGAAAACACGGGCCCGGCAACGTCGCCACCGTAATGCTTTCCACCCGTCGGCTCGTCGATCATGATGGCCACAATCAAACGCGGCTCGGATACCGGTGCCAAGCCGACAAAGGAAGCGACATATTTTTTAACGTAGCTATTGCCTTCAACCTTGTAAGCCGTGCCTGTCTTACCGGCGACACGATATTCTGCCACCCGGGCTTGCGGCGCCGTTCCATCCGGCTGAACCGCCATTTCCAGCATGGCACGCACTTCGCGCGCAGTCTGCGCCGAGAAAACCGGCTTGCCGCGCAACACGGGCTGATCAACATTAAGCAGTGAAAGAGGGATGATGTCGCCTTCGCGCGCGAATGCCGTATAAGCCCGCGCCAGCTGTACCAGGCTGACCGAAATACCGTGTCCGTAAGACATGGTCGCCTGCTCGATAGGCCGCCAATTGCTCCATGCACGCAAGCGTCCGCTCACTTCGCCGGGAAACCCGAGCTGCGGCATTTGTCCAAAGCCGACTGCGTCGTACATTTCCCACATATCCTTGGGCGCAAAAGTCAGCGCAATTTTGCTGACGCCAACATTCGATGATTTCTGAATTACCTGCGCGACCGTCAGCGCGCCATGCGGGTGCGAATCCGAGATGGTGGCGCCATTGATGGTGATCCTGCCGGGAGCACAATCGACAATGCTACCAAAACGGAATTTGCCTTTATCAAGCGCCAGTGCCGCCACAAAGGGCTTCATGGTGGAACCCGGCTCGAAGGAATCGGTGACGGCGCGATTGCGCAGATGCTCACCACTGCGCCTTTCCGGCTTGTTGGGGTTATAGCTCGGCCAATTGACCAGCGCCAGTATTTCGCCGCTGCGCGAATCCAGCACGATCGCGCCACCCGCTCGCGCCTTGTTTTCCGCTACCGCTGCCTTGAGCTGGCTATAGACGAGGTATTGCAACTTGTTATCGATGGCCAGCCGGATGTCCTTGCCATCGCGCGGCGGCTTCATCGCCACCACATCTTCGACAATTTGACCGCGCCTGTCCTTGATGACGCTGCGGGCGCCCGGATGACCGACCAAGGCATTCTGAAATGCCAGTTCGACGCCTTCCAGGCCTTTGTCATCATGCCCGGTAAAACCGACAAGATGCGCCGACATTTCGCCTGCCGGATAGTAGCGGCGATATTCACGCTCCTGATACAAGCCTTTGATTTCCATCTTGACGATGCGCTCGGCCAGTTCCGGTGGCAGTTGGCGCTTCAAATACACAAAGCCCTTCTCGCTGGCCAACCGACTATCGATTTCTTTGGCTTCCATCTGCAAGAGGCCGACCAGTTGCTGCTTCTGAGCGGGTGTCATTTGCCGCGCCAGCGCTGGCAAAGCCCAGATTGAGCGCATGGGCGTTGAAACCGCCAGCAGTTCGCCGTGGCGATCCGTTATTCTGCCACGCAGGGCGGAAACTTCAATTTCACGCAAATAACGGGATTCACCCTTTTCTTGCAGAAATTCACGATGCACTACCTGCAAGTAGAACGCCCAGCCAATCAGGAGCAAAAACGACAGCATGAGAAGGATCCCCAAAAGACGGGAACGCCATCCCTGCAGCGCCAGTTGCAATACCGGGCTTTCGGTGTAGCGATGCGCCTTCTGGCTGCGACGTCCGCCTATCATGGCTGCTTCCGCCCCTGTTCCGACGCAGCGGCCACAGCCTTCTCGCCCACCAGATCAGAAACCTTGTAGACCGTTTGCGGCAGTTGCATCTTGAGTCTTTCGCGCGCAATTTTATCGACCCGCGCCGAGGTCGCCAGCGCCGTCAGTTCTAGTTCTAGCTGCCCGTATTCGATTTCGAGTTCGCGGCCTCTTTCCTGCTCGGCTTCCAGAGCCTGAAAGGCTTGGCGCGCCCGATGCTGCGAGGTCACCAGTGCCAGCGCAAAGAAAACAAGTACGAGCATGAGAATGATATTGAAGCGGGTCATTGCATTTTTTCCGCTACACGCATCACCGCACTACGCGAGCGCGGGTTGGCTTCAATCTCCGCAGCCGAGGGGCGCCGAGCCTTTCCAATCAAACGCATTCTTGCCACCGGCAGCTCGCACGCCCGCACCGGCAGCGCCCGCGGCAAAACGTCCGGCAGCACCTCCTGGCGCATGAAACGTTTCACCAAACGATCTTCCAGTGAATGAAAGGCAATGACCACCATTCTGCCGCCAGAATTGAGCAAATCTGCCGCCTTAGGCAAAACTAGCGCCAACTGGCCGAGCTCTTGATTGATATGAATCCGTACAGCTTGAAAGCTGCGCGTCGCCGCGTCCTTCCCTGGCTCACGGGTGCGCACGGCCGCGCGTACGATGGCCGCGAACTGACCTGTTGTGACAACAGGTTGTTGGCTCCGAGCAGCCACAACCTTCTTTGCAATCTGGAAAGCAAACCGTTCTTCGCCATAGTCCCTGATGACCTCCGTTATTTCCCTGATATCTGCCCGAGCCAACCACTCGGCGGCCGTTTCGCCACTTGTGTTATCCATGCGCATGTCGAGCGGCGCATCCTCCCGACCAAAACTAAAACCCCGGCGCGCGTCATCGAGTTGCGGCGACGACACCCCCAGATCCAGCAACACGCCATCAACCCCCGACCAACCGGCTTGGCGCACCGCCTCGTCAATTTCGGCAAATGGCCGGTGCGCCAAGGCAAAACGTGTGTCCTGCAACAAACGCGCCGCCTCGATGGCCTCCGGGTCACGATCGAGCGCCAGCAAGCGCCCAGAAACGCCAAGCCGGGCAAGAATCGCCCGGCTATGTCCACCACGACCGAATGTCGCATCGACGTAGAATCCATCTGGTTTGATCGCCAGCGCCTCCACCGCCTCCGCACAGAGCACCGTCACATGGACTGCGCTCATAGTGCAAAATCCTCGAAGCCAGGAGGCGGCACGTCACCAGCAAAGGCTTCAGCCGCCAGTTCCTGCTGACGCTTCCAGCCGGAATCACTCCAAATCTCGAAATGTGTACCCATTCCCACCAGCCAGACAGTTTTCTCGAGCTTGGCGTAGTCGCGCAATTCTGGCGCCACCAGCAGGCGACCTGCAGAATCGAGCTCTTCAGGACGGGCATTGCCCAACATGGTGCGCTTGATGGAGGCCGAACGCGCTTCAAAACTGGGCGCTTTCATCAACCTTTCGCGGATC
>JAGTRX010000086.1 GCA_018262285.1 Pseudomonadota bacterium | reverse complement strand
GAATCGGCAACGCCCATTTTCCGCATCGCGCCTTATATTGTCTTTGGCTGCATGGCGCTGGCCTGCGGCATTGTTCCCACCTTGTCCACCGATCTGCCGCTGTCGCCCGCCGCTGATGCCATTGCCCTGGTCGGCATCTTTGCCGTGGCGCGCTTCTTCATCGCTCTGGCCGCCATGGATATTGGCACCGCCTTTGGCAGCCTGGGAGCGCGGCGCGAAATGCTGATCGGCTTTCTGGCCGAGCCGGCGCTGCTCATGGTGTTGTTTACCGCTTCACTCATCACCCGCTCGACTTCGCTCACCAACATTGTTGAAAATCTGGCGAGCCGGGAATTTGTCATTTACCCCAGCCTGCTCATTTCCGGCCTCGCCTTCCTGATGGTCTCGCTGGCCGAAAATGCCCGCGTTCCGGTCGATAACCCGGCGACACACCTCGAACTGACCATGATCCACGAGGCATTGATCCTCGAATACTCCGGCCGCCACCTGGCGCTGATTGAATGGGCCGTTGCGCTCAAACTTTTCGCCTACACCTGCATCGGCGCTGCCCTCTTCGTTCCCTGGGGCTTGGCCAAGGCGAGCGCGCCGGAAGCCATGATCCTGGCCATCCCCATGCTGGTCGTCAAACTCGCAGCGGCCGGATTCTTCCTGGCCGTGATCGAGACAGTCAATGCCAAGATGCGCATTTTCCGCGTGCCGGAATTTCTCGGAACCGCCTTTCTGCTGGCGGTGATTGCGCTTCTGGTTCACGTATTGCTGGGGGCTTGAATGACTAACAGTCTGCTTTCACAGAGCATCAACCTCTTTGCCGCCATGCTGCTCATCGTGGTTTTTGCCATGATCTCGCAACGCCGTATCCTGCGCGTCATTCACCTGTTCACCTTGCAAGGCGCGACGCTCGTTGCCACAACCGTCGTCGTCGGTTATCTCACCGGCCAATCGCATCTTTATTACTCGGCCGCCATCACTTTTGTTTTCAAGGTCATTCTCATTCCTGTCGTATTGCATCGCGTCATCGACAAGCTCAATGTACGCTGGGACGTCGAAACCCTGATCAACATCCCGACCACCATGCTGGTCGGCATTGTGCTGGTGATCTTTTCCTTCAACATGGCGCTGCCCATTTCGCAGCTCTCAACCTCGATCGCACGTGGCACCCTCGGCATCGCTCTCGCCTGTTTCCTGCTCTCCTTCATGATGATGATTACCCGTGCCAAGGCGGTACCGCAGGTCATCGGCTTCCTGTCCATGGAAAACAGCCTGTTTTTTGCCGCCTCGGCTGCCACCAGTGGTATGCCGATGATTGTCGAACTCGGCATTGCTTTCGACGTGCTGGCCGGCATTCTGATTCTTGGCGTATTCATGTTCCAGATCCGCGAACAATTCGACAGCCTGGACATCAGGCATCTTGAAAAACTTAAGGAAGACTGAGCGCCCATGGAAGCCTTTGCACTCGTTCTGTCCATACCCCTCGTTGGCGCCCTCTTGCTGGCACTGTGGGGTCATCGCGATTTTGCGCCTGAACTCAATGCCGGCATCAGCTTCGGCAGCTTTCTGGCCGCCGCTTGGCTCACCGAGCGCATCATCAGCCATGGCCCGCTACTGATCTGGAACGAGCTCTTCTTTATCGACCCGCTCAATGTCTTTCTGGTCGCGCTCACTGCCTTTGTCGGCTTTACCACCTCGCTCTTTTCGCGCCCCTACATGCGCATCGAACGCGATCACGGCAAGATGACACCAGGTCGCATGCGCCTCTACCACAGCATGTATCAGCTCTTCAATTGCATGATGCTGGTGGCGCTGACCAGCAACAACATGGGCGTGCTGTGGGTAGCGATGGAAGCGGCAACGCTGACCACCGTGTTGCTGGTTTCGGTTTACCGTACTGCCGCCAGCCTGGAAGCCGCCTGGAAATACTTTATTTTGTGCGGCGTCGGCATTGCCCAGGCGCTGATGGGAACCATCCTGCTCTATCTGGCGGCCGAACGCGCCATCGGCGGTGGTGACAGCGCCTTGCTATGGACGCATCTGAACTACGCCAAAAACCACCTCGACCCCAATATCATGTCGCTGGCCTTCGTTTTCCTGCTGCTCGGTTACGGCACCAAGGTTGGCCTGGTGCCCGTACATAACTGGCTGCCGGATGCCCATGCTGAAGGCCCGACCCCCATTTCAGCCGTCCTTTCAGGATTGCTGCTCAATGTCGCCCTCTACGCTGTGCTGCGTTGCAAGGTGCTGGCCGATGGCGCACTACAGAATGGGCTACCGGGCAAGATGATGATTGTCTTTGGTCTGCTATCGGTGGTGGCTTCCGCTTTCTTCCTCAGTCGGCAAAAGGACGTCAAGCGCATGTTCGCCTACTCGTCCATCGAGCACATGGGGCTGATGACCTTTGCTTTCGGGCTTGGCGGGCCGATTGCCAATTTTGCCGGCCTGCTGCACATGACCGTCCATTCGCTGATCAAATCAGCCATTTTCTTTGCCGTCGGCCACGCCACCCAGCAAGCCAAAACCCAGCTCATGGAAGGCATCCGCGGCCTCATCAAAGTCAATCCTACTGTCGGTTGGGGGCTGATGCTCGGCGCCCTGGCCATTCTCGGCATGCCGCCCTTCGGCGTCTTCGCCAGCGAATTCCTGATTCTAACTACCGCCATGCGTGAACTGCCCTGGGCAACCCCGCTTCTGCTGCTGGCGCTCGGCGTTGCCTTTGCTGCCATCTTCGCCCGCGTCCAGTCCATGGTCTTTGGCGAAACCGACGCCAAGCCGCTCAAGCATCCACCCGCCCTACTGCCAGTCTTTGTCCATCTCGGATTGGGATTGATGCTCGGACTCTACATCCCGCCCTACCTGAATAACTGGTATCAGCAGGCGGCCAAAATGATCGCCGGGGGCTGAAATGCACTTGCCGAACCTGGAACATCAATACCCGAAACTGCCGGCGCCCTTGCCCATTTGCCACGGCCACGTTGGCGCGGCAGAGTGGTCAGAAATTGCCACCGCAGTTGCAGAATCTGGCGGCCGACTGGTCAGCCTTTGGGGATCGGATCGGCGCTGGGCGGACGGCAGCATGGCCGTCTGCGCCGCCTACGCCACAACAGCCGGTTTGTTCTGGATTGACCAGCCGCTCAGCCCCGGCGCTCCTAGTTACGTCGACATTGCCCGCCACTTCCCGGCGGCTAACCGCATGCAGCGTGCTGCTTACGACCTGCTTGGGCTGGTCGCCGTCGGCAACCCCGACAAGCGCCCCTGGCTGCGCCATGCCGCCTGGCCAGCCGATTATTTTCCCTTGCGCCAGAACCACAGTGGCAAGGAAATACACCCGCTTGAAGCCGACAATTACGAATTCGTCACCGTTGAAGGCGACGGCGTGCATGAAATCCCGGTTGGCCCTGTGCATGCCGGTATTATCGAACCCGGTCACTTCCGCTTCTCCATCGTTGGCGAACCGGTACTGCGATTGGAAGAGCGGCTCGGCTACAAACACAAGGGGATCGAAAAGCGCTTTGTCGGCATGTCCATCGAAGAGGGGCTGAAGCTGGCCGGGCGCATTTCAGGCGATTCCACCTGTGCCTACGCCTGGGCTTACTGCATGGCAGCCGAATCAGTGACGAACTGCCAGATTCCCGAGCCTGCCGAGTGGCTGCGCGCCCTCATCCTCGAACGCGAACGTGTAGCCAACCATCTCGGCGACTTAGGGGCGCTGGGCAACGATGCCGCGCTTGGCTTTGGTCTGGCGCAATTCATGCGCTTGAAGGAACTCTGGCTGCGCCTCAATGGCGAACTTTTCGGCCACCGTTTCATGATGGACAGCCTGTGTCCAGGCGGCGTGCAAAACGCCCTGGATATTAACGCCCTTGACCGCATCCGGACGCAGTGCGACCTGATTGAAAAGGAAGTGCGCAACCTCAAGACCATTTACGACGAACATGCCGGGTTACAGGATCGCTTCGTCACCCTTGGCCGGGTAACGACAAAAAGAGCGGCGCAACTTGGACTGACCGGCATGGCCGGGCGCGCCAGTGGACTCAATATCGACTTGCGGCGCGGTTTCGGCTGGCAGCCTTACGATCAGCTCAAGTTCAACATCGCCAGCCATTGCAATGGCGATGTCGCAGCACGGGCGCTCATCCGCTTTGAGGAACTTTTCGAATCGCTGCGCTTGATCCGTGAAATTGCAACGCGACTTCCCGAAGGTCCGGTGCGCTGCAAACTGGAGACAACACAAAAAACCACACATGGCGTCGGCTGGGTTGAAGGCTGGCGCGGCGAAGTGCTGGTGGCGCTCGAAGTCGATGCCGATGGCCACATCCGCCGCTGCCACTGCCACGACCCCTCGTGGCAGAACTGGCCAGCGCTTGAGCACGCCATCATCGGCGACATCGTTCCCGACTTTCCGCTCATCAATAAATCCTTCAATCTGAGCTATTCTGGACAGGACTTATAAGCGATGTGGCAAATTCTGAAAACCATTGCCCGCGTCGGCATCATCACCGAGAAAACGCCCGAAATCGAGGATTCCTGGCGGCAGGAAGCCGAACCCATCCAGCAGGAAATTCTCGACATCCTGGGGCGGGCACTGACGATTCGCCAAGTCGATGCCGGCTCCTGCAATGGCTGTGAGCTGGAAATCCACGCCCTCAACAACCCCTATTACAACATCGAGGGTCTCGGCATCAAATTTGTCGCAAGCCCCAGACACGCCGACATGCTCCTGGTCACCGGCCCGGTATCGCGCCACATGCAAATCGCCCTCAAGCGCACTTACGATGCCACGCCCGCACCGAAACTGGTCGTCGCCGTCGGCGACTGCGGCTGCACCGGAGGCATTTTCGGCGAGAGCTATGCCAGTTGCGGCAAGGTAGCCAATGTCCTCCCGGTCGACATTGCCATCCCCGGCTGTCCACCGCCGCCCATCGACCTGCTGCGCGGCATTTTGACCGCAGTGCGCGCTCGCAAAACCCCCTGATTTCCGCACCACAGCCCAATGGTTGCGCCAAGTCGCCCTCCCCAATCGGCTCTGGCAGGCATAAATCGTTGAAGAGGGCGTTACCACGGTGACACTGGCCAGATACCCGCGCCCGAGTTCAATTCAAATGACCGGTTTGTCGCTATCTTCTTGAAAAAGACGAATCGGGATTGACAAGTACCCCGCCAAAACAGAGTATATGGGGCTTGGCAACTGATTTTACGGCTCCAACATGCAGGATCAAAGACAACATCCTCGTTTTCGCGTACGCTGGCGCGTTGCTGTGCGACGAGAAGAGACACAGATGTTTTACGGCGAAACAGTTGATGTCTCGGTTGGTGGCGCCTGTTTTTTGATGGATCAGAATCTCAACGGCGGCACCGTCGTACAATTGTTTCTCCAATTGCCGCAACGACGCCAAGGACATGAGGCGCCCGTTGTTTCGACACGCGCCAAGGTGCTTTACACGGCATTTTCGGCAGATCATGACCGTTGGCGCCTGGGTGTGCAATTTGTTGATATCAACGGCCAGGAACGCGCCAAGCTCGAGAAAGAACTGTCACAGCAGGGTTGATCTGGCAGGTGCTAGTCCTGTCATTTTGTGGCGCGCTGGCGTAAAATCCGCCTCCTTCTGTTGCCGCCATTCCTTTTGTTTTCATGCTTTTTCCCCAAGCTTTCGATGTCATTGTGATTGGTGGCGGCCATGCCGGAACAGAGGCCGCACTGGCGGCAGCGCGCGCTGGCGCGCGTACCCTGCTGCTGACCCACAATATGGAAACGCTCGGCGCCATGAGCTGCAATCCTTCCATTGGCGGCATCGGCAAGGGGCATCTGGTACGTGAAGTCGATGCGCTGGGTGGTGCCATGGCGGCGGCCACCGACGAGGCTGGCATCCAGTTTCGCATTCTCAATGCCTCGAAAGGCCCGGCGGTGCGCGCCACGCGCGCCCAGGCCGACCGCGTGCTCTACAAGCAGGCCATCCGCCGCCGCCTGGAAAACCAGCCCAATCTGAGCATTTTTACAGAAGCCTGCGACGATCTTATCGTTGAAGGCGACCGCGTCACCGGCGCCGTTACGCAACTGGGTATTCGCTTTGACGCCCGCGCTGTCGTGCTGACCGCCGGCACTTTTCTGAATGGTTTGATCCACGTTGGCCTGACCAATTACCCGGCTGGCCGCATGGGCGACCCGGCTTCAGTTTCGCTAGCCGCCCGCCTGAAGGAACTGAATCTGCCGCAAGGCCGCCTGAAAACCGGCACGCCGCCACGACTGGATGGCAAGACCATCGATTTTTCGGTCATGCAGGAACAGCATTCGGATTCCCCGATGCCGGTCTTCTCTTTCCTTGGCCACGCCAATCAGCACCCCGCTCAGATGCCGTGCTGGGTGGCTGAAACCAATCCAAGAACACACGACATTATCCGCAGCGGCCTTGACCGTTCGCCGATGTACACCGGCGTGATTGAGGGCGTCGGGCCGCGCTACTGTCCGTCGATCGAGGACAAGATTCACCGCTTTGCCGACAAGGACAAGCACAATATTTTTCTTGAGCCGGAAGGCTTGACTACGCACGAAATCTACCCGAATGGTATCTCCACCAGCCTGCCCTTTGACATTCAGCTCGCCCTGGTACGCTCAATGCGCGGCTTGGAAAATTGCCATATCCTGCGTCCGGGTTACGCTATCGAATACGATTATTACGATCCGCGCGCCCTCAAATCCTCGTTGGAATCAAAAGCAATTGCCGGCCTGTTCTTTGCTGGTCAGATCAACGGCACCACCGGCTATGAGGAAGCCGCCGCGCAAGGCTTGCTGGCCGGGCTGAACGCTGCATTGCTGGTACAGGAGCGCGAGGCCTGGTGTCCGCGCCGCGACGAGGCCTATCTCGGCGTGATGGTCGACGACCTGATCACCGCCGGCGTTACCGACCCCTATCGCATGTTCACCAGCCGCGCCGAGTATCGCCTGAGTCTGCGCGAGGACAATGCCGATTTGCGCCTGACCGAAAGCGGCCGCCGCTTCGGTATCGTCGACGATGCCCGCTGGCAGGCCTTCTGCACCAAGCGCGACGCCATTGCCCGCGAACAGGAACGACTGAAATCAACCTGGGTCAACCCGGCACGCCTGTTGCCGGAGGTGGCCGAGCAAGTGTTGGGCAAGGCGATCGAACGCGAGTACTCACTCTTTGATTTGCTGCGCCGACCCGGCGTCGGCTATCAGGACATTTTGCGGCTGGACGCCGATTTTGCCAGCGCTGCACTAACCGACCCGCAAGCCATCGAACAGGTGGAGATTGACGCCAAATATCAAGGCTACGTCAATCGCCAGCGCGAAGAAGTGGCACGAGCCGCAACCCAGGAAGAAACGGCGCTGCCACTGGATCTGGATTACACCACAGTCGCCGGACTGTCGAAGGAAGTGCAGCAAAAGCTTAATCTGAACAAACCGCAAACCTTGGGGCAAGCGTCGCGCCTTCCCGGCATCACGCCAGCGGCGATTTCCCTGCTGCTGGTGCACCTGAAGCGCATTGGCCGTTTTGCATGAACCGGAGAATTCTTTCCGACGGCCTGGCAGCGATGGGTTTGCCGTACAGTCCCGCAACTGAGGAAAAACTGCTGGCGTATCTGGGTCTCCTGTTGAAGTGGAACAAGACGTACAATCTCACCGCTGTGCGTGACCCCGAACAGGGACTGACGCATCATCTACTGGATTCACTGGCGATTTTGCCCTGGCTTAACGAGAGCAATTTGCTGGATGTCGGTAGCGGTGGCGGATTGCCGGGAATACCTCTAGCCATTGTCCGACCCGAATTAGCGGTGACTCTGGTCGACGCAGTACAGAAGAAGGTCAGTTTTTTGCAACAGGCGGTGATTGAACTTGAATTGCCGAAGGTGCAGGCCGTGCATGCGCGGGTGGAAGCACTACAAGGCCAGTTTGGACAAATTGTCTCGCGAGCTTTTGCCGATTTGTCTGATTTTGTTGGGCTGACCCGCCACCTGCTGGCGCCGGATGGCTGTTGGCTGGCGATGAAAGGGGCATTGCCGGCAGCGGAGTTGTCGCAACTGCCGGCAGGGATTGTGGCGCAGGAGAAAGTGCCGCTCGCAGTGCCGGGGCTGAAGGCGGAAAGACATCTCATTATTTTGAAGGCGGGTTCATGAAAGTTCTGGCAATCACCAATCAGAAAGGCGGCGTCGGCAAGACGACCACTGCGGTCAATCTCGCGGCCGGGCTGGCGACCAAGGGTGCCAGCGTCCTGCTCATTGACCTTGACCCGCAGGGCAATGCCACCACAGGCTGCGGCATCACCAAAAAAGAGGCATTACCGACGGTTTATCAGCTTCTGCTGGGAATTTCCGGCTACAAGGAAGTTTGCATCAAAACCGATTTTGGTTTTGACGTATTGCCGGCCAATCGTGAGCTGGCTGGTGCTGAAGTCGAACTGATCGACATTGAGCGCCGCGAATACCGCTTGCGCGACGCCCTGGCGAGTGGCCACGCTGACTACGACTTCATCCTGATCGACTGTCCGCCAGCGCTCAACATGCTGACTGTCAATGGCCTGGTGGCTGCTGATGCCGTGCTCATTCCGATGCAATGCGAATACTATGCACTGGAAGGCCTCTCCGACCTGGTAGAGACTTTGCGCAAAGTGCGCGCTCACATCAATTCAAAACTGGAAATTGAAGGCCTGCTGCGCACCATGTACAACCCGCAAAGCACCTTGACCCAACAAGTATCCAGCGAACTCGAAAACCACTTCGGCGACAAGGTTTACAAAACCATTGTCCCGCGCAATGTGCGCCTGGCTGAAGCGCCTTCCTATGGCAAGCCGGTCATCGCCTTCGACAAGAATTCACGCGGCGCCCAGGCCTATGTCAGCCTGGCGGAAGAAATTCTGGCGCGGTGCAGCATCAACAAGGATAAAACAGCATGAGTATCAAATTGAAAGGATTGGGGCGCGGTCTTGACGCCCTGCTTGCCGGTGATAACGAGTCCAGAAAGGACGAACAGCGCAGTTTGCCAATCGACCGTCTGCGCCCAGGCAAATACCAGCCGCGCACCCGCATGGACGAGGATTCGCTGGCTGACTTGTCCCTTTCAATCAAGGCGCAGGGCATCATGCAACCGATTCTGGTGCGGGCAATCGATCCGACACCAGGAGCGGAGCGCTACGAGATTGTCGCCGGTGAGCGGCGCTGGCGGGCAGCGCAACTGGCCGGGCTAAGCGAAGTACCGGTGCTGATTCGCTCCATTCCGGACGAACAGGCGCTGGCCATGGCGCTGATCGAGAACATTCAGCGCGAAAACTTGAATCCGCTCGAAGAGGCCATGGGCCTGCAACGCCTGATCGACGAATTTGGCCTGACGCACCAGCAGGCGGCTGAAGCCGTTGGCCGTTCGCGTCCCGCCGCTTCCAATCTGCTGCGCCTCTTGCAACTGACGGCGCCGGTGCAAGACATGCTGATGGAAAGCAGGATTGACATGGGTCATGCCCGCGCCTTGCTGCCGCTTGCCGGTGCCGCCCAGGTTTCCGCCGCCCAGCGCATTATGCAAAAGGGCTTGTCAGTACGCGATACGGAGCGTCTGGTGCAACATCTTCTGAATCCGCCAAAGCCAGCAGTCACGCGTGAGGAAAATCGCGATCTGTTGCGTCTGCAGGAAGAGATTTCCGACAATCTGGGCGCCAATGTCGCTATCCGCGCCAACAAGAAGGGCGCCGGCAAGGTGTTGATCGACTTCGCCAGCCTCGACCAACTGGATGAATTGCTGTCCAGATTGCGTGACTGAACACAAAGTGACCATTCCCCCCCAAATCCTCTGGATTTTGGCGTGGCAACTTGGCTTTACGCTGATTTTCGCTGCTCTGGCCGGGTTAGGCGAGGGGGAACACGCCTGTTTGTCGGCATTGATGGGCGGTGGAATTGCGCTTGTCGCCAACTTTTCCTACGCCTGGCTATCAACTCGCCGAAAAGTGCAAGAGGGGGCGAAAAAAGTTTATCGGGCACAAATGTGGGCAGAAGTGCTAAAATTCGCCGTTACCGTTATTTTGTTCACGCTGGTCTTTTCAAAATATCGCCAGGTATCGGGCTTGCCGCTGTTTATTGCCTACTTGTCCACTTACGCGGTATTCTGGCTGGCGTTGTTGAGAAAAGATTGATTTTGCAAGGGCTACTGGATCGACCATGAGCGCTGAAGCTGGCATGCTGACTCCTGTTGGGTATATCAAGCACCATCTGACTAATCTGCAGTGGTGCCCTCAGTCTTCCATCGTTGATGGCCATTGCGCCGGCTTTTGGACAGTGCACCTGGACACCCTGATTATCTCTGCCATATTGGGGCTCTTCATTTTTTCGCTGATGGCACTGGCGGCGCGCAAGGCGACTTCCGGTGTACCGAGCAAGGCTCAGAGTGCAATCGAACTGGTGGTGGACACCATCAACAAGCAGGTCAAAGAAACTTTCCACGGCGATTCCAAGCTGGTGACGCCGGTGGCCATTACCATTTTCGTCTGGGTGTTCATCATGAACGCCATGGATCTGATTCCAATCGATTTCCTGCCGGAAGCCGGAAAGCTGGTGGGTATTGATTATCTCAAGGTGGTGCCGACTACCGACCCCAATCACACCTTTGCCATGTCGATCACGGTGTTGCTGCTGGTTTATTTCATGAACCTCAAGGTCAAGGGGCTCGGGGGTTTCCTGCACGAACTGGTGAGTGCGCCGTTCGGCATCTGGATGGCGCCGGTCAATATCTTCTTTCGGCTGATCGAAGATTTCTCCAAGACCATTTCACTGGCCATGCGTTTGTTTGGCAATATGTTCGCTGGCGAAATGGTGTTTATCCTGATCGCCCTGCTCGGTGTTTACCAAGCACCCTTGGCGCTGGCCTGGGCGATTTTCCACATTCTGGTCATTACCTTGCAGGCCTTTATTTTCATGATGCTGACCGTCGTCTACCTGTCGATGGCGGCCGAATCCCATTAATTTTTTGTTTCACCCACTCACTTAGGAGTCACCATGGATCTCTCATCGTTTTATTCGACTTCCACCATCGC
>JAGTRX010000085.1 GCA_018262285.1 Pseudomonadota bacterium | reverse complement strand
GCGATTCGGAACGCACGCTTGTCGATCCTGGGTACCGCGCCTCTATGGTTTCTCCTTCAGATGAAACGACGATTCCCGATCCCGGTTATGCCAGATCAAAGTCCGGGGATTGGGCGCCCCTGAAAGCGCCGGAAATTGATGATGATAAAACCGAGATTGATCCCGGTTTTCGTAAGCAGCAGGCGCAGCAGCTTGCAGACAAGGCAAAGTCATCCGAAATTCCCCAGCCGGATACTGCTGACGCCCCAAATCAACCAGCCAAGCCGGATAGCCACACAGTTAGCGCCTGGGCAGGTTCCAGCCTGGCGTTGCCCAGAGGCCACAAGCTTTTTGAATACAGAATTGACAACGTCCTTGGTCAGGGTGGCTTCGGTATTACCTATCTCGCCACTGATGTGCATCTCAATTCCAAGGTCGCCGTCAAGGAATACCTGCCGGAATATTTTGCCTGCCGCAGTTCGGACAAGACGGTTTCACCGCGCCGGCATGAGGATCGCGATGCCTACCAGCAAGGACTCGATTCTTTTCTGGTCGAGGCGCGAACCCTGGCGACTTTCCGCCACCCCAACATCGTTCGTGTCGCTCGCTTTTTTGAATCCAATGAAACCGCCTACATGGTTTTGGAATATGAGCGCGGTCTTTCGCTCAAGGAATGGTGGAAACAACAGGTTCAGTTACCTGAACAGGATTTTCTGAGCTTGCTCAATCCCTTGCTGGAAGGTCTGATGGTGGTTCATTCGACTGGATTCCTGCATCGCGACATCAAGCCGGACAACATATATGTGCGCAAGGAGGATGGCAGTCTGGTTCTGCTCGATTTCGGCGCAGCGCGTCAGGCGAGTGGGGGCGACATTTGCGAAGACTGTGTCGTCACACCCGGATACGCCCCGCATGAGCAATATGTTGGTGGCGATCAGGGGCCGTGGACCGACATTTATGCTTTGGGAGCCACCCTTTACTGGATGGTGACTGGCGCCAAACCGCCAGCGGCGCCCGAACGCATGGAAGGCGAGGATCACATGGTGCCGGCGGTGGAGGCCGGGGAAGGGCGTTACAGCCGCGAGTTTTTAAGCGCCATTGACTGGGCTTTGCGACCGGTTGCCAAAGATCGCCCGCAGAATATCAATGATTTTCGCAAAGCGCTGTTTGGTGCGCATGCCGCCAGTCTGGGTTTGCAGGAAGCTTTGCAAAAGGGAACGGTCGATGAGTCGGGTGAAGGCATGGTCACCTCCTTGAGCGCCGGCACCGTCAAGGGCTATATCAAGCGTTTCGTGCGCACATTGATCCATCCGGCTTCATGGCCGATTACGGTAAAAATGACTCTGGCGATGGTTATTACCGCTCTGTTGCCAATGCTGATAACGGCTTATTACAACCTTAATGGCAGCACTAAAGCGGTATCTGACTCGGCTTTGCGCAATCTTGAGCTTCTGGCGCAAAGTTCGGCCGGTCGCGTATCCCAGTTGCTGCATGACAGCAGGGGCTTGGCACAATACATTGCGACTGACGACGACTTCCAGAACTTTCTGGTCAAGCCGGGTGCAGAAGGAAAAATAGGTTTACAGAAGAAACTGGATGGATTGATCAAATCCAACCCGGACGCCCTGTTGATGTTCGTCATGGACACCAACGGGACGGCGTTGGCGTCGACCGATCCCAGAATCGTCGGGCAGAACTACAAGTTCCGAGACTATTTCAAATCGGCTGTCCAAGGTAAAGCCATGATGACCGGTATCATGGTCGGCAAGACGACCGGATTGGCGGGTATTTATTATGCCAATCCGGTATTTGATCACAACAAGAAGGTTATCGGCGTGGTCGTCATGCGCATCAAGGCAGAATCCTTCGGAGATATACTGAATGAAGTGCACAAGACTTCACCGGGACACAGGCTGTTTCTTGTTGATGGCAATGGCGTGATCATTCATCATGACAATCGAGATGTTATTTATCACAGCATTGCCGATTTGCCGAAGCCTGTGATGGAAAAAATTCTGGCCAACGAGACCTATGGGCGGGACAAAATTCCTTCACTTGGTATGCCTGATCTGGCGACTGCCGTAGTTGGCGCCAAAAAATCGGGGTATGCGGTCTATTATTCAACCGTTGCAAAAGCGAATAAAATTGTTGGTTATGCGCCGGTGCGTGGGCACGACTGGGTGGTTGCCGTCAATCAAACCGTTGATTCATTTGCCGAACCGCTGAACCAGATGTTTTATAACGTTTTGTATAGCGTCGTGTTGGTTGGCCTTTTCTTCTTGTTGATTGCACTGCTATTTGCTCGAACGATTGTTCAACCGATCAAGGCATTGACCGATGCCGCACATGCTCTGAAGAGTGGTGACTACGATAATGCCCATATTGCGGTGGCGACCAACGATGAGATCGGACAACTGGCGCGCACTTTCAATGTCATGATTGACGTATTGCGCCAGCGCGAACGCGAACGCCAGCGTCAGGCCAATAATACGGTGATGGCGGCGAAGAAAAAATAAGCTGAACCCGGGATTGCTCCCGGGTTTTTGCCGACTAGGCCATCAATTTCGACAGTAGCATTCCAGCCATGTCGTTGACGTCGTTGGTGCGCGATTTTACAAAGAATGTTCTTTTGCCAAGTTCGAAGCGGAAACCGTTCTGATAGACAAAAATTTCCGGTTCTCTGAACTTGAAATCGACGAAGCGGTTATCGGTGCGCAGGATGACCCGGCGGTCGGTGATGATCAAGTAACCGCTGCCCAGGGAATTCGTTCCGGCGCTGGGGATTGTTTTCCCTTTGCCCAGCCCCAGGGGATAGGTCATGTTCCAGGGGAAGCGTGCTCCTTTTTCGCCGTTGCCGACATCGCCTTCCAGTAATTCTGCCGAAACACAGTAGTGGGCGGTTTCGCCGGCCTCCAGTTGCACGCCACGAAGGCCGATATTGCCCTGGGTGATGACGGGAAAGCGCCCCTCGGCAATTTCAGTGATCTGCCGCAGGCGAACGAGTTCAGCCTGTGATTCGGCGATCTGATCATCGCGTAGCCCAAGATATTTCTGAATCTTGGCCAGTTCTGCGGCTTCCTTTTCGGTCAATTGTCCGCCAGCGCGAACCGCACTGACTGCAGTCTCGAACACTTCGCGCCGAAATTTTGTTTTGTCATCATCGGCGGCAGACACTTCCAGACGGCGGCGAACTTCTTCGAGTTCGGCCATCTTCTTGTCGGTCAGTTTTCCCTGACCAACCGCGTCCTTTAATTCCTCGCGAAATTTCGCTTTCTTGTTGCCGGAGAACCAGTCACCCAAGCCCATCATTCACCCCTTGTTTTCCTGTGCTACAGAAATGTTAACACAGCCCGCATGTGTGGCCAAAGAAGCATTACTTACTTTTCATTTCAAAGACGCCGCTCCAGCCATCCGGTGGGGCATCCTTGAGGTAAATACCGCAACGCTCGATAAACAAGGGCGCGACGGCATCGTCGGGAAACTCTGCGCTTATGCGTTCATAACAGTCGAGTGCTTCCTGAAAACGGCGTTCCAGGTAGGCATAAAAGCCTGTGCTGCTCAACTCGGCAAGTTTGAAATCAGCGGTAGTGGCAGAAATTTCCAGTCCTTCCTGGCGCGACCCCATCAGCTCGTAGACAACCTGGCCACTGCGCCGCCCCTTGACGGAAATCAAATCAACCGGCCGCAGCAACAGGCGATCGCCAACTTCCTTGAATACGGTGTTGCTGACGCAAATCTGCGTGCCATAAACCTTGTTGACACCTTCCAGGCGTGAGGCGAGATTGACCCCGTCACCCATGACGGTATAGCTGTAGCGTTCGGAAGAACCGATATTGCCGACGATGACGGCATCGGTGTGCAGGCCAAAGCGGGTATGTAATTCAGGGCTGCCCTGTGATTTCCAGACAGCGTTCAGTGCGTCCATCTGTTTCTTGGCTTGTAGTGCCGCCACGCAGGCGTTGTAGGCATGGTTGTCGAGATGTTCGGGGGCGCCCCAGAAGGCCATGACGGAATCACCGATATATTTGTCGATGGTGCCATCGGTTTCGACAATGCAGCGGGAAATGACATCAAAGTGCTCGGAAACGTGCAGCATCAAATCGCGCGCCGGCATTCTTTCAGAGATGGAAGAAAAATTGGCCAGGTCGGTGAACAGGATGGTCAGGTATTGGCTCTGGCCGCCCAGTTCGATTGGTTTGCCGGTCGCCAGCATGCGCTGTACCAGTTTTTTTGGCACAAAGCGGGTGAAATCGCGGATGGTCGTCTTCATGGTTCGCATGGCATCGACCAGTTCCTTGACTTCCGTAATGTGGGAACGGAAAACCAGTTCATGGTCGAGTTCGAAGCGGCGGATATGCTTGGTATCCTCGATGACGGCGTCAATCGGTTTGGCAATGCGGCCGGAGATCAGGTTAACCCCCAGTATGCCGACCAGAGTCATCAGAACGGTGATCAGAATGATGTCGCGATTGGTGCTGTGCACTGTGCCAACGAACTGAATGCTGGGCACGAGAGTGACAATGGTCCATTTCTTTCCCAGTTTTTCGGGGAAGGGCTTGAACGAGGCGATAAATTCTTCCTTGTTTGACTTGAACAGGAAGTGGTCGCCAGCAGCCTGTTCTTTAGTTCGCTCCGACCAAGTGCGAAAGGCGTCGCGAATCACCGGGTCGTCAATCTCGCCGGCCTTGACCAGAGACAGATTGTGGCCGTCGATACGAACCGACTTGCCCTTGTCCGGGTGGGCGATGATTTGATTGCTCTCGTCGATGATGATGGCGATGCCCCGCTCGCCGATCTGCTGTTTCTTGAGGAACTCGGAAACGCTGTCGAGAATCATGTTGGCGCCGGAAACACCAATCAGTTTGTGGTTCTTGTCGTAAATGGGGGCGCCGATCGAAATGCCGGGCTTGTTGAGGGTGGGGAAAATGGAAATGTCGGAGAGGTAGACTTTGCCTTGTTGCTTGGCACCTTTGTAAAAAAGGCGTTTCCTGGGATCAAAATCACTGTTGCGGATGATTTCGCTACCGGTTTCCTTGCCACTGGCAGTCAAATAGGTATAAGTCTCGGTTGGCGGATTGGCCTGTGGCTCGACAATGCGCAGGGCGTACTTGGAATCGGGCGGAATGGCACTGTTCTTGGGGCCGAGCTGCTTCAAACCCGGAGGAATGAGAATGGGGTAAATGAAACGGCCACTATCTTCAAAGGCGACAGAAGCGCTGTAGAGATAAGGATAGGAGTCCAGAATCTTGATGAGATAGGGAACGATCTTTTCCTGGCGCAGGATGCTTTCATCCATTGCTCCCAGTTGGGCGAGGACATCGACCGACTTGACGACAGGTTCGAGCAGGGAAACCGTATCGTCGATATTCCTGTCACTGGCCTGGTTGATCAGGGTTTCAGCATGTTGCAGCGCCAGATTGGAGTTCTTGTGGTTGATATAGAGGACGATGACGGCGCTGATCGAGAAAATCAGGGCGAAAAAGGCGAGAACAACGTTGACCTGAAGTCGCATGCCATGACTGATAAGGTATCGGACAAGCTGCTGAATTCTGTTCATGGCTTTTTTTATTTGAGTGGTGTGGAAGTCAAAGTATCCGGCTTGCTGCAATTCGGGTCAACGCGCTTTTCGGCAATTGTCGGGCAGATATTTTTCGGCAATGTCGGTATCGGCAAGGCAAGCGAACTTGATTTCGGCTTTGCCGCTCTCGTTTGAGGTGAGGGGCGAAATCAGCACTTTTTTGCCCTGCAGGGGGGCAAAGGCCAGTTCAATTGTTACAACGCCTTTGGCGTCGCTTTGTATGCTTTTGATGGACTGCGGTATTTCGCCTGGTTTTGTGCCGTCGGTCGGCGTTGCAGAAACCGATTGCGCCACCCTGAAACCGTAATCAATGGCAGTCTTGAGGCGCGGCCTGACGAAATAAGGGTCTGCTTGGAAGTTTTCGAAAAAGCCGATGCCCAGAAAGGCGTAGCCGCTGATGAGAGCGAGGCCGACAATGCGTAGCCAAAACCTGCCAACGATGATCGCAATCAAAATGAGTAGGGCGGCAATCAGGATGCACAATATGCCGGCAGGCGGTGCCGGTATGAAATAGGCCAGTACGACAAAAATCAGGGAGCCGATCAGAAAGTTGAAACCTCTATTGCCTTTCATTTTTCTTTCCTTTCATCGTTCTGTCCGAGCCAAACCAGCGTAATGCCAGCAGAGTCAGGTCGTCAGAGGCTTCGGCATCGCCGACGAATTGGCGCACATCTTCGCGCAGGGCGGCAATCACTTTGGCCGGGCGCGGGTCGTCGGCGACGTGCGTAAGGACGCTGGCAACGCGTTCGTTGCCATAGAGGTTCAAGTCGTTGTCCATTGCTTCGGTGATGCCATCGGTGACCACGCACAGCGTTTCACCCGGCTCCATTTGCAGGTGCTCAACGGGATAGGTGAAATCATGGAGGACGCAGAGCGGTGGCCCGCCAGCCCCGTCAGCGCGGCTGATCCGGCCACCGGGAGCCAGCCGCCAGGGGGCGTCATGGCCGGCATTGACCCATTCAAGCGCACCAGTTTCGAGATCGAGAATGCCGGCGATCATTGTGACAAAGAACATTTCCGGATTTTCACGCGCGAGCTCGCGGGTGGCGGTGGCTACAATGACGCCAATGCCATCGTCGCCGCGCAGGGCGGCACTTTTTGCCAGGGCTTTGGTGACGGCCATGAACAGGCTGGCGGGCAGGCCCTTGCCGGAAACGTCACCGACGACAAAGAACAGGCGCTTTTCGTCAAGTCGGTAAAAGTCGTAAAGATCACCGCCAACCTGGCGGGCGGGTTCGAGCAGGGCGTCGATTTCGAAACGCGTTTCGCCAGCAAACAAGGTGGCAGCGACCGGCAATGAGCCCAACTGGATGCGGCGCGCCGCTTCGATTTCGCCGGCGATACGGGCGGCGGCTTCGCGTTGCACTTGCAAGGCTTGTTCGGCATGGCGGCGCTGGCGGTCGGTCTCGAGAAAAACGCTGGAAAGCAGGCTGCCGAAAACAACGTTAAGGCCGGCAAACAGACTGGCGGCATCAAGAAGCAGGCCGGCAGAGCGAAAGAGGACTATGCCGGTGCTGAAAAGGACGATGTACATGATGCCGGCCAGAAGGGTGGCAACCCGGGGTTTGACGTGTGGCACCAGCCAGATGAGAATCAGGCCACCGCTCAGGAAAAGTCCGAGTTCCACCCAGCGCATCCACCAGGGGCGCAGCAGGAAATGGTTGTCGGTAATGCTCTCGATCAATTGGGCATGGACGTCGACGCCGGCGCGGCGGTCGCCGAGAGGGGTGGTGATCAGGTCGAGCAGGCCGAGGCCGGTGACGCCGACCAATACCATTTTGCCGGCAATGCGTTCCGGCGTGACTTCGCCCTTGAGCAGGCTGAGGGCGGAAATGGCGCGATGCCGGTCTGTTTTATCGAAATGCACCCAGGCTTCGCCATTTGCCTGCAACGGGATGCGTTTGCTGCCGATATGGGCGGCATCCACACCGTGACTGCCGACATCGACGCTGATTTCGGTGGCGCCCTGGGCAACGCGCAACATTTCCAGCGCCAGGCCAGGAATGATGGCATCGTTGAGGGTTGAGAGCAGGGCGGCACGCCTGACGACGCCCTTGTCCGGTTCGCTGGAAAGCAGCGCCTGGCCTTTTGCGACAGCCTGAAATTCGGGCAGACTGGCCAAGACATAAGGATAGGTGTTGAGTCTTGTCGCCGGATTTGTGCCCTGAATGCGGACTTCACGGGTGCGCAGTCCGTCGCGCGTGGCATGGGTGCGAAACGGGAAACCGGCAGCCCCCAGCACAACCGGGGCGCGGGCGATGCTGACGGCGAGCATTTGGTCGTTCGAAGCTGCCTTGGCAAGGGCGGCACGCAAGTTTTCCGGCAGGTCGGGACGTGATTCGGCCAATGCCTGAGGCGAAGCGTGATCGGCTTCCGGCATGATGATATCGAGGCCGATGGCAGCGGGCTTGTGGGCGGCGATGGCCTCGATCAGAGCGGCGGTGTAATTGCGTGGCCAGGGCCAATGGCCTATCTCGCCGAGTGTCTGTTCGTCGATTTCAACGATGACCACTGGTTGTGATTGCGTTTGGCGCGGCGAGATAATCTGGTACTGGTCAAACAGCGCCCGTTGCATATTGGCAATGAGCGATGAATCGGGGAAAAACAGCACCAGCGATATTCCGGCGATGAGCAGGATGAGGGCGATGGGTTTGCCGCGTCCGATGCTCCAGACGTGCACCAGCCAGAACCAGAGGCGTTTCAGAGACTCACCTCAAGACCGTCGTAGGCCGAGAGGACTTCAAGAGGCGATTCCTGCCGGGTAATTTCTTCAAAGCGGCGTGTTTCCGCCAGAACCTGGGCGATTTTGCTGTCATCATAGGCGGGTTCGTGATGAAACATGCACAGGCATTTGGCCTTGGCCAGCTGACAGAGTTCGACGCCGACGATATTGCTGGAATGACCCCAGTCTGCCTTGACCGAAACGGCTTCTGCCAGCGAATACATGGCATCGAAAATGACCATGTCGGCGTCGCGGAAAAAGTCGACGGTTTTGTCCAGTTCGGCGATCTGGTCGAGTTTGTACTCGGAGTCGGTCGAATAGATCAGGGTGCGGCCGGCATGTTCGAAGCGGTAGCCATACGAATTGCCGCCGTGGATTTGTTCTTTTATCGAAATTGACAAGTCGGCAATCTCAAAGGTCTGGCCAGGTTCATGCGTCTCAAACACAATTTCGGCACCCAGACTGGCGAAATCGACCGGAAATCCCGGTGCCGAGTGCTGGCGCCGGAAGGCTTCGGCCATGCCGGGATGGCATCCGTGAATGACAATACGGTTGCCGGGGATGTAAATGGGCGCGAAAAACGGGAAGCCCATGATGTGATCCCAGTGCAGATGCGACATGAAGATGTGGTAAGTCTGGCCGGAGGGGCCGAATTTGCCGATCATGGCATTACCGAGCGGGCGGGCGCCACTGCCCATGTCGCAGATGAAGTGTTCCTGACTGCCGATATCGACTTCGACACAACTGGTATGACCGCCGAAGGTGCCGCAAATGTCGAAACCGAGTTCATGATCGACGTAAGCTTCGATCTGGTTCTGGTTATCGAAGTGACGGCCGGCAGCGCCGGTCAGCGCGGCGATCAGTTTTCCACGAATGTCATTTGCGGTGAGCGACACCGGAATCGAGCCGCGCGTTCCCCAGAAACGGACTTTCATGACAATACTGCCACGGCGGCGTCTACGGTGTCGAACACCTGATAGACCAGATTGAAGCGGCTGATTTCGAACACTTCCCTGACCACTGGCGTCAACATGGCGACGGCGATGCTGCCATCCTGTTCCTTGACCTGGCGTGCGGCCAGCATCAAGGCGCGCAGACCGACGCTGCTGATATATTCAATCCCACTGAAATCGAGAATCAACGGTGTGCCGCCCGCCTTGCATTCGACTAGATAAGGGTCAAGCGCTGTCTTGAAAGCATCGGCCTGGGCGTGGTCAATCCGGCCTTTTGGCGCTACTACCAGGCAGTTGCCCTGCCGCTTCGTCGTGAGGTTCATCGCAAAGGCTCGTTGAGGAAGTCGATGCCTACGATTATAGAGCAGCAAATCAGTTTGGGGCTTGGTGCTTTTTATGAAAAAAGGCGTGGCCTGTCTGGGAGGTCTCCGGAGTGTTCCGGAGACCTTTTTGCACGGAAATTACTTTGCTTTCATCTGTTCCTGCATGCACTGGCGGCGCTCACCGCGAGCTTTGTCCTGGCAGGCGGCGCGGGCTTTTTGCATGGTTTGGCAGCGTTCTGGATTGCCGGCTTTGGTGCAGTCTCTGGCCGGCATTTTGCTGTGCATGCATTGTTTGAACTCACGACCGCTCTTGTCCTTGCATTCATCGGCGGCTTTCTTGCGTGCTTCGCAACGCTCGGCATGGCGCGCCTTGCTGCAATCCATGGCGGGCATTTTGCTGCGCATGCACTGCTTGAACTCGCGACCGGGTTTGTCCTTGCATTCGTCCGCCGCTTTCTTGCGTGCTTCACAGCGCTCGGCATGACGGGCCTTGTTGCAGTCGATGTTTTTCATCATCTGCTCACGCATGCAGGCGCGTCGTTCCTGTCCTGCCTTGTCCTTGCAAACTTCCTTGGCTTTTTGCCGGTTTTCCTTCATGGCATCACGATGCGCCTGGCAGGCGGCGGGGTCGCTTGCTTTGCTGCAGTCGCGCATGTGTTTGCCATGGTGTCTGCCATGATGCTTTCCCTTGCCCTGCGGTGCTTCGGCGGTGGCTGCCGGCTTGGCGGCGGTGTCGCTGGCGGGTTGAGCGCTGACCGGCAGGCTGAAGACACTGGCGGCGAACAAGGCTGCTGCGAAAGTACTTGCGAATTTCATTGAGGTCTCCTTGGTTTGTTCTTGGGGAAACTCATTGTAGGCCGCGCTGGCCTGTCGGTGTTAACCGGTTGTAACAAGATGCATCTGGAGTCTTGACGTTGACCGCGAAGAGGCGAATGGCGCGTGCTATATTTCTACTCATGTCTGAAAAGAAAAATTCCGAACATCGTCTGGCGCTGGCCGAAGTCCTTGCCATGCTGCTTGAAGACGGCATGGTCAGCCCGGCGGATGCCGAGGCTTTGCGCAATGAAAAACGGCTACAGGGGGTTGGCGGCAAGCATCCGCTTTCTCTCATTGCCGAGCAAAAGTGGCGCATACCGGCGCCGGGCTCCAAGTTGTTGCACCTTGAGGCGCTGACCGAATGGCTGGCCGGGCGGGTCGGGCTGGATTACCTGCATATCGATCCGCTCAAGATCGACTTCACCGGCGTGGCCGATGTGATGTCCAGTACCTATGCCGGGCGTTTTTCCATCCTGCCGGTGCAGATCAATTTGCGTGAAGTGGTCATTGCCACCGCCGAACCTTTCATGCGCGAGTGGGAAGCTGAAATCAAGCACCTTTCACGGAAGGAAATTCGCCGGGTGGTGGCTAATCCTGAGGATATCAAACGCTATCTGGTTGAATTCTTCAATCTCGCCAAGTCGGTCAAAAATGCGGC
>JAGTRX010000022.1 GCA_018262285.1 Pseudomonadota bacterium | reverse complement strand
TCTGGCGAAGGGCTGCCGGATCGCATTCGCACCATTTTCGCCGGTATTGGCGAAGTGATTGCGGCCTATGCGCCGACTCAGGCGGCGGTGGAAAAGGTTTTCGTCAACGTCAATCCGCAGTCGACGCTGTTACTCGGGCAGGCGCGTGGCGCGGCGATCAGCGCCCTGGTGCATGCCGGCTTGCCGGTGGCCGAATACACGGCACTGCAAATCAAGCAGGCGGTGGTCGGACAGGGTAAGGCCGCCAAGGAGCAGGTGCAGGCCATGGTGGTGCGCTTGCTTGATCTCCCCGGCGTGCCCGCTGCCGATGCTGCTGATGCCTTGGCTTGTGCCATTTGCCATGCCCACGGCGGTCAGGGATTGGGCGCACTGGCGACGGCAGGATTTCGCGTTCGCAATGGTCGTCTTATCAGTTAGGATACGCTTTTGCCTTTTCTCCTGACTTATCACACCTTACTCCTCATAGAATCATGATCGGACGCCTGACTGGCCGCCTGGCCGAAAAAAATCCGCCGCAAATTCTGCTGGATGTGAACGGCGTTGGCTATGAAATTGATGTGCCGATGAGCACCTTCTACAACCTGCCGGAAGCGGGGCAGGAGGTGACCTTGCTGACGCACTTTGTTGTGCGCGAGGACGGACAGTTTCTCTACGGTTTTTTGAGTCAGGCCGAACGCTTTGCTTTCAAGCAATTGCTGAAAATTTCCGGCGTCGGGGCAAGAACCGCGCTGTCTGTGCTTTCCGGCTTGTCGGTGGCCGATCTGGCTCAGGCGGTGGCGGCACAGGAAGCCGGACGATTGATCAAAGTGCCGGGCATAGGCAAAAAAACTGCCGAGCGTCTGTTACTCGAACTCAAAGGCAAGCTGGCCGACGTGACTCCTGGTGCCAGCCTTTCCGTTGCGGCCACCAGCCAGAGCGACATCCAGAATGCGCTGCTGGCGCTCGGCTACAGCGAACGCGAAACGGTCTCGGCCTTGAAACAGTTGCCGGCCGGAATCGGTACTTCAGAGGGCATTCGCCAATCCCTGCGCCTCCTTTCCAAAGTCTAGGAAAAAGTCATGACCCAGAGCAATACCCAGCTTGTCCGCATAGCCATCGCCGTTCTACTCATCATCGGCTGCGTCTATGTATTGAAACCCTTTGTTGGTCCGCTTTTGCTGGCTGCGGTCATTTGCATCACGGTCTGGCCGCTGCATGCACGCCTGCTGACATTGTTCCGGCAGCGCCAGACTTTGTCGGCTTTTGTCACTTCGCTGTTGCTGGTGTTGCTGATCGTGTTGCCGATGATTGTTCTCTCCGGCAGCTTGGCCGGGGCGGTTGAAGCGGGGATGGAGCAGGTGAAACCTTTGCTGCAGAGAGGTATTTCGCCAGATGCGCCCGCCTGGCTGGGCAAGTTGCCGCTGGTTGGCGGTGATATCGCGGCCTATTGGCACAAGGTGGTCGCTAGCCGCGAGGAATTGAACAAGCTGCTGCAAATGGGCTTCGACCCGGCGCGCCGACTTCTGTTGGCGAGTGTCACTATTTTCGGGCAAGGTCTTTTTCAGTTGCTGCTGGTCGTTTTCTTTGTCTTTTTTATTTTTCGCGATGCCAAAATCTATGGCGAGGCGCTCGATACCGCCGCCCACAAGCTGGCGGGCGATCTGGGCAAACGCATGGTGCGGCTGGCACAGAATACCGTCACCGGCGTCATGGTTGGCATTGTCGGCACGGCAGCGGCACAAGCAGTGGTCGCCATGATCGGCTATCTGATTGTCGGCGTTCCGGGTCTGGTTGTGCTGACCTTTGCCACCTTCATTTTGTCCATGGTGCCGGTCATCGGCGCCACCATGATCTGGGGCGGCGTGGCGGTCTGGCTCTATCAGGACGGTCAAACAGGCTGGGCAATTTTCATGGTGTTGTGGGGGCTGCTGGCAGTCAGCAGTGTCGACAATTTCGTCAAGCCTATCCTGATTTCGCGCACGGCCAGTTTGCCGCTGCTGTTGATTATCGTTGGTGTTTTTGGCGGGGTCATGGTCTTCGGCTTCATCGGCTTGTTCCTGGGACCCGTGTTGTTGGCACTCGGACAGGCGCTGCTGTGTGACTGGATCAATGAAAAGAAGCCCGTGGAACAGGTCGTATGATTGAAACCGACCAGTTTGCCGCGCGCATCATTGCGCCGGAACCGCGTTCGGCACAGGAAGAGGCGCTGGAACGCGCCTTGCGCCCCAAAAAGCTGGCGGATTACGTTGGTCAGGCCAAAATACGCGAGCAACTGGAAATTTTCATCGCCGCAGCGCGCAAACGGCGCGAAGCGCTCGATCATGTCTTGCTTTTTGGCCCGCCCGGATTGGGCAAAACAACGCTGGCGCACATCATCGCGCATGAAATGGGGGTTGGCCTGCGCCAGACTTCCGGCCCGGTACTGGAACGTGCTGGCGACCTCGCCGCTATCCTGACCAATCTCGAACCGCATGACGTGCTGTTCATCGACGAAATCCACCGTCTTTCACCGGTGGTCGAGGAAATTCTCTATCCGGCGCTGGAAGATTTTCAGATCGACATCATGATCGGCGAAGGCCCGGCAGCACGCTCGGTCAAGCTCGACCTGCCGCCGTTTACCCTGATCGGTGCCACCACCCGTGCCGGCATGCTGACCAACCCGTTGCGCGACCGTTTCGGCATTGTTTCGCGCCTCGAGTTTTATACGGCCGAGGAATTGCGGAGCATCGTCAGCCGTTCCGCTAATTTGCTCAATGCGCCGATCGAGACCGAAGGCGCGATGGAAATTGCCCGCCGCTCGCGCGGCACGCCACGCATTGCCAATCGGCTATTGCGCCGGGTGCGGGATTACGCCGAAATCAAGGCGGCGGGCCACATCGACCGGGAAGTTGCCGATCTGGCGCTCAAGATGCTCGATGTCGATAGCGCCGGTCTCGATATCATGGATCGCAAACTGCTGCTGGCGGTGATCGACAAGTTCGGCGGCGGTCCGGTGGGGGTGGATAACCTGGCGGCAGCCATTGGCGAGGCGCGCGACACCATTGAGGACGTACTGGAACCCTATCTCATCCAGCAAGGCTACTTGCAGCGCACCTTGCGTGGCCGCATCGCCACACCGGCCATTTATCGCCATCTTGGCTTTGCAACACCGGCCGGCGCGGTTGCGCGTGACCTGCTGGCGGATGCCGAAGGCTAGTTGTGCACTTAACTGCCATCGAGTGCGGTAAAATCTACGGATGAAACACCAACATAGCGAACATCCCTTCACTATCCCCGTGCGTGTTTATTACGAGGATACCGATGCCGCCGGCGTTGTTTATTACGCCAATTACCTGCGTTATTTCGAGCGTGTCCGTACCGAATGGCTGCGCGCCATGGGTCGCGATCATGCCGATTTGGGACGCGAACACGGACTGATGTTCGTGGTGCGCTCGGTGTCGCTCGATTACCTGAAGCCGGCGCGTCTCGATGATCTCCTTACCGTTGGTGTCGGCGTTGAAAAACTGGGCCGCGCCCAGGTGCTGTTGCGCCAGTTTGCACGTCGTGGCGACGAAGAACTGGTGACTGGTACGGTCAATATCGTCTGTGTCGACATCGAAAAAATGAAGTCGGCGGCCATCCCCGACTATTTGCGAGAAACCCTGAAAGCCCTGCAATGAACGTTACGCAAGACCTCTCCATATTTCACCTCATTCTTGACGCCAGTGCCGTGGTTCAGGCCGTCATGGCGCTTCTCGCCATCGTGTCGCTGATGTCCTGGTATTACATTTTCATGAAATGGATTGCGGTCAGAAAAGAGCGCATCAAGACCGAGCAATTCGAGCGCGATTTCTGGTCGGGCGGCGATCTCAACAACCTCTTCAATAGCGCCGTCAATGATCGTCATCACGCCGGCAGCATGGAGCGCATCTTCGAGGCGGGCTTTCGCGAATTTACCAAGCTGCGCGGCCAGAAAAACCTTGATCCCAAGGATGTCATCGACGGTGCCCGCCGCGCCATGCGTGCCACCTATCAGCGCGAAATGGATGCCCTGGAATCGCATTTGGCCTTTTTGGCCTCGACCGGTTCGGTGTCGCCCTATGTTGGTCTGTTCGGTACCGTCTGGGGCATCATGCACGCCTTTCGTGGTCTCTCCAATGTCGGTCAGGCAACACTGGCCTCGGTAGCGCCCGGGATTGCCGAAGCGCTGGTGGCGACTGCCATTGGTCTCTTTGCCGCCATTCCTGCCGTGCTGGCCTACAATCGTTTTTCGCACGACATCGACCGGCTGGCGACCCGCTTCGAGAGCTTCATGGAAGAGTTCTCCAACATTCTGCAACGGCAGATGAGGTAAGCCATGCGTCAGCGCCGGCTCAAAAACGAAATCAACGTCGTTCCCTACATCGATGTGATGCTGGTGCTGCTGGTGATTTTTATGGTGGCAGCGCCGATGATGACGACCGGCAGCATTGACCTGCCTTCGGTCGGCAAAGCGGCGGAGGTGCCAGTACAGCCCCTTGAAATCTCGATCAAGGCTGATGAAAGTTTGTCGCTGATCAATCGTGCCGGTAACGGCAAGAGCCAGGAAATCGGCCGCAAACAGCTCAAGGACGCAGTTTTGGCGATCCTGGCGAAAAATCCCGAACAGCCAGTGTTGATCGCGGGCGACAAAAAGGTCAAATACGAAGTGGTGCTCTCGGTGATGGACGAATTGCAACGTGCCAAGGTCAAGCGGGTTGGCCTGTTGGTGCAGCCGACCGGAAAATGATACTCGCTGCGCCACAGCCCGAGGCCGGACGTTGGCAGGCCATTGCCTTCAGCGTTCTGGTGCATGGATTTTTGCTGGCATTCCTCTTCTTCGGGGTGCAATGGAAACGCAACGTGCCGGATGTCGTGGTGGCCGAATTGTGGTCGAGTCGACCTTCTCCGGCAGTGATTCCGGCAGCAGCGCCTGCGCCAGAAATCAAACCGGAATCCAGGCCTGAACCGAAGATTGAACCCAAGCCTGAGCCAAAGTCGGAACCCGCGCCGGTGCCGGTGGAAAAGCCGCAAATTGCGGTTGCAAAGGAAAAGAAACCGCCCAAGCCAATCAAACAAGAGCAGCTGCTGCCCCGGCCGAAGCCTGAAAAGAGCGAGCCTGCAACCCGTCCTTCGCCCAAATCCTGGGATGTCCAGTTGCGAAGTGAAGTGGCTTCCCTTGGCGTTGACCGGGAGAAAGCCCAGCTTGCCGCTTCTGCCGCCAATCAGCGCGCTCTCGCCTCATGGATGGATCGTGTCGGCGGCAAGATTCGTGGCAATACGGTGCGGCCAGCCAATTTGCAAGGTAACCCCGTTGCTGTCTTCAGCGTCAGCTTGTTGCCCTCCGGCGAAGTGCTCAGTGTCAAACTCAAGCGCTCCAGCGGTGTGCGCGCCTGGGATGAGGCCAGCGAACGCGCCATTCTGAAATCTTCACCTCTGCCCAAGTCCGATGACGGTGCCGTCTTCAACCGTGATCTCGAACTCCTGCTTTGTCCCGACGAACAGGGATGCCGATAGGCCTTATAATCGACACCATGAAAAAACTTATTCCTGCCCTTGCCTTGTTCTCCCTGCTTGCGGGAGGCAGCGCCCATGCCCAGCTCACCATCGAAATTGCCGGTACTGGCGCCAACCGCATCCCGATTGCCGTTCCCGATTTTGGCGGCGATCCGGCCAACGCCAGAGCTTTGCTAGGGGTGCTGCGTTCCGATCTGGAAACGAGTGGCCAGTTCAAGCTCGTTACGAGCGAAGCCCCCATGACCGAATCGTCTACAGTCGATTATTCTGGTTTCAAGGACAAAGGCGCCGATGCCGTGGTGGCTGGAAGTCTTGCCACTTCCGCGCAAGGGCGGCTGGAAGCGCGCTATCGGCTTTACGACGTCAATAAACGAGTCGCACTCTCGGGGGCGGCTTACCTGACAGCGCCGACGCATCTGAGAGCGGCGGCGCATCGCATTGCCGATGACGTGCATGAAAAACTGACTGGTGAAAAGGGAGTGTTCTCCACTCGAATCGCCTACGTCACCAAGTCGAATGGGCGTTACCAGTTGCAGATTGCCGATGCTGACGGGCAAAATGCCCAGGCGGCGCTGGTTTCCAGGGAGCCGATCATGTCGCCGACCTGGTCACCGGATGGTGGCCGCATCGCCTATGTTTCCTTCGAAAACAAAAAACCCATCATCTATATTCATTCATTGGCCAGCGGACAGCGCCATACCCTGGCCAATTTCAAGGGTTCCAATTCGGCACCAGCCTGGTCGCCGGATGGCCGCCGTTTGGCCATCGTGCTGACCAAGGACGGCCGTTCGCAGATCTATCTCATCAACGCCGATGGCAGTGGTCTGCAGCGTCTCTCCAGTTCTTCGGGGATCGACACCGAGCCACGTTTCTCGCCCGATGGCGGCCATATTTATTTCACCTCGGATCGTGGTGGCAGCCCGCAGATTTACCGTATGTCAGCCAGCGGCGGTGACGCCCAGCGCATTTCCTTTGAAGGCAGCTACAACGTGACGCCCCGGCCTTCGCCCGATGGCAAGAGCCTTGCTTTTATTTCCAGACGTGACGGCCACTTCCAGTTGGCGGTCATGGATATTGCCAATCGTCAGATCCAGGTTCTGACCGATTCGCGCAAGGACGAATCCCCGACTTTCGCTCCCAACGGCCGTATGATCCTGATTGCCACTGAAATCGGCGGCCGCGGCGTGCTCTCCTCCGTTTCCATTGATGGCAAGATCAAGCAACGCTTGTCGATTGGCAGCGGTGATGTGCGCGAACCGACTTGGGGCCCCTATGCCCATTAATTTCTCCAGGAGAACGACCATGAAAAAACTGCTCCTCATTGCCCCGCTGCTCGCACTGTTGCTGACGGGTTGCCCCAGTACACCGATCAAGGAGGCGCCGGTAGAGGATCGCCAGGGTAGCCAAGCGGTAACCACCGTGGTGGCCGGCGACCAGAAGGTGACCGGGCTGCCTCTTGATCTGACTGACCCCAAGAGCACGCTCTACAAGCGCGTCGTTTATTTTGATCTCGACAAGTACGACATCAAGGACGAATACAAGGATCTGGTCGCGGCGCACGCCAAGTTCCTGGTCAGTCACCGCGACTTCAAAATGTTGATCCAGGGTCATACCGACGAGCGCGGCAGCCGTGAATACAACCTTTCATTGGGTCAAAAGCGGGCGGAAGCGGTCAAGCGCAATCTCATCCTGCTGGGTGCCAAGGAAGACCAGGTTGAAGCCGTCAGTTTTGGCAAAGAAAAGCCGGCTGCGGAAGGCCATGATGAAGCGGCCTGGGCGCAGAACCGCCGGGCTCAAATGCTCTACAAGGGCGTAACTGGCAGCGGCGAGTTTTAATCATGAAACCGCTTCGTCTCGTTTTTCTGCTCACCTGTCTGGCAGCGGGTTCGGCTCATGCCGGCCTGTTTGACGACAGCGAGGCGCGCAAGCAAATTGCCGATCTCAAAGTCCAGGTCGACACGCTTTCGCGTGGACTACTCGATTTGTCCAGTCAGCTACAAAACGTGCGTGACGAAAATGCCAAGCTGCGTGGCCAGTTTGAAAGCGTCACGCATGAGCAGGAAATGGCCAAGAAGCGCGTGCAGGATCTCTATCTGGATGCCGACACCCGCTTGCGCAAGCTGGAACCGCCAGTGCCAGGTGGCGCTGAAAGCGCCAAGCCCGGAACGGTTAAACCCGGCAGCGCTGACGCAACAACCGAAAGCCAGGAGTACGAAGCGGCGCTCAACCTCTTCAAAGCCGCGAAATACAAGGAAGCTTCCGCTGCCCTGACCGCCTTTGTCACCAACCGCGCCAATAGTTCTTTGGCACCGGGTGCCCAGCTCTGGTTGGGCAACGCGCTCTACGCCCAGAGTGACTGCAAGCGGGCGATCGATGTCTATAGCCAGTTGGCGGTCAAATGGCCAGAAAGCCCCAAGGCGCCGGAAGCTTTGTTAGCGGTGGCGAACTGCCAGCAAGAACTGGGAACTCCGGTTGCCGCCCGACGCACCCTTGAAAGCCTGTTGGCGCAATACCCGGAAGCGCCGGCCGCTGATACGGCCAGGCAGCGCCTGAAGAAAAGGTAAGGTTTTTTGGCGAGCCTGCTGATCAGCGAGATTTTTTACTCCCTGCAGGGAGAGTCTTCGCGTATCGGCCTGCCAACGGTATTTGTCCGCCTTGCCGGATGCCCCTTGCGTTGTCGCTGGTGTGACAGCGCCTATGCCTTTGCTGGTGGCCAGTCGATTGAAATCCAGGACATTCTGGCCGAAGTCCGGAAACATCAGGTGCGTCAGGTTTGCGTTACCGGCGGCGAGCCGCTGGCGCAGCCCGGGTGTCTGGCATTATTGACTATTTTGGCCGATGCTGGCTATGACGTTTCGCTGGAAACCTCCGGTGCGCTTGATATTTCGGAAGTGGATGGCCGGATTAGCCGAGTCATGGATCTCAAGGCGCCCGATTCGGGTGAAGAAGGCAACAATCTTTGGGGCAATCTGCAGCACCTCAACAGCCGCGACGAAATCAAATTCGTCATTGCCTCGCGCAACGACTACGAATGGGTCTGCGAGGTGATCCGAAAACACCGTTTGGACGCCTGCTGCCCATTGCTCATATCGCCGGTGCAGGGCTTGATGGAGCCCCGTCAGCTTGCCGAATGGATGTTGGCTGACCATTTGCCGGCGCGCTTTCAGTTACAGCTTCACAAGCTGCTTTGGGGTAACATGCGGAGCAAATAGTTTTTCGGGGGAGGCAAGCCAGTGGACTCAGAAAATCGTCGCCATTTTTCGCGTATTTTGTTCAAGACCAGGGCAAGGCTGCTGATGGACTCAGAAGCGATTGCTGTTAGTGTTCTCGATCTTTCTCTTAGGGGTGCCCTGGTTCAAATTGGTGCACCGGTCAGCCCGCAACCCGGAGATGCCTGTACCCTCGAACTGGCGCTCAACGATGGCGGTGACCATATCCGTATGGAAATGGAAGTGGCGCACCATCGCGCCGGTTGCCTAGGTCTCAATTGTCGCGAAATTGATCTTGATAGCATGATCCATCTGCGTCGTCTGGTTGAACTCAACATTGGCGACGAATCGATTTTGCAGCGCGAACTGAGCGCGCTGGCCTCGCCGCACGAAGATGCGAAAAAAATTCAAGAATGACAAAAAAACAGACACTCCTGCCGGCAGTCGTACTGCTTTCCGGCGGGCTTGATTCCGCCACCTGTCTGGCCATTGCGCGTAGTCAGGGATTTATTTGCTATTGCCTGTCCTTTGATTACGGACAGCGTCATCGTGCCGAATTGGATGCCGCTGCAACTGTCGCTGCAGCCTTGGGTGCCTCCGAGCACCGTATCGTTCGCATCGATTTGGCGCAATTTGGTGGTTCAGCCCTTACCGACTCCGGTATTGATGTTCCGGTCACTGGGGTTGAACCTGGCATTCCCGTCACCTACGTCCCCGCCCGTAATACCGTCATGCTCTCCTTCGCCCTGGCCTGGGCAGAAGTGCTTGGTTCGCATGACATCTTTCTTGGTGTTAACGCAGTCGATTATTCCGGGTATCCGGATTGCCGTCCCGACTACATTGCCGCTTTTCAGACTATGGCCAACCTGGCGACCAAGGCTGGCGTTGAAGGGCAAAACCTGACCATCCACGCGCCACTCATTGATCTACCAAAAGCAGAAATCATTAAGCGCGGGAAGACACTGGGCGTTGACTATGGACTTACGGTGTCCTGCTATCAGGCTGATGGCGAAGGCCGCGCCTGCGGCGTTTGCGATGCCTGCCGCCTGCGGCGTGAGGGTTTTGCCACCGCCGGCATGCTGGATCCGACCCGATACTGCTAACAGAACCCGCTCGGCGTCATTGATCTTGGCCGAATGTTCAATTTGACAGCGCTTGCTGCCCGCTTTAGAATCCGCCCCTCTTTTGGGCGGTTAGCTCAGTCGGTAGAGCAGCGGACTTTTAATCCGTTGGTCGGGAGTTCGAATCTCCCACCGCCTACCAGTTAAATTAGTGGCTTAGGGGTTTTATCCCTAAGCCACTTTGTTTTTGACGTGACAAAAACGTGATATTTGAAGGCATCGCAACAATCCAAATCTGCCAGTGAACTATCTTGAAAACGTCAAATCTTCTGCACCCAAAATTGAAACATATTGGGGAAGGTGCCTGGGTTTTCGATTTCGAAGGCCTCCCAGTTTTCGAGATTTGTCTTTGCCGTATCTTCCGGAAAGCGCATCAGGTACTGCCTGAAGTCGCGTGGTTCAAATCCGATAAAGGTCAGACCGAGTGTATCCAGTATTTCTTTGATCTGAAGCGGCGTAAAACGGCACTCTTGCACATGGAAAAGAAGATCCCTGCAATCACTGGTTGCGTAGAAATCCTTGCGCGTCAAGAGGCTCCGGAATCGCTCATCTCCCATCAAGTCTTGCCGGCAACGGCGAATATCCTCTGCACTGTCTTTGTAGCCCCCTTCGGCGATGTAATTTCGGGCAGCAATATGGACTTGCCTGGCACGTTCGCTGTAAAGACCGATCTTCATTAAACCGCCGGGCTTTAGCAAATTGAGGAGAATTCGCCAACCATCTATAGGATTCACAAGGTGATGTAACACGCCAACCGATTCGACGATATCGAAAGTTCGATTTAGGTCACCCAGTTTTAAGATATCCGCACGCGCATACTCGATATTCTTCAAGCCAAGCTCTTCGGTTTTTCGCTTGGCGTAAGAAAGGCTTGTCAAGCTCAAATCAACAGCAAGCACCTTGGCGCCTCGAAAAGTACGAGCCACCTCTATGGAGTGCAAACCAGTTCCGCATCCGGCAATTAAAATATCCGCTTGGTTGTTGTTATCAAGCGATTGAAACAAAGATTTCGGAAAATGTTGATGAAAATAGTCATTCACTAAAACCTGGTCAGCCGGGCCAGCTTTCACCCACCTTGGATAAGGATTCTCCTCATATTGTTTCTGGACATGAGCAGAATCATTATCAACAGCCGTAAGCAGTGTAATGCCATTCCGAAGGTTTATTTCTTCCCTTGGCTCGCTGATCTGCTGCTTCAACAGCGCCGCGATTGCATCTGGCCAGCGCATTTCCAGCAAAGCATCAGCGGATGGCACGGTATTAAGTGGAGAATACGCGCCCACCGCAGGCAACCACAAAGGGGGTATGGGCGCTTTGGTTTTCAGCTTCTCAACCAGTTTCTGGTGTAGGGACTCGACCTGAGATATTTCTTCAGCGGTGCAAACAAATATGTATTCGTTGATAAAGCACTGTCTAGCCAATGAACAATAGAAACCAAGAGCATTGTTTTTCGATTCACCGGAGTCAACTTTCAAGGCGGAATCAAGCAAAATATGGCGCGCCATGGTTAAAAACCGCTCGAATTCCATCCTATTGACGGATATGGTTTCCAACGTAAGCTGAAACAACTTGTCATCGGCAACCAAAGCCAAGCCGGAATCGCCAAATAATTCCTGCTCTGACAACTGCTTTGGCCAAGCTTTATTTGCGCGCTCAATTCCTTCCTTGACGCCCTGGTTCAGGGCAATCAGACTGATCGCTGGAATTAAAAGCTCATCCGGGTTGGACCATGCCCCGGAAATTGCCCGTGTGACCAATTCACGAATCGCAGGCTCGGCGCTTTTGAAATCAATACCCCGAATAATCTGAGCAAAACAGATTTTTGCTTTGGCGTTCTCAGTCAGGCGGAGCGCTACCAAACAGTTCTGAATTGCCTCATCTGCTCTACCTTGTGCCTTGAGAACATAAGCCAGGTTGCAAAAGGCTTCGACATAATCGGGAAGAATCGACAATGCTTGTCGATAAGAGATTGCGGCCTCAACCAGATTATCTTGCTCCCTGAATACATTCCCCAGGTTATGGTGTGCTTCGGCAAAATTCGGTTTGAGTGAAAGGGCTTTGCGATAACAAGCGACCGCTTCGTTCAGCTTGCCTTGCTTCTTGAGAACCACGCCCAGATCGTTGTAATAGATTGGCTCAGAGGGTCTGGCGTTGATTGCTTGGTTGATGACTGCGGCAGCGCCATCAAGATTGCCTTGCTGGAAATGAATTGCACCTAACAAATGTAGCGTTTCTGCGTGATTGGGCACCTGTCGAAGAATCTGCTGATAAATTGCCTCGGCCTGCTGCAGGCGCCCGCATTGGTGATGCTCGATCGCACGCCGAAACAACAGGGGCATATCTGGGGGCATGGTCGCCGTTTGGGCAGTGTGTTTGCTAAAACAGCAGTGTTTATGTTTTTTACCACTACCGCAGGGGCATGGATCGTTGCGGCCAATTTTATTCATGAGCGTTTTCAGACTGATAACGAGATGCGAATGTTACCTTAAACCAATGTTCATTCACTTGGGGCACGTGCATGCAAATTAGGAGACGAGAGTAATAGACCGGTTTGACCGATTGTTGCCTTTGAGGCCGTTAGTCATAACTCCAATTGCATACGTGACAAAGCCGCCATGTTTCGGCGGTTTTTGGCGAGCATTGGCGAAGCCAATGCATAGATTTGTAAAGATAAATTACGGCTTTTAATCCGTTGGTCGGGAGCTCGAATCTCCCGCCGCCTACCAATAAAATCAAGCATAAAGCCCGGTTCTCAAGACTGGGCTTTATGCTTTCTGGCTTCTGTGTAACCAGTCAGTTCGGATACGGGGTGTTAATAGCGAGGATGCCGGGTTATCTGCGTTAGAGCTATCCAAGCGCTTCGAAAGTAATTTATTGGTCGTAGTGCACTAGCAGATCGAGCGGATAGCGCTTGCCGGCGGCGTGGTCTTCGATGCAGCGCAGGATAAGCGGGCTGCGATGCTTATCGGCACAGGCTCTCACTTCTTCCACCGTTAGCCAGCGTGCCGCGATGATACCTTTATCGAGCTTGCGTTCGGTTTCCCAACCCATGATTTCGCCGGTAAAGGCAAAACGCAGGTAAGTGATGCTTTTAGTTTCGTGCCGCCAGTTGTAAATACCCAAAAGGGCTGTCGGTTTGAAGTGGTAAGCAGTTTCTTCGAGCGCCTCGCGCACCACGGCATCGAGCAGGTTTTCCTTGCATTCGAGATGACCGGCCGGCTGGTTGAAGCGCACGCCGTCCTCGGTTTCCTCCTCAACCAGCAGATACTTGCCATCGCGGAAAATTACTGCCGCCACCGTTACATTGGGTTTCCAGATCATTCTCATTTCACATCAAACACTCAAAAGGCGCATTCTACCTGACGAAATCAGGCAGGAAATCGGCTAGAATTTGCCTTTTGACAATGAATCATAGGGGAGAAAAGATCATGTCGATGTCGGATCGCGACGGTTTCATCTGGTACGACGGCAAACTGGTGCCCTGGCGCGATGCCACCACGCACGTCCTGACGCATACGCTGCACTACGGCATGGGCGTTTTTGAAGGCGTGCGCGCCTACAAGACCGAAATCGGCACCGCCATTTTTCGGCTCAATGATCACACTGATCGCCTGTTTAATTCGGCCCATATCTTCCAGATGGAAATGCCTTTCGACAAGGACGCCATCAACGAAGCGCACAAGGAAGTCCTGCGCGCCAACGGCATGGATTCCGGCTACCTGCGCCCGCTGGCGTTTTACGGCTCGGAAAAAATGGGCGTTTCACCCAAGGGTGCCAAGGTGCACATCATCGTCGCTGCCTGGCCCTGGGGCGCTTATCTGGGTGAAGAGGGTATGGAACGCGGTATCCGCATCAAGACTTCAAGCTTCACCCGTCACCATGTCAATATCACGATGGTGCGCGCCAAGGCTTGTGGCGCCTACATGAATTCCATTCTGGCTAATAATGAGGCACTGGCCGGCGGTTTCGACGAAGCTCTGCTGCTCGACCCGGAAGGCTATGTCGCCGAAGGTTCTGGCGAGAACGTCTTCGTGGTCAAGAATGGCAAAATCTACACGCCAGACCTGACTTCCTGCCTGGAAGGCATCACCCGCGCCACCGTCATGCAGTTGGCGGAAGAAATGGGCATGCCGGTCATCGAGAAGCGCATTACCCGCGATGCGGTATATATCGCCGACGAGGCCTTCTTCACAGGTACTGCCGCCGAAGTGACGCCAATCCGCGAACTTGATGGCCGCCAGATCGGCGCCGGCCACCGTGGCCCGATCACCAAGCGGATACAAGACAAGTTCTTCGATGTCGTCAATGGCCGTTCCGAGCAGCATCGCGACTGGCTGGCAAAAGTCTGACGCGCCGCGCGGCGCTTGAGAAGGGAAAAAGGGGAGGGGAGAAGGGTTGCCAAATAACCCTTCGACCCGGTGCCATGCACATTGAGGCTACCGCAGAGTTCGAACCTATCCACCGTCGAGCGCTGATTGTCGCGCCTGCCTGGATTGGCGACGCCATTCTTTCCCAGCCGCTGCTGGCTCGCCTGCGGCATTTGCTGCCCAATGTGCAACTCGATATCCTGGCACCAGCTTGGGTGGCGCCGGTTTACGAGCGAATGCCGGAAACCGGTGAAATCATCCATAATCCCTTTGCGCATGGTGAACTGGCGCTCCGGGAACGCTGGCACCTTGGTCGAAAGTTGGCCGGCCACGCCTATGAATGCGCTTTTGTTCTTCCCAACTCCTTCAAGTCGGCACTGATTCCATTTTTTGCCGGCATAACTCGGCGTGTCGGCTTTACCGGCGAGGCACGTTATGGCCTGATCAATTGTCGGCATCACTTGAACGCCACCGAACTGCCGCGCATGGTCGAGCGTTTTGCCCAGTTGGCCGAAGTTCCCGGCACGCCACCGCCACGCCCCATTCCTTATCCAATTCTTATTTCCAGCTCGGAGCAGCAGGCTGCTGCCCGCAAAACTCTGGGGCTGGAAACCGACCGCCGGCCTGTCGTCTTTTGCCCTGGTGCCGAGTATGGCCCGGCCAAGCGCTGGCCGCCCAGCCACTTTGCGGCACTGGCGCGTGCCCTGGCTGAACGCGGCCACGATATCTGGTTGCTTGGATCAGCCAAAGATGCTCCCGTCGGGCAGGACATCACCGAACTGGCACCCGGTATCTGCCGCAACCTGTGTGGAGTTACCAGTCTTGATCAGGCCATCGACCTCATTGCTGCTGCCGAGCTGACCGTCTGCAACGACTCCGGCCTGATGCACGTTGCCGCTGCCGTGGGTAAGCCCCTGGCGGCGCTCTTTGGCTCCTCGTCGCCGGCTTTTACGCCACCGCTGTCTGATCGTGCCCACATCCTTTCGCTGCAACTCAAATGTAGCCCGTGTTTCAAGCGCACCTGCCCGCTCAATCATCTCGATTGCCTGAAGGGACTTGATCCCGACCAGGTGCTTATCCATTGTCTAAAACTGCTCGAGCCATGAACGCGCCCAAACGTCCTTCTCTCCACGCGACACCAGAAGATGCTGAAGCCGCATTTTACGAAGCGCTGCACAAGGGTGACGCCGACGCCCTGATTGCCGTCTGGTCGGACGATGAAGAGACCGTTTGCGTGCACCCGACCGGCGCACAGATCATTGGCCTTGAACCCATTCGTGAAAGCTGGCGCAACATTTTCAGCACCAGTCGCCTGCGTCTTTCCTCAAACCTGATCGCCCACTGGCAGGGCATGCTGCTTGCCATTCATCATCTGGTCGAAACTGTTTTCGTCGGCGACAGCCAAACGCCGCACGGCCCCCTCTACGTTACGCACGTCTACTCGCGCGGCGCCCATGGCTGGCGACTGGTCAGCCGGCACGCCTCTGCCGCCGGCGACGAATCGTCGTCTGTGTTAAATGAGGGTTCCGGTTCGCCGCGCATCCTGCACTGAAAGCTTTTCTCCATGAAAACACTCCCCTCGGAAATCTTCAAGGCCTATGACATTCGTGGCATTGTCGGCAAAACGCTGACGCCTGAAATCGTCCGGCTTATCGGTCAGGCGCTTGGCAGCCTCGCTCTCGAGCGCTGTCAGAAAGCCATCGCCGTTGGCCGCGATGGTCGCCTGTCCGGTTCTGAGCTCGCCAATGCGCTGATGGACGGTATTGCCGCCGCTGGCATGGATGCTATCGATGTCGGCTGTGTGCCGACGCCGGTGACTTACTTTGCCGCCCACCACCTTGATTGCCACAGTTGCGTCTCCGTTACCGGTAGCCACAACCCGCCCGATTACAACGGTCTCAAAATGGTCATCGGCGGTGAAACGCTGGCTGGCGATGCAATTCAGGCGCTAAAGGCACGCATTGAAGCCGGCAATCTGCTCTGCGGCCAGGGCAAGCGCAGCGAGGCCGATATTGTCGGTGCCTACGTCGGGCGCATCGTCGACGACATCAAAATTTCCCGTCCGATGAAAGTGGTCATGGATTGCGGCAACGGCGTTGCCGGTGGCGTTGCGCCTGTGCTGTTCAAATGTCTCGGCGTGGACATCGTGCCGCTTTTTTGCGACGTCGACGGCACTTTCCCCAACCATCATCCCGATCCCTCCAAGCCGGAAAATCTCACCGACGTCATCGCCGCTCTCAAAACCACCGATGCCGAAATCGGCCTGGCTTTTGATGGCGATGGCGACCGCCTCGGCGTTGTCACCAAGGACGGTGAAATCATCTTCCCGGATCGTCAGCTCATGCTATTTGCCGCCGATGTGCTTTCCCGTGTTCCCGGTGGCGAAATCATTTACGACGTCAAATGCACACGCCTGCTGGCGCCGTGGATCAGGCAACATGGCGGTTCGCCCCTGATGTGGAACACCGGTCATGCCCTGATCAAGAAAAAGTTGAAGGAAACCGGTGCACCACTGGCGGGGGAAATGAGCGGCCACGTTTTCTTCAAGGAGCGCTGGTACGGCTTTGACGATGCGCTCTACACGGCTGCACGCCTGCTCGAAATCGTCTCACGCAGCGCTGACCCGAGCGCCGTGCTGAAAGCGTTACCCAACGCCTTCAGCACACCAGAACTCAATATCAAAATGGCAGAAGGCGAGCCTTTCACGCTGATCGACAAGCTGAAAAAGGAAGCGCAATTTCCTGAGGCGCGCGAGATCATCACCATCGATGGCGTGCGCGTCGAATACGCCGACGGTTTTGGCTTGGCACGGCCTTCCAACACCACGCCGGTTGTCGTCCTGCGCTTCGAAGCCGACAATGCTGTTGCACTAGCGCGCATTCAATCGGATTTCAGGCGCGCCCTCACTACCGTCTGGCCCGGTATCGTGCTAACGTTTCCGGATGCTTGATTCGATTGTCTCTTCCGCCCAGCTTTTTTTAGGTCGTCAGCCCATCCTCGACCGCAATCAGGAGCTGGTTGCCTACGAACTGCTGTTTCGCAGCGGCACGCATAATGCCGCTGTTATCACGGATGGCGATGGCGCCTCTGCCACGGCCACCGTTATCGTCAATGCCTTTACCGAACTTTCGGTTGGCGATGCGCTGGGCAGCTGCCTCGGTTTTATCAATGTCGACGAAGAATTCCTGTTCAGCGACCTGCTCGAACTGTTACCCATGCAGTCCGTGGTGTTGGAAATTCTGGAAACCGTACCTGCTACCGAGGCCGTTGTGCAGCGCTGTCGCGAACTCAAGGAAAAGGGTTTTACGCTTGCTCTTGACGACGTCATTCAGGTTTCGCCAGAATACAAGGAGCTGCTCGATCTGGCCGAAATCATCAAAGTCGATCTGCCACCCCTTTCGCGCGAAGACTTGATCAAACTGGCAGAAAAGCTTAAGCCGCTCAACAAGAAACTGCTGGCCGAGAAGGTCGATTCGCGCGAGCAGATGGAATTGTGCATGAGCCTGGGCTTTGAGCTTTTCCAAGGCTACTACTTCGCCAAACCGACCATCATCGCCGGCAAGAAGCTTAACCACTCGCAAATGGCCTTGATGCGCCTGATGAACCTTATCCATTCCGATGCCGACACCGTCGAGCTGGAAACCGCCTTCAAGCCCGAACCCGACCTTACCGTCAATTTGCTGCGCATGACCAATTCCGTCGGCTGCGGTTGTACCGTCCGCATCGCCTCGCTGCGGCACGCCATCACCATTCTGGGTCGTCGCCAGTTGCAACGCTGGCTGCAATTATTACTCTTTGCCTCGAAAAACCAGAGCGGTACCACCAGCCCGCTGTTACACCTTGCTGCCACCCGTGGTCGCTTGATGGAACTGCTGGCTGCGACCCTGCGCCGCAACGACACCAATTTTGCCGATGGTGCCTTCATGGTCGGCATCATGTCGCTCATGCCGGCTCTAATGGGGCTGCCCATCGCCGAAATTATCGCGCCGCTGGGCATCACCAGCGAAGTGCACGACGCCCTTTGTGAAGGCAGCGGCCCTCTCGGCAATTTGCTGGCAGTCGTTGCCACTACCGAATATGGCACTCCCGCCGACATTTCCAATGCCATGGCGAATTGCCCCGGACTCGACAATGAAACCCTGAACCGCTGCCTGACCCAGGCGCTGACCTGGGCCAGTAATATCAATCGCGAAGCCGACAACTGAAAGCTTGCGATAATTCTGCTACGCTTGTTGTAAGGTTGATGGTCACGACCCTCAAATTGTTACGCATATCCGCATTCTTATTCTGAAGCCGACTACTGAGCACAGCCATGAACGCCATTACTGCCTCCCAAATTTATCTTGGCCGCCAGCCGATTCTCGACCGTAATCAAAACCTGTTTGCCTACGAACTTCTTTTCCGCAACAGCGCGAGAAATGCCGCCAGAATTCCGGATAGTTCCACCGCCACGGCCACCGTCATCGCCAATGCTTTTTCAGAAATTTCCATCGGCGACGCACTGGGCGATTGCCGGGGTTTCATCAATGTCGAAGTCGAATTCCTGTTCAGCGACATGCTCCTGCTGCTGCCGCCATCCTCGGTTGTCCTCGAAATTCTCGAAACTGTACCGATGACCGCCGACGTCATGGCGCGTTGCCGGGAACTCAAGGAAAAGGGCTTTGTACTGGCCATGGACGATTTCCTGGAAATCACCTCCGAGCATCAGGAACTGGTCAGCCTGGTGGACTACATCAAAGTCAACACGCAGCGGCCAACGCCGGATGAACTGGAGCGCCTTGTCAAGCGACTGAGGCCCCTCGGCAAGGCTCTTGTGGCAGAGAAGGTGGACTCAAAGGCGCGCATGGAACAATGCATGGCGCTTGATTTTGACTACTTTCAAGGCTACCACTTCGCCCGACCCACAGTGATTGCCGGCAAGAAAGCCAACCACTCACAACTCGCGCTCATGCGACTGATGAGCCTGCTCCTGTCCGATGCCGAAACCAGCGAACTGGAAGCCGCTTTCAAGCCGGAGCCGGTGCTCACTGTCAATCTGTTGCGCATGACCAACTCTGCCGGCGCTGGCACTACCGTCCGCATTACCTCGCTGCGCCACGCCATCACCATCCTCGGCCGTCGCCAACTGCAGCGCTGGCTGCAATTGTTGCTCTTTGCTTCAGGCACACACAGCGGCACGACCAGCCCACTTTTGCACCTGGCCGCCACGCGTGGCCGCCTGATGGAACTGCTGGCCGGTGCTCAGAAAAAAGGCAATATTTCTTATGCCGACGGTGCCTTCATGGTCGGCATCATGTCTCTCATGCCCGCCCTGATGGGTATGCCTATCGAAGAGATCGTTGCGCCACTCGGCATCACGAGTGAAGTGCGCGACGCCCTATGCCAAGGCAGTGGCGCCTTGGGTAGCCTGTTGAAATTGATCGCCGCTACCGAAAGCGACGCGCCGGAAGAAACCGAAAGCGCCTTGCAGGAATGCCATGGGCTTGATGCGGGAACCTTGAACCAATGCCAGGCGCAGGCGCTGGCCTGGGCCAATAGCATCAACCGCGAAGCCGAGCACTGACAAGGCTGAACACAGGCGCCAACAAAGGAATGCCGGGCAGTGCCAATTGACGCGGGGGCAAGCTTGACACCCAAAATTGGACTTGATTTCAACCTGCCGAGAGCGCACGATTACGGCGCGTTACCCATGACATTCGCCGTCGATGGTTCTTGCGGCGGCACCGCACGATTTGCCCTTCAAAACAAGGAGATTTCCATGATCAGATTGGTTTTTGTTCTGTTGTGTTCCCTGCTGCTACCCTTTTCTGCGCAGGCTTATCAAGTGCCGGAAGCCGCCACCGTCGGTGGCAAGTACTCCGAACTCATTCAGGTGCTGAACTGCCCGGCTGATGGCGCAAAATATGGCAATTTCAAGGATTATGGTCACTGGGGCGGTGGTGCCTGGTGCGGACAAACGGGCAAGGCGGGCTACTGGGTCTGGGTGGCGCCAAGCTGGTATGTCTGGGGTGCCAAGGGGCAATCCGGACAATCTGCAGTGCCGCCACAAGCTTCGGTCAATGGCAAGTATTCCGGCCTGCGCCAGATATTGAATTGCCCGGCTGACGCCGGTAGTTATGGCAATTTCCGTGATTATGGGCACTGGGGCGGTGGCGCCTGGTGCGGACAGCAAGGCAAATCCGGATACTGGGTCTGGGTCAACCCGAACTGGTACGTCTGGAGTAGCAAGTAAGCGTTCAGTCTGCGAATTCGGCTGAACAGTGCCAAACACAAGCCCGGGTGCACGCCCGGGTTCTGTGTTCGGCAAACGCCAAAAGCCAAAAGCCTTGAGAAGAAAATTGTTGTGTTACCTGCATCAAGCCGTTTTCTACGGATATTTCTCTTCATGACACTGCTTGCCAGTCAAACTTGTGCAATCGCTGCCGACAGCGGCTGTCATGTCATCAAGAAAATCGCCCAAGCCCACTGTCAGCGCGGCCCGGAGCGTTGCCAGAAATGCAAGGAAATGAGTGCCAATCCCAAATATTCGCTACTGAACATCTGTCCGAAAACTCCGGCTGCCCGACGCGTTACCGAAGTCGACATCAACGGCAAAAAGGAATGGCGGGAATTTGACGTTGAGCGGATTTTCGATAGCCCGGCTGAAGCGCGCGCCTATGCCGAAACGCAAAAAATCCAGATTATGGGCGACGAATATACGGCTGGTGAAAGCCGCAATAACTGAGGGTAAGCCACGTTTTTCGTGGTCTCAAATACCTCGCTCTATTCAGACCTTGAACTCGGCCAGTTTCTTCGCCAGCGCCACATTCTTCAGCCGCACGTAATCGGGCAAACCGTTCTTGAACGGCGGCGGATCTTCGCCTTCGATCAGCGGTTGCAAATAGGCGCGGCAGGCGTCGGTGATGTGGAAGCCGTCGCCGCTGATGAATTCGGGCGGCATTTTGCGCTCGATATTGGCGACGTTTTTCAGTTCTGCCGTGCCGAGTTCCCAGCGGTAGGGTGAGTCGGCCAGACGCAGGATGGTCGGCATCACGGCATTGTGGCCGGAAATGGCCAGCTCAACCGCACGCTGGCCCAAAGCATAGGCCTGATCGACATCGGTTTTGGAGGCGATGTGGCGGGCTGCTCGTTGCAGGTAATCGGCCAGTGCCCAGTGATATTTGTAGCCCAGCTTGTCCTTGATCAATTGAGCAATCACCTGACCGACGCCGCCCAGTTGCGAATGGCCGAAGGCATCCTTGCCGCCAGCCTCGGCAATCAGCTTGCCCTCTGCATCCGACAAGCCTTCCGAAACGCCCACCGTGCAGAAGCCATAACGCTCGACGCATTCCTTGACGCGCGCCAGGAAAGCTTCCGGGTTGAAGGGCACTTCCGGGAAGAGCAGGATGTGCGGCGGTTGTCCCTCAGCTTCGCAAGCCAAACCACAGGCAGCAGTGATCCAGCCGGCGTGGCGGCCCATCACTTCCATGACGAAAATCTTGGTCGAGGTGCGTGCCATCGACGCCACATCGAAACCGGCTTCGCGCATCGAAGTGGCAACATATTTGGCCACCGAACCAAAACCTGGACAGCAGTCAGTCATCGGCAGGTCGTTATCGACCGTTTTTGGAATGCCAACGCAAATGAGCGGATAGCCAAGCTTTTCGGAAATTGCGGAAATTTTCCAGGCGGTATCCATCGAATCATTGCCACCGTTGTAGAAGAAATAACCGATGTCGTGCGCCTTGCAGATCTCGATCAGGCGTTCGTACTGGGTGCGATGCTCTTCAATGCTTTTGAGCTTGTAGCGGCAGGAGCCGAAAGCGCCGGAGGGGGTGTATTTCAGGCGGGCGATATCGGCGTCCGTCTCGAGGCTGGTATCGATCAGGTCTTCGGTCAGCGCCCCGACGATGCCGTCGCGACCGGCGAAAACCTTGCCAATCACTTCCGGATGGCGGCGCGCCGTTTCGATAACCCCGCAGGCCGAGGCATTGATGACGGCGGTGACACCGCCGGACTGGGCATAAAAAGCGTTTTTCACCGCCATCATATTCTCCTTACTTCAGTGCAGCAAAAACACTGTCCTTGATCTGTTCGACGCTGCCGACACCGGCCACCTTGAGCAATTTCGGCGCACCGGCAGCGCCGGTTGCCGCCCAGTTGCCATAGAAGCCGACCAGTGGCTGGGTCTGGGCGTGATAAACGTCCAGACGCTTCTTGACGGTTTCTTCCTTGTCGTCGTCGCGTTGCACCAGATCTTCGCCGGTGACGTCATCCTTGCCTTCGACCTTGGGCGGGTTGAACTTGACATGGTAGGTGCGGCCCGAGGGCAGATGGGCGCGGCGTCCCGCCATGCGCTCGACGATGTCGCTGTCCGGTACGTCGACTTCGACAACAAAATCGATGGCAACGCCGGCTTCCTTCATCGCCTCGGCTTGTGGAATGGTGCGCGGGAAACCGTCGAACAGATAACCGCTCTGGCAATCGGCTTCCTGTAGACGTTGTTTGACCATACCGATGATGACTGCATCGGGAACCAGGCCGCCGCTATCCATGTGTTTCTTGGCCTCCAGCCCGAGCGGCGTTCCCGCCTTGACTTGGGCGCGCAACATGTCGCCGGTGGAAATCTGGGGAATGCCAAACTTCTCGCAAATGAATTTGGCTTGCGTTCCCTTGCCCGCACCCGGTGCTCCCAACAGAATCAGTCTCATTGTCCTACTCTCCTTCGGTCAAGTTCCGGCCACTGCAACGCCCAACAAAATACCCGCCGGAAAAAGGCGGCAATTTACCTGACAGCGACAGGCGGGTCAAACCGAAGGCTCAGTCGAAACGGGTGTCCAACCCGCATTCCGCCATTTCGGCGGCGCGCAGGACAGCCCTCGCCTTGTTTTGCGTTTCCTGCCATTCGGCAGCCGGATCGGAATCGGCGACGATGCCGGCGCCCACCTGGACATTGAGTTGGCCATCCTTCAGCACCGCCGTGCGGATGGCAATGGCCAGATCCATGTCGCCATGAAAGCCGAGATAACCCACCGCGCCAGCATAAATGCCGCGTTTGACCGGTTCGAGTTCGTCAATGATTTCCATCGCCCGTACCTTGGGCGCACCGGAAACCGTGCCGGCCGGAAAAGTCGCCTTGAGTACATCGAGTGCCGTCAAACCGAGCTGCAACTTGCCTTCGACGTTGGAGACGATGTGCATCACGTGCGAGTAACGCTCAATCATCATGTTTTCGGTGACTTTCACCGTGCCGATTTCGGCAACACGGCCGCAGTCGTTACGCCCGAGATCGAGCAACTGGACGTGCTCGGCCCGTTCTTTTTCATCGGCCAACAGTTCGACGCCGAGTGCCTCATCTTCCTCGGGCGAACCGCCGCGCTTGCGGGTGCCGGCAATCGGCCGCAGCGTCACCGTATCACCTTCGAGCCGCACCAGGATTTCCGGTGAGGAACCGACGATGTGGAAATCCTCGCAGTTGTAATAGAACATGTAGGGCGAGGGATTGAGGCTGCGCAGGCTGCGGTAGAGCGCCATCGGACTGGCGGCAAAAGGCTTGGTCATGCGCTGCGACAACACCACCTGCATGATGTCGCCATCCTTGATGTACTGTTTGGCCTTCTGCACTGCACGTTTGAAAGCGGCCTCACCAAAAACCGAATTGGCCGGCGCTGATTGGGCGGGGGTTTCAGTCGGGATGGGCACGGGCGAGCGCAACTTGGCCAGCAATTCCTTCAGCCGCGTCCGCGCTTTCTGATAGGCACCCGGAACACCAGGTTCGGCATAGACGACCAGCGTCAATTTGCCGGACAGGTTATCGACGACAGCAATTTCTTCCGAGAGCAGCAGCAGAATATCCGGCGTACCGAGATCACCCGGCTTCTGGGTGCGGGTCAAACGCGTTTCGACATAGCGCACGGTGTCATAGCCGAAGGCGCCCACCAGGCCGCCACAAAAGCGCGGCAGACCATCAGAGGGCGCGGCGCGGAAACGCTTCATGAACTTGCCAATGAAGTCGAGCGGATTGGTGTCGTGCTCGCGCTCGGCAATGCGGTTGCCGGTCAGCACCAGCACTTCATGGCCATAGACGGCAATGCGCGTCTGGCAGGCCAGACCAATAAAGGAGTAGCGGCCAAAACGCTCGCCGCCCTGCACCGATTCGAGCAGGTAGGTATAGGGCGCGTTCGCCAGCTTCAAATAAATGGAAAGCGGCGTGTCGAGATCGGCAAAAGTTTCGAGCGTGACGGGAATGCGGTTGTAGCCTTGCGCCGCCAGAGCGTTGAATTCGGTTTCAGTCATGGGGAACCTCACAAAAACGGTGAACTAATTGGAAGAAAAAGCAGGAAAAGGCAATGGATCAGCGGCGCCAGCCACGCCAACCGCGCCATTCTTTCCAGTTTTGCGATTTCTTCATGTTTTTGCGGGATTTCAGAAAGTTTTGAGCCGCTCAAAGGCGGCAACCAGATCGGATACTAGCGCATCGCAATCGGCGCTGTCCACCGGCTCGCCTTCGTGGTATCCGTATGGAACATAAAATACGACACTGCCCGCGGCACGGGCAGACTGGATGTCGTTGATGGAATCGCCAATGTGCAGATTTTCGCCCGGCTGCGTTCCCATCAGCCGGCAGGCGTGATGAATGGGCTCGGGATGCGGCTTCTTGTAGGCCGTGGTATCGCCGCAAACCAGCGCATCGAAAAATTCAGAAATACCGACGCGTTCGAGCAGCATGCCGGTAAATTCCGCCGGCTTGTTGGTCACCACAGCCATTTTGAAACCAGCGTTGCGAAAAAGCCGCAGTCCTTGCTGAACGCCGGGATAAAACTGCGTATTGCGGCCGTTGGCCTCGGCGTAATGGCGGCGAAAGGCGGTAATTGCAGCCACCAATTCTGCTTCTGAGGGCGCTCGTTCCCGTGTCAGGCAGCGCTCAACCAGCACAGCCATGCCATTGCCGACAAAACCGGCGATTTCTTCGCGTTGGCGCGATGGTTGCCCCAGTTCAGTGAGCATGGCCTGACAGGCCTCGGTCAGATCGGCCAGGGTGTCAAGCAAGGTACCATCAAGGTCGAAAGTGACCGAGCAAACCTTCATGCCTTTGATAGCTCATTCCGCAAGGCCGCCAGCACCGAATCATAGCGATGTGGATCGCTTTCCTTGCGCGCCCCGAAAACCGCCGAACCGGCAACAAAACTGTCGACGCCGGCACCCGCAATTTCGGCAATATTGCCGACGTTCACCCCGCCGTCGATTTCCAGCCGGATGTGGCGACCGCTTTGTTGTTCGTAGGCATCGAGTTTCGCCCGCGTCTGCCGTGCCTTGGCCAGCGTCGCCGGAATGAATTTCTGCCCGCCAAAACCGGGATTGACACTCATTAACAAGACGAGATCAAGTTTGTCGAGCACATAATCCATGAGCTCAAGCGGTGTCGCCGGGTTGAACACTAGCCCGGCCTGGCAACCTTGATCGCGAATCAGCCCCAAAGTGCGGTCGATGTGATCAGAGGCCTCAGGGTGGAAGGTGATGATATTGGCGCCGGCCTTGGCGAAATCGGGAATGATGCGATCAACTGGCTTGACCATCAGATGTACGTCAATCGGCGCCGTAGTGCAAGGCCGAATCGCCTCGCACACCAACGGGCCGATAGTGAGATTAGGCACGTAATGGTTGTCCATGACGTCGAAGTGCACCCAGTCGGCACCAGCGGCGATGACGTTCGCCACTTCTTCGCCCAGCTTGGCAAAATTGGCGGAAAGAATGCTCGGCGCAATGATGAAATCGCGGTCAGCCATGGCAAAACTCCAGAAGATTCGTCAGGGCGCAATTATCCTTCAAACCGGGAATCAAGCATAATCGGCCGATGCGCGTTCTTATCGTTCAAACTTCCTCGCTCCAAGGCGTCGTTCATGCCTTACCGGTGGTCAGCGATCTGCGCCGGGAATTTCCCAAGCTGGCTATCGACTGCTGCGTTGAAGAAGCGTTTGCCGCCATTGTGCGCCTGCATCCTGCCGTCGACCGCATTCTGCCGATCGCCACACAGCGCTGGCGACGACAGCTTTTTTCAGCCAAAACCTGGCGTGAAATGCGGGATTTTCGGCGCGCTTTGAAAGCGGCCGATTACGACGCAGTGCTTGATCTGCACGGTACGTTCTTCAGCGCCCTGCTCGCCCGCCAGTTTTGTGGGCCAACTTGTGGCTACGATTTGGCAGCGGCACAAAATCCAAGAGCGGCGCGCTTTTACGACGCTGCTTTCCTTATTCCCAAAAACGTAAATGCTGTGGAACGCAAGCGCTGGCTGGCCGCCGCCGCCATTGAACTGCCGCTTGAGACGCCACTCGATTACGGTATCAGCGCGGCGCCACTTAGCGCCGACTGGCTACCCGCCCAAGCCTACGTCGTCTTTCTGCCAGCCCTTAGCCAACATTGGCCGGAAGCTTGCTGGATCGAACTTGGCCAATCTTTGCAGAAACAGGGTAACGCCATCGTGCTTATCACCGAATCGGAAGAAGAGCGTGCGCGTGCCGTTTCAATCGCTGCCGCCATTCCCGATGCCATCATTGCGCCGCCCCTTGGTGCCGAGGCAAGGGCTGGCCTGCTGGCGGGCGCTGTCGGCAGTATTGGCGAAAACAATGACCTTGCCCATCTTGCTGCTGCCCTCGGCTGCCCGGTCGTTAATATCCTTGCCACTGATGAGCCCGAATTCAAGGGGATTCTGGGCACAGCGCCCTTCCGTAATCTTGGCGGACAAGGGACAATCCCGCAAGTTGCTGCCGTTCTCAAAGCTTTCCTCACCTGTAGGCGCCAATGATCCGCTTTCTTTACACCCTGTTGTTTTATGCCGCCCTGCCGCTCATCTGGTTGCGCCTGTACCGGAAAGGTCGCCAACAGCCCGAATATTTTGAACACACCGACGAGCGTCGCGGCCTGTACACGCGAACCAGCGACCGGCCACTCATCTGGATACATGCCGTTTCGGTGGGCGAAACCCGCGCTGCCGAACCACTGGTCAAAGCCTTGCAGGCGCAATATCCTGATCATCAGTTGTTGATCACCGGCATGACCCCGACCGGCCGCGAAGCGGGGCAAAAAGTCTATGGCAATTCTGTGCTGCAGGCTTATCTGCCCTATGACACGCCCGGCGCCGTCCGCCGCTTTCTCGACCATTTCCAGCCCCGCTTGGGGCTACTGATGGAAACCGAAATCTGGCCCAATCTGCTGGCCATCTGCCAGCAGCGCAAAATTCCGGTCGTTCTCGCCAATGCGCGGCTCTCCATAGATTCGGCGCAAGGTTATCAGCGTGCTGGCCGCCTGGCAGCCCGTGCTTTTGAATCGCTGGCGGGGGCGGCCGCACAAACCGAGCTCGATGCCCAGCGCCTGCGACTGCTCGGCGTCTCGCCGGTTCTGGTTTGCGGCAACCTGAAATTCGATGTTCCCCTGCCGGCAGAAATGCAGGAGTTGGGGCGGCAGTGGCGACAAGCCATCGGTGATCGGCTGGTCTGGCTGGCAGCCAGCACGCGCGAAGGTGAAGAAGAACTGGTGCTGGTGGCATGGAATCGTGTGGCGACGCCGGATGCCCTGTTGCTGCTGGTGCCACGCCACCCGCAGCGCTTTGACGAAGTCGCCGGGCTGCTCGCTCGGCAGCAATTGCCGACGCAACGGCGCAGCAGCGGTTTGCCCACGAAGGAGACACGCGTCTGGCTCGGTGACAGCATGGGCGAAATGGTGGCTTATTACACGCTGTCCGACCTGGCGTTCATCGGCGGCAGCCTCCTGCCGCTGGGCGGCCAAAACTTGATCGAGGCAGCGGCTTGTGGTTGCCCGATTTTAGTCGGTCCGCACACCTTTAATTTCGAGCAGGCAACCGAAGATGCCATCGCTTGTGGCGCCGCTCGCCGCGTCAGCGACCCGGCGGAACTGGCAGATGGCGTCAACACTCTTTTGGCCAATAAGGAAGACCGCCAGGCCATGCGTCAGGCAGCACTCACTTTCGCTGCGGCGCATGCCGGTGCTGCGGCACGGACGATGCAACTCATCCGAAATCTGGGGAGCGTATAGCGCTTAGGAATCCTTGCGATCGAGGCAGTCGTCGTCGTGCGAGACGCTGTCTTCGATGGGCTCCAGATGCGTCAGCACATGGGCGTGGGGTAATACGGTGCGGATGGCTGCCTCGATCCCTTCCGCCTGATCATGGCCTTGCTGCACTGTCCACGCGCCCGGAACCAGCACATGGACAGAAATGAAAACGCGGGCGCCGGCCTGGCGCGTGAGCAGGGCGTGGAAATCGAGGCCTTGCTGGCGATATGTGTCCAGCACTTTTTCAATCGCTGCTTGTTGTTCCGACGGCAAGGCAATATCCATCAGGCCATCAGCGGAACGACG
>JAGTRX010000187.1 GCA_018262285.1 Pseudomonadota bacterium | reverse complement strand
GTTTGCCCAGGCGGCAGCCGGCATCAGCGTTGCATTGCTGGCCATCCTGACTTCCACCCAGTTGATCCGTCTGCTCAAGGATGCGGCCGGCGGTCGCATCGCGCCGGAAGCCGTGGCGTCGCTGCTTGGTTTCGCCGCCCTCAATTTCATGCCGGTTTTGCTGTCACTGACCCTGTTTGTTGCCATTTTGCTCAGTTTGTCGCGGGCCTACCGCGATTCCGAAATGGTCGTCTGGTTTTCCTGCGGCCAGCCGCTGACCGCCTGGGTGCGGCCGGTCGTCAAGTTTGCGGCACCGATCGTGCTGGCCATCGCCGCCTTATCCGGTTTCCTGTCGCCTTGGGCCAATTACAGCACGGCTGATTACAAACAGCGCTTGTCGGCGCGCAGCGACGTGTCGCAAGTCTCGCCCGGCGCCTTCCGTGAGGCAAGGAAGGGGGAGCGAGTCTTCTTCGTCGAGGCGCTGGCCGACGACGCCACTCAGGTCGGCAATGTTTTCGTGGCCTCAATGCAGGACGGCAAGTTGGGGGTCGTCATGTCAAATTCGGGTTACCAGGAAGTGGCGGCCAATGGCGACCGTTTCGTAGTGCTCGAGCATGGGCGGCGCTACGAGGTGGAGCCGGGCTCACCGGCCTTCAAGGTCATGGAATTCGAGCGCTATCGTGTGCGCTCCGAGGATGCCCAAGCCAAGCCGGCCGATCGTTCGCCGAATCGGGTGCCGATCACCGAACTTGTTTTTGATGATAGCAACCAGGCGTGTGGCGAACTGGTCTGGCGGATCGGGTTGCCGGTGTCGGCCCTGATTCTCGCGCTGCTTGCCATTCCGCTTTCCTACGTCAATCCGCGTGCCGGGCGTTCGGCCAACATGCTGATTGCCATCCTGATCTATGCCATCTACAGCAATCTGATCTCGGTCAGTCAGGCCTGGGTCGCCCAGGGAAAGCTGTCGTTCTGGATCGGCGTTTGGGCCGTCCATGCGCTGATGATGTTGCCGCTGCTGCTGCTGTTCTACCGGCGGATTGCCCTGCGCATGCCGTGGCAAAGGAGGGGCGTCTAATGTTCAAGCTCCGGCTCTATCAGCGCTACCTGATGCGCGAGTCTCTGGCCGCCATTGCGCTGGTCCTGGTCGCCTTTCTTGCCTTGTTCAGTTTTTTCGACCTGATCAACGAGTTGCGCAGCGTCGGTAAGGGGGGTTACCAACTCGGCCATGCGGTGATCTTCGTGGCCTTGAGTCTGCCGGGGCTGGTCTATGAGCTGATTCCCATCGCGGCACTGATCGGCACCCTGTATTCCTTGTCTACCCTAGCGCGGCATTCAGAAATTACCGTGTTGAGGGCTTCCGGTCTGGCCACCCGCGATTTGCTGATGACCCTGTTTCGGGTGGCGGGCCTGCTCGCCGCTGTTACGTTGCTGGTCGGCGAGGGTTTGGTGCCCTTTTCCGAACGCATGGCCCAGGAGTTACGCACGCGAGCGTTGAGTAACGTCATCGCGCAGCAGGGGTTCGAGAGCGGTTTGTGGGTCAAGGACGGGCGCAGTTTTGTCAATATTGGTCAGGCAAGTCCCGATGCGCGTCTGAGTAAGGTCAGAATCTACCGCTTTGATGAAGCCAATGCGCTGCAATCGGTAACCGATGCCGAGCAGGCCGAGTTCCAGGCGCCAGATAGCTGGCAACTGAAGGCGGTGGTCAGAACGGTGCTCGATGGCGATACGGCGCGCGTCGAGACGAGCGACACCGAGCTCTGGCAATCTGCGGTCACCCCGGATTTGTTGTCGGTTTTGATGGTGGCGCCGGAGCGCATGTCGCTCTTCGGGTTGGTCAATTACACCCGCCATTTGTCGGAAAACCACCAGAAAACAGAGCGTTACGAAATTGCCATCTGGAAGAAGCTGATTTACCCGTTGAGCGTCCTGGTCATGGTCGCCCTGGCCTTGCCTTTCGGTTATTCACACAATCGGGTCGGGGGCGTCAGTTTGAAGATTTTCACTGGCGTGATGTTCGGCATCCTGTTCTACATGCTGAACGGCCTGTTTTCAAATCTTGGGGTGATCAATGCCTGGCCGCCATTGGCTAGTGCGATATCTCCGTCAGTGCTTTTCCTGCTGGCGGCCATCGGCATGCTGTGGTGGGTCGAGCGACGTTAGTCGCTGGTGGCCTGGATGCGGCTGCCGGCAATGCGGTCGTGCAGGAATTGTCGGTCCCTGTCGACAATGGCCCAGATAATACCGATGCCGAAGAACAGGATGCTTGGCCAGGCAGCCAGATAACGCAGTATGGCCTGGAGCGGACGCAACGGGCCGCCGTCGGCGTTGGCGATGCGCAGCTTCCAGGTCTTCATCGGCAGGGTCTGGCCGCCATTCAGCCAACACCAGACGAAATAGGCCATCAGCAGCAGCAGCGTGTGCAGCCATAGCAGGCGGCCGGACAGGTTTAGGCCGAAACCGGCCAGGACGGCCTGCGGAATGAGAAAGCCGATGAGCAGGATGGCGAAGACGACCAGGCCTTCGTAGAGCATGCTCGCCAGTCGACGGGCGATGCCGGGTAGTTCTGTGTTCATCAGGGTTTGGCGATTTCGGTAGAGGTTGGGGCAGCGTGTTTGCCGGTTTCGGTAATGGTTGTGGTCGACCGACCCGTAGCCGGCGAAATGGCGGGGGCTTCGTCGCTCGGTGCGACGGTCTTGGTCAATTTTCCGCCCTGCCTGATGCGTTGCTTTTCGTCATCAGACAAGTTCGAGAAACTCTCCCACTTTTGTCGGACTGCTTGCCGCTTTTCGCGTGGCAATTGTCTGAATTCCTTGTAGCTGTCGCGGATCTTGGCCCGTTTTTCAGGAGATAGGCTGGCCCATTCGCGCATGCGCTGCTGGACCCGTTGCTGGTCTTCGGCGCTCATCTGCGGAAAGCGCTCGGCGATACCCAGCCATTTTTTGCGGCGGATGTTTTCCATCTGGTCCCAGTCGTCGGCCAGCGGGGCAAGAAAAATCTTCTGCTGGGTCGACAGCAAGCTCCAGCCGGGTTGGGGGGGCGTGCCGATGATGGCGGTGGTCGGCGGGTTGGCCAGTAGTGGCCCAGCCAATACCAAGCCAAGGATCAGTCCGGCGAGGAGTCTTCTTTTAACCATGTGAAGAATTCGTCATCCATGAATGCCTCGGGGGGCAGGTCTTCCGCCAGCAAGGCGCTATCGATTTCTTCCAGTTCGCTGATGTACTGGACGCTATGCCAGTAAAACGACAACCACATGCCGGCCAGCAACGCCAGGACGGCAAGAATTTGCTTGAGGTAGGGAATGGGCGAACCTGGGAGGAAGGCAAGCGAACCCAGGTCGCCACTCAGTGCCAGCCGCGCCTCGGGCTGCTTCTGGCGCGATAGTGCCAGGTGGCGTGCGGCTTCCAGGCGTCGCGAGGCGGCCGGGGAAATGTCCTGCAGGCCGTGGTTCAGTGTCTGGCGAACCCGGTGGGCGTAACGTTCTTCGTTCATAGCTTGATTCCTCGGGCGGACAGCGCGGCAGCCAGCGCATGGGTGGCGCGTGAGCAATGGGTTTTGACGCTGCCTTCCGAGCAGCCCATGGCGGCAGCGGTTTCGGCGACGTCCATGTCCTCCCAGTAACGCATCAGGAATGCCTCCCGTTGACGGGCTGGAAGTTTCTTGATTTCGTCATCGATGATGTTCAGCGTCTGGGCTTGCAGCAGCTTGCTTTCCGGCGTTCGTATGCCGCCACCACTTGTGTCCTCGTCGGCGGCCAGGGTTTCCAGCGGGTCGGCATCGTCGTCGTCATCAGGCGTGAATGCCGACAGCAGGGTGGTCCACATCGAGCGCACCTTGCTGCGCCGATACCAATCGCGGATGGTGTTCTGCAGGATGCGCTGGAAAAGCATCGGGAATTCGTCGGCCGGGTGGTCGCCGTATTTTTCGGCGAGCTTGAGCATGCTGTCCTGAACGATGTCCAGAGCGGCTTCTTCTTCGTGAACGGCAAACATGGCCTGTTTGAATGCGCGGCGTTCGACAGATTCGAGAAAACTCGATAATTCGCGGGGTGATGCCAGGGTGTCTCTTCCGGGTAAAAGCCTTGGAAAGCGCAGGGTTATGCCAGTGTACCTTGACCGATAAGTGGCGGTCGATTAAGGTTACGCCCTTTTAGGCAACAGCTTTTTTGGGCTCAAGAATGATGATCAGCGGTGCAGAAATTGTAATCAGGTGCCTGCAAGAAG